>JBAVXH010000258.1:0-28279 GCA_049698215.1 Xanthobacteraceae bacterium | reverse complement strand
GATCACGCTCATGCGTCGGCCAGCGCGCTGCCCTCGGCAGCGCCCTCGTAGCCATAGTCGCGCCGCGCGGCGTCCGCCGTCACGTAGCCGAGCCGCACGTCGCGTGCGATGCGCGCCGGATCGCGCTCTTTGGGATCGCCGAAGCCGCCGCCGCCCGGCGTTTCCAGCCGCACCTTCTGGCCGCGTCTGATCTTGATGTCGGTCACCTTGGAAACGAGCGGCGGTGTCTTCTCGCCGGCGTCCGTTTCATAGATGAAGCGGTTGAGCGCCGCGCTTCCGCCGCCGTTCGCGCCGGGTGGCGGATACTTGCCGCGCTCGCCGAGCAGAAATACTTCCGCCCCGCCATCGGCCAGCGCCTCGATTTCGTAGATCGCGCCCAGCCCGCCGCGATGCTTGCCCGGTCCGCCCGAGTCCGGCCGCAGCGCCCATTGCGTGAACATCACCGGATAGAGCGCCTCGAGAATCTCCAGCGGTGGAATGGTGGCGGTCGAGATCGGATTGTTGCCGTGGTTGAGCCCGTCGCCTTCCGGATTGCCGCCGAGCCCGCCGCCGAAGAAGCAGAACATCACCCAGCGCCGCCCGTGCTCGCGCCAACCGCTAAGCGATAGCGCGTTGATGGTGGCGAACGGGCTGCCGTTGGCGCGCTCCGGCGCGGCTTTCGCGAACGCGCCGAAGATCGTGTCGATCACGCGAAGGATGGTCTCGGTGTAGCCGCCGACCGGGCGCGGCGCCGAGACGCCGAGCAGCGTCGTGTCGGGAATGACGAACGCGATCGGCGCAAGGCAGCCGGCGTTGGCGGGCACGTCGGTGAACAGGTGCTTGAGCGCCACGTAGCAGCACGCGACCGTGGTCGAACGTGCGATGTTGAGCGGCCCGTCGCAGGGCGGCGCCGAGCGCGAGAAGTCGAGCGTCATGCGGTCGCCCGCGATCGTGAGATCGAGCGCGATCTTCAGCGGCCGGTCGGTGACGCCGTCGTTGTCGAGAAAGTCGTCGCAGGTGTATGTGCCGTCGGGAAGCGCCGCGATATTCGCGCGCATCAACGCTTCGGCGCGCTGCGACAGCGCCGCGAGCGCCGCATGAATCGTCTCGTCGCCGTGTTCGTCGAGCAGCGCGGTAAGCCGCAGCTCGCCGAGGTCGAGCGCATTGAGCTGGCCGTTGAGATCGCCCCAGTTCGATTGCGGCACGCGCGAGTTCGCCGCGAGGATATCGATGATGTCCTGCTGGATGATGCCGCCGCGGATGAGCTTCACCGGCGGAATGCGAAACCCCTCCTGAAAGCTTTCGGTGGCCTTGGCGTTGAAATTGCCCGGCACGTTGCCGCCGACGTCGAGCCAGTGGCCGACCGAGGCGAGCCACGCGAACACACGGCCAGCCCGCATCAGCGGGCGCACGAGGCGCACGTCGTTCAAATGCGTGCCGCCGTCGTAAGGGTCGTTGAACAGATAAGTGTCGCCGGCCTCCAGCCCGCCGTCGCGTGCCACCTTGTCGATCACGGCTTTCACGGCGAAGGCCATGGCGCCGACGAAGATCGGCAGGCCCGAGGTGCCTTGCACCAAGGTCGCGCCGGTCTCGGCGTGATAGAGCCCGTGGCAGGCGTCGTGCGCCTCCGCGATGATCGGATTGAACGCCGAGCGGTAGAGCGTTGCGTCCATCTCGTCGGCGATCTGGACGAGGCGGCCGTTGAGCACCGCGAGCGTGACGGGATCGAGCGCTTTCATTCACATTCCGAGATAGGCGCGCTTCAGGTTGGGGTCGTCGCGCACCTCCGCGGCGCTTCCCTGCAGTACAATCGCGCCATTGTCGAGCACATAGGCGCGGCTTGCGACCTCCAGGCTCTGCACCACGTTCTGCTCCACCAGGAGCAGCGCAATGCCCTCCGCGTTGATGCGCTTGATCAGCGCGAACAACTGCTCGACCAGCAGCGGGGAAAGTCCAAGCGAGGGCTCGTCGAGGATGAGCAGCCTCGGCTCGGCCATCAGCCCGCGCCCGATCGCGAGCATCTGCTGCTCGCCGCCCGAGAGCGTCCCGGCGCTCTGCTTCTGACGGGCGTCGAGTATCGGGAAGATCGAAAACACCCGCTCGCGGTTTGCCGTGCGTTGCTTGCGCGCCCGGCGGTAGCAGCCGAGATCGAGGTTTTCGGAGACGCTCATATTGGGGAAGATGCGCCGCCCTTCCGGGACATGGATCAGGCCCCGCGCGACAATCGCCGAGGGCTTTGCGCGCTCGATTGGCGCGCCGCCGAAGCGGATCGTGCCGCGCCGCGGCCGCAGCGTGCCGGAGATTGTGCGATTGAGTGTGGATTTGCCTGCGCCGTTCGAGCCGAGCACCGCGACGATCTCGCCCTCGTTCACCGCGAGGTCGATGCCGCGCAGGATCTCGGTCGCGCCATAGCCGGCGTGCAGGCCCGAGATGGCGAGGAGTTCAGCCATGCGCCGTCCCGCGCATCCGCTCGGCCGCGCCATGGCCAAGATAAGCCTCGATCACCCGCGCGTCGGCGGCGATGGCATCCGGCGGCCCCATCGCGATGATGCGGCCTTCGGCGAGCACGAACACCTGTTCGGCCAGGCTCATCACTGCCTGCATCACATGCTCGATCAACACGATGGTGATGCCGCGTGCGCGGATCGCCTGGATCACCGGCACCATGTCGCGCACCTCGGACGGATTGAGGCCGGCCAGCACCTCGTCGAGCAGCAAGAGCTTCGGTTCGATCGCCAGAGCGCGCGCAAGCTCGAGCCGCTTGCGCCCCGCGACCGTGAGGTTTGCGGCGGACTGATCGAGCATGGCGCCAAGGCCGACTTCCTGCGCAACGGCTTCAGCCGCCGCGAGCGCTTTCGCGCGCGCCGCATGGTGCAGATGCGCGCCGACCGCAATGTTCTCGCGCACCGTCAGACCCGCGAACGGCTGCGCGATCTGGAAGGTGCGCGCAATGCCGCGCCGCGCCAGCAGGTGCGGCGCGAGGTTGGTGATCTCGTCGCCGCGGTAGAACACGCGGCCGTCGCTGGGGCTTAGAAATCCCGTGACGATGGAAAACAGCGTCGTCTTGCCGGCGCCGTTCGGGCCCACCAGCGCAACGATCTGGCCGTCCTCGGCGATGAGCGAGGCACGGTCGAGCGCGAGCAGGCCGCCGAAGCGGCGCGAGACGTTTTCGACGCGCAGCATCTCGCCGCTCATGTGCGCCGCCTCAAAAGTCCCGCAATGCCGCGCGGCGCGAAGGCCACCACGAGAATCAGCACGCAGCCGAAGATCACGAGATCGAGTCCGGGCGCGTCGCCGATCAGGTGTTTGGTGACCTCGCCCAGCGTCTTGACCACCAGCGCGCCGAGCAGCGGTCCGAACACCGTGCCGATGCCGCCGATGATCGGGGCGAGCAGGGCGTCGACCGAGATCCACGGCCCGTAGGCGATGCCGGCATCGAGGAAGAGGAAATACTGTGCGTAGAAACAGCCGCCCGCCGCCGTGATCGCGGCCGAGAGTGTCATCGCGGCGAGCTTCACGCGGAAGACGTCGATGCCGGCGGCCCTGGCGGCATCCTCGTTCTCGCGAATGGCGACAAGATAGGCGCCGAAACGGCTTGTTTCGAGGCGTTGAACGATGAGCAGCGAAATTGCGACGAACGCCAGGATGATCCAGTAGAACGGCGCGCGGCTCTGGAACTGGAAGGCTTCCCAGCGCAGGTCGAGCTTCACCAGCGTGCCGACGCCGGCGCCGGTGATCGGCGCGACGCTCGCGATGATGCGCAGCACTTCGGCGAAGGCCAGTGTCACGAGTGCGAAGTAGGAGCCGCGTAGCCCGGAGCGAAACGAGAGCGCGCCGGTGACGGCGCCGACCAGCGCGCCCGCCGCGATGCCGATGACGAGGCCGGCCCACGCGTTGACGCCGTAGCGCAGTTGCAGGATGCCGGTGGTGTAGGCGGCGGTGCCGAAGAACGCCGCGTGGCCGAACGAGTATTGCCCGCCATAGCCGCCGAGCACGTTCCAGCCCTGGCCGACCAGCGCGATCAGCAGCGCCACCACCAGGAAGTTCAGCACGACATTGGATGAAGTAATCAGCGGCACGCAGGCGAGCAGCGCGACGACGAGCGCGATGATGCCGTAGCGCTTCACGCGCGCTCTCCGAACAGGCCGGTCGGGCGGAACAGCAGCACCAGGATGAAGATCACGAAGATGCCGATCTGGCCGAGCGATTCACCGAGGTAGAGCCCGCACAGGCTTTCCACCACGCCGATGATCAGCCCGCCGACCAGCGCGCCCGCGACCGAGCCCATGCCGCCGAGCACCACGATGGTGAAGGCGATCAGCACGAAGGCATTGCCGGCGTGCGGATTGACGTAGTAGGTCGGCAAGAGGAGGCACGCCGCGACCGCGAGGCAGGCTGTGCCGAGCCCGAAGGTCACCGCGTAGATGTGCGCGACGTCGATGCCGGAGAGCTCCGCGCCGAGCTTTTCCTTGGCGACCGCGCGGATCGCCTTGCCGGTGTCGGTGAAGCGCATCAGCAGGTAGAGCGCGGCCGCGACCGCGATCACGACGCAGAAACCGATGACGCGCGGTACGCTCAGGAACGCGGGGCCGACCTCGATGACATTGAAGCCGTAAGGAAGGTTCACCGTGCGCGTGTCGGCACGGAACGCATAGAGCAGCGCGTTCTCGATCACGACCGCGAGCCCGAGCGTCACCAGCAGGATGTTGCGGTCCTCGCCATGCGCGGCCGGGCCGATGACGAAGCGCTGCAGCGCGTAGCCGAGGCAGAAGAACAGCGGCGTGAGACCGAGCGCCGCGAGATACGGATCGAGACCGAGCAGCTTGTAGGCGAAGAACGCCGCGAACATCGCCACCGTGAGCAACGCGCCGTGCGCGAAGTTGATGATGTGCAGCACGCCGTAGATCAGGGTGAGACCGAGCGCGACCAGCGCATAGACCGCGCCGGTGAGCAGCCCGTTGAGGACCGCGGGGACGAGGATGATGGGGGAGAGCATGGTCAGACCGAACCGCGTACTCGGTCTGCTCCCTCCCCCCTTGAGGGGGAGGGCTGGGGAGGGAGGTCGAACAGATTGCGCGCCACCGGACCCCCACCCCCAACCCCTCCCCGCAAGGGGGAGGGGAGCTCACCACCCGCGTGGCAACAGCCACCGTCAACTCACATGCGGAGCTAAGCCGGCATCGGGAACACCGGCTTCGCCGAAGCAAACTGCGCCGGGAAGATCACCTGGATGTCGTTGCCGAGCACCTGCGTGTTGACCGGCGCCGCCCCTTGGTTCTGGCCGTTGACGAACTTGGTCGGCCCGTAGGGCATCACGTGGCCCGAGAAGGTCGAGCTCTCCAGCGCCGCGATGATCTTCGGACGGTCCGCGCTTGCGGCGCGCTCCAGCGCGTCGGCGAGCAGGAGCACCGCCGAATAATTCATGTAGACCTCGTAGGTGTAGAACTCGCCCTTCGCCTCGACCTTCTTCTTCAAGTCGAGCGCCTTCGGATTCTTCGGATCGAACCAGTGATTGCAGTCCATGATGTACTGGGCGGCCTCGGGGAATTCCTTCACGAATTTGTACGAGGAGGCGGCGCCGCCGAGGATCGAGTAGATCGCCTTCGGGCGCACCTTCTGCTGCTGCATGGTGCGCGCGAGCAGGACGTATTCGTTGTAGTAGTTCGCCGGAATCACGAGATCCGGCCGCGCGGCGCGGATCTTGGTCACGACGTTGTTGAAATCGCGCGTCGGGGTCGGATGCGGGATCGTCTCGATAATCTCGAAACCCTTCTCGGGAAGCTGCTTGTTGAGCAGGCCCGCGAGGCCGGAGCCGAATGCCGAATCCTCGTGCACGATCATCACGTTCTTGGCCACCGCGTTGGCGGCGTTGTTGAGCGTGATCAGGTTGTCGATGGCGGTCTTGGCGATGATGCCAAAGCCGGGTCCCAGGCGGAACGTGTTCTTCAAGCCGCGCGTCACGATCGAATCCGCGACGCCAACGTCCACGATATAGGGCAGGTCGTAGCGCGCCGCTGTCTGGCTCGCCGCAAGGCAGATCGACGACACGTAGCCGCCGACGACTGCCGCGCAGCCGGCCCCGTTCATCTTCTCGACCTCGGCGTTGCCGCCATCCGGCGTCGATTGCGCGTCGCCGAACACCGGCTCGATCTTGGCGCCGCCGAGCGACTTGATGCCGGCCGCGTTGATCTCCTCGAGCGCGAGCGTTGCGCCGATGCGGCCTTGCTGGCCCGAGTACGACATGGCGCCGGAGGTCGGCTGCAGGATGCCGACCTTGATCGGGGCGCCCTGCGCGCGCAGCACGGCGGGCGCAGCCAGTGTGGCGGCGCCAAGCGCGGTGGAAGCCAGGAAACGGCGGCGGTTCAGCGATTGCATTTGTTTTTCTCCCCTCGAAAGCAGTCGCGCAAGCCTAGCATCGGTGTTGTGAGGTTTGCCACACTCTCAGAGCGTCATCCCGGCCGAGCCTCAAGCGCGTTTACGCGCGTCTGCGACGCGCTATGACGAGAGCCGGGATCCAGTAAACACCGTCCTCGCTATATCGCACCGGTTGTGGTTATGGATCCGGGATAGCCGCCTGCGGCGGCTTCCGGGATGGCGGCCGGAGTTCACCGCCGCTCCGTAATCTTGCTCAGCTCCGCATCCTCCGGCGTGACATCGAGCCGCACCACGATGCCGGCGAGCTCCGGCGAGGGCGGCGGATAGAACTGCATCACCTTGGGGTCGTGGCCGGGCACGATGTGCTGCGGGCTCGGCGCCTCTCTCCGCAGCGTGTCGTAGGCCTCCAGCATCAGCCCGATGTGAAACGCCGTGGTGAAGGGCCGGCCGGTCATCATGTTCTCGTAGTAGTGCGTGGTGTCGGAGGCGACCACAACCCAGCCGCGCCGGGTATGCACCTTCACGAACTGCAGGCCCATCGAGTGGCCGCCGACCGGGTGCAGCGTGATGCCGGGCGCAAGCTCGGCGCCGCCATTGTGGAAGACCACGCGGTGCGCGAAGTTGAGTCGCACCACACCGACGATGTCCTCCACTTCGAAGGAGTGCGCGAGGCGGTGATACTGCATGTAGCGGCCGGTCGCGTAGTGGATCTCGGGCTCCTGCAGGTGGAATTTTGCCTTCGGGAAACGATTGAATCCGCCGACGTGGTCATAGTGCAGGTGGGTGAGGATCACGTCCTGCGCGGTGCCGGCGTCGACGCCGACGAGCTTCAGGGCATCGATCGGATCGCGCAGGAAGGTGCGCTTGCGCTTTTTCGCCGTCTCCTCGGTGAAGCCGCAGTCGATGACGAAGGCGCGCTCCGCGCTCTTTGCCACCCACACGAAGTAGTCCATCGGCATCGGCCCGTCGTGCGGATCGCCGCCGATGAAATGATCCGCGCGCCGCGCCTCGCGCGTCGCATAGCGGATGGCGAAGAGTTCGTATTCGGGGAGGGCGTTCATGTTGCTTTTCTCGCCTCGCGTTCCTTGATCGCCTCATGAATCGCCAGCACCTCCTGCGCGCGCAGGACGACCGGCACGTCGATCATCTTGCCGTCGACCGAGATCGAGCCGCGGCCTGCGGCGACCGCTTCCTCGTAGGCGGCGACGATCTTGCGCGCGGAAGCGATATCCGCGGCCGGGGGCGCGAACTCCTCGTTGAGGATCGGGATTTGCGCCGGATGGATCACCGAGGCGCCGCGAAAGCCGAGCCGGCGCGAGCGCCGTACCGTCTCGCGGAACGCGTCGAGATCCTTGTAGTCCGCGACCGTGCCGATGAAGCCGAGCGGCAGAACGCCGGCGGCGCGTGCCGCGATCGCAAGCTGCTGCTTCGGCATGAACAGCCCTTCGGCGGTCGGCAGCATGCCGACCGAGAGCGCGAAATCTTCGCCGCCGAGGGTGAGCGCGACAATGCGCTCGCTCGCCTTGGCGATCTCCGGCATGCGGAAGAAGGCGTCGGCCGTCTCGATCATCGCGATGAATTTCGTGTGGCCGGCCGCCATGCCGCGCTCGGCCTCGAGCTCGCTCACCACCTCGGCGACCATGCGGATGTGATCCGCGCTGTCCACCTTGGTAACCTTGAGTGCCGCAACGCGCGGCATGATGGCCGCCTCGAGGTCGAGCATGGTCTGCCGCCATGGCCGGTTGATGCGCACCAGCACGTCGGCGCCACCGCGCGCCACGTTCTCGGCGGTCGCGGCAAGATCGCGCCGCGCGGCCGGGCGTTCGGCGATCGGAACGGAGTCCTCCAGATCGAGGATGATGCCGTCGGCGCCGCGCCTGTGCGCGCCATCGATGAAGCGCGGCACGTTGGCCGGCACGTAGAGCAGCGAGCGCCAGACCGGGAACTTCCTCATATGACCTTCCGTTTGCGCAAATCGGCGAGCGCTTCGGCGTCAAAGCCAAGCGCGCCGAGAATAGCGTCATTGTGCTCGCCGAGCGCGGGCGCGGGGGTGCGGATTTCGCCGGGCGTGCCGGAGAGGCGCGGCACCACATGATGCATCGGCACGCTCCCCATCTCGGGGTCCGGCAATTCGGTGACGATCTCGCGCGCCTTGACGTGCGGGTCGGCGATGAACTGGTCGATCTCGTAGACCGGCGCGGCGGTGACCTCGGCCTGCTCGAAAACGCCAAGATTCTCGGCGAGCGTGCGCGCCTTGATGAACTCGGCGACCGGGCGTTCCGCTTCGTCGATGTTCTTGACGCGGTCGGTGTTGGTGCGAAAGCGTGGATCGGCGATCATATCGGCGCGGCCGATCGCGCGATAGAGCCGCTCCGCCATCGATTGGATCGAGGCCGAGATCGCGATGAAGCGGCCGTCTTTCGTCTCATACACATTGCGCGGCGCGGTGTTGTTCGACCGGCTGCCGACGCGTGGCTCGATCCTGCTGGTGAGTTGGTAGAGCGCGGCCTCCGGCCCGAGGATCGAGAAGATCGGATCGAGCAGCGGCAGGTCGATCACCTGGCCTGCGCCGCCGCGCTGCTCGATTTCGCGCAACGCGATCAGCACGGCGCTCGCGCCGTAGAGGCCTGCGATCATGTCGGCGAGCGCGAGCGGCGGCAGCACCGGCGGCCGGTCGGCGAAGCCGTTCTTCGCCGCAAACGTCGACATGCCTTCCACCAGGCTGCCAAAGCCGGGCTTGTCGCGATAGGGCCCGTCCTGCCCCCAGCCGGAGACACGTACGATGATGAGGTGCGGGTTAAGCGAGAGCAGCACCTTTGGCCCGAGGCCCATCTCTTCCAGCGTGCCGGGGCGGAAGTTCTCGATGAACACCTGCGCCGTGCCGATGAGCCTGCGCAGCAGATCGAGCCCTTCCGCCGCGCGCAGGTTCAGCGTCACGCTCTTCTTGTTGCGCGCATAGACCTTCCAGTGGACCGAGATGCCGTTGGTGCGCCAATCGCGCAGCGGATCGCCCTTGCGCGGGTCCTCGATCTTGATCACCTCGGCGCCGAAATCGGCGAGCTGCAGGCTCACCATGTTGCCGGCGACCAGCCGCGACAGGTCGAGCACGCGGATGCCGTCGAGGGGGCAGGAAGCTTCGGGGCGGAAAGGGCGCATTCAATGGAACCTCATCCTGAGGAGCCGAGCGTAGCGAGGCGTCTCGAAGGATGGCAACAAGCTCAGAGCCCGCGGCCATCCTTCGAGACGCGCCCTCCGGGCGCTCCTCAGGATGAGGTCCGAGAGTCACCGCAAATGACACGCCACGAACTGTCCGGGCTTCACTTCGCGCAGGGCAGGGTCGTCAACTTTGCAGCGGTCGAACGCATAGGGGCAGCGCGTGTGGAAATGGCAGCCGGGCGGCGGCTTCACCGGGCTCGGCACGTCGCCTTGCAGCACGATCTTTTTGCGCCGGATCGCCGGGTCCGGCACCGGCACGGCGGCGAGCAGCGACTCGGTGTAGGGGTGTAGCGGCGCGGTGAAGAGGGTCTTCTTATCGGTGTATTCGACGATGCGGCCGAGATACATCACGGCGATGTGGTGGCTGATGTGCTCGACCACCGCGAGATTGTGCGAGATGAACAGATAGGTGAGCCCGAACTCGTCCTGCAGGTCCATCACGAGGTTGAGAATCTGCGCCTGGATCGAGACGTCGAGCGCCGAGACCGGCTCGTCACCGATGATCAGGCTCGGCTCCAGCGCCAGCGCGCGCGCAATGCCGATGCGCTGGCGCTGGCCGCCGGAGAACTGGTGCGGATAGTTGTCGACATGCTCGGCGCGCAAGCCGACGCGGCGGAAGATATCGGCGACCCGCGCACGCCGCTCTCGCTTGTTGCCGACGCCGTGCACGCGCAGCGGTTCGCCCACGATGTCGCCCGCCGACATGCGCGGGTCGAGCGAGGAGAACGGGTCCTGGAAGATGATCTGCATCTGCCGCCGGTAGGGGCGCAGCTCGGCCTTGGAGAGATGCGTGATGTCGGTTCCGTTGATCTTGATGCTGCCCGCCGTCGGCTCGATCAGGCGCAGGATGGTGCGGCCGACGGTAGACTTGCCGCAGCCGGATTCACCGACCAGCGCGAGCGTCTCGCCGGGGCGGATTGAAAGCGTCACGCCGTCGACCGCGTAGACGTAGCCAGATGTGCGGCGCAGCAGGCCCTTCTTGATCGGGAAGTGCTTCTTGAGATCCTTGACCTCGAGCACCGGCGGGCGCGCGTCAGGCATGCGCGGCTCCGTAGATTTCTCGGCTACGCCAGCAGGCCGCCCAATGGCCGGGCTGCTTCTCCTCGTAGGGCGGAAACTCTCGCCGGCAGATATCGATCGCGTGCGGGCAGCGCGGTGCGAACGGGCAGCCGGGCGGCAGGTTGGTGAGCGCCGGCACGATGCCGGGAATCTCCTCCAGGCGCCGCTTCCTCACGTCCCCTTCGCCGCGCAAGAGATCGAGCCGCGGGATCGAGGCCATCAGGCCGTGCGTATAGGGATGCAGCGGCCGCGCGAACAGTTCGCCGACCGGCGCTTCCTCCACCTTCTTGCCCGCATACATCACGATCACGCGCTGCGCGGTTTCCGCCACCACGCCAAGGTCGTGCGTGATCAGGATCACGGCGGTGCCGAGTTTCTTCTGCAGGTCGAGGATGATGTCGAGGATCTGCGCCTGGATGGTCACGTCGAGCGCGGTGGTCGGCTCGTCGGCGATCAGCACTTTCGGATTGCAGGCGAGCGCCATCGCGATCATCACGCGCTGGCGCATGCCGCCGGAGAGCTGATGCGGGTATTCCTTGAGCCGCTGCTCGGCTTCCGGCATGCGCACCAGCTTGAGGATCTCGACCGCGCGCTTGAGCGCCTCACTTCGGGAGAGCCCCTCGTGCAGCAGCAGCGCCTCGGCGATCTGGTTGCCGACCGTCATCACCGGATTGAGCGACGTCATCGGCTCCTGGAAGATCATCGAGATGTCTTTACCGCGCACCTTGCGCATCGCGGGCTCGTCGAGCGTCACCAGGTCGGTGCCGTCGAGCATCACCGATCCGGCGACGATCTTCCCCGGCGGTTCCGGGATCAGTCGCATCAGCGAGAGCGCGGTCATCGACTTGCCACAGCCCGACTCGCCGACGATCGCGAGCGTCTCGTGCGGCTTGAGCTGAAAGCTCACGCCGTCGACCGCCTTCAGGGTGCCGTGGCGCAGGAAGAAATAGGTGCGCAGGTCCGCGACATCGAGCAAGATCGCTGTTTCCGTCCCGGCGGGTCTGGTCTGCAGCATCAGTCGCGCTGGCGCGGGTCGAGGATGTCGCGCAGCGCATCGCCGAGCAGGTTGGTGCCGAACACCGCGAGCGAAATCGCAGCGCCGGGGAAGATCACCAGCCACGGCGCGACGCGCACATATTCGGCCGCCGACTCCGACAGCATGCGTCCCCAGGAGGGATGCGGCTCCGGCACGCCGAGGCCGAGGAACGAGAGCGCCGCCTCGACCAGGATGGTGGAGCCAAGCTGCGCGGTCGCGAGCACGATCAGCGGCGCCAGCGTGTTCGGCAGCACGTGGCGGATCGCGATCGCGAACTCGTTCATGCCGACGGCGCGCGAGGCCTCGACGAACGGCATCTCGCGCAGCATCAGCGTGTTGGAGCGGATCACGCGCGCGACCGTCGGCACCAGCGGGATCGAGATCGCGATGATGGTGTTTTCCAGCGATGGCCCGAGCGCCGCGGTCATCACCAGAGCCATCACCAGCAGCGGCAGCGACTGCATCATGTCCATCACGCGCTGCACGAGGAGATCGTACCAGCCGCCGAAATAGCCCGAGGTGAGCCCGATAGTGACGCCGAACAGGCAGCCGAGCCCGGTCGAGCCGATGCCGACGGCGAGGGAAATGCGCGCGCCGTAGACGATGCGGCTCCACATGTCGCGGCCCATGAAGTCGGCGCCGAGCGGATGCGCGCCGCCGGGCGCCGCGAGCGAGACGCGCGGGTTGGTCAGCGTCGGGTCGAACTGGGTGATCCAGGGCGCCAACAGCGCCATCAGCACGAACATCACCACGATCACCGCGCCCGCCGCGCCGAGCGGATAGCGGCGCGTGAAGTACCAGACGGCCGCGAGCCGGGTTTCGCGGTGTACCCGCGCATCATCTGCGACTGGATCGATCGCCGCCATTTATTTCTCGTACGCAATGCGCGGGTCGAGCGCGAGGTAGGCCATGTCGATCAGGAAATTGATCGACACCACGCAGACCGCGATGAACATCACCAAGTTCTGCACGATCGGGTAGTCGCGCGAGCGGATCGCCTCGACCAGGAAGCGTGCGACGCCCGGGATGTTGAACACGGTTTCAGTCACGATCAGCCCGCCGACCAGGAATGCCGCCTCGATGCCTACGATGGTGACGATCGGCAGCACCGCGTTGCGCAGCGCATGCACGAAATTGACCTTGGCGTAGGACGCGCCTTTCGCGCGCGCCGTCCGGATATAGTCTTGCCGCAATACTTCCAGCATGGACGAGCGGGTGAGCCGCATCATCAGCGCGGAGGAGCGGAAGCCGACCGCTGCCGCCGGAATGGCGAACAGCAACAGCTCGTCCCACCATGTCTTGGGCGGTTCGGTGTAGATCGGGATCCAGCCGAAATACTGCACGCAAACCATCAGGATCAGGAGGCCGAGCCAGAACGACGGCAGCGAGAGCCCGCTGAGGCTGACCACGCGCAGCACATAGTCGAGCGGCGTGTTCTGCCGCACCGCCGAAATCACGCCGAGCGGGATGCCGAACAGCACCGCGAAGGCGAGCGCCATGCCGGCAAGCTTGGCGCTGATCGGCAGGCGCGGCGCCAGCTCCTGCAGGGTGGGCTTCTCCGAGATGTAGGAATAGCCGAGGTCGCCGTGCAGGAGGCCGCCGATCCACCGCGCGTATTGAATGACGATGGGCTGGTCGAGACCGAGGTCTTTCTCGATCTGCGCCTTGTCGGCCGGATTGATCATGCCGGCGGAGGAAAACAGAATGTCGGCGATGTTGCCGGGCACGATGCGCAGCAGCGTGAAGATCACGATCGATATGCCGAACAGCGTCAGCACCATCAGGAGAAAGCGCCTGATCAGATAGGACGCCACGCGATCCTCCCGCCGCAGCCGTCCCGCGACCTCGCCCTTCGAGACGCGCGCCTGAGCTGACGCTCAGCCGCGCTCCTCAGGGTGAGGTGGCAACACACACAGGCCCTTATCCTGAGGAGCCCGCCGGAGGCGGGCGTCTCGAAGGATGGCCACATCACCCTATTTATCCATCCACACGTCCTCGTAGCGGTGCCCGTTGTAGGACGAGTTCGACATGATGGTGACGTTCTTCACGTAGGGCGCCCAGCAGGTGCCCTGGCGCGCGTGATAGAGGATCGGGCGCGCCACGTCCTCCTGCAGCTTCTTGTCGATCTCCCACACCAGCTTCTTGCGCTTGGCGACGTCCTTCTCCTGGCTCTGCGCGTCGAACTGTGCCTGCAGCTCCTTGTTGCAGTAGTTGGTGTAGTTGCGCTCCGAGCCGCAGCCGAAGTTCTCGTAGAAGGTCTGGTCCGGATCGTCGATGCCGGCGCCCGTCAGGTTGAGCCCGATCGAATATTCCTTGCGGGCGACCTTCGCGAACCAGATGCCGCTTTCGATCACGTCGAGCTCGCCGTCGATGTAGATGTCCTTGAGCTGGTCGATCAGGATCACGGCCGGGTCGCGGTAGACCGCGAGGTTGCGGGTCGAGACCTTGAGCGCGAGGCGCTTGTTCGGCCCAAAGCCCGCCTTCTCCATCAGCTTGCGGGCTTCGTCGCGGTTCTTCTTCACGTCCTCGCCGTAGCCGATCACGGTCTTGAGTTCGTCGGCTGGCAAGCCCCACACGCCGGACGGCGGCGGCGGCATGGCGCCGCCCAGGTCGGAATTGCCCTCGGCCATGATCTGGATGAACGACTTTCGGTCGAGCGCAAGCGCGACCGCGCGGCGCACATCCACGTTGTCGAACGGCGCGCTCTCGCGATTGATGATCAGGTTGGTCGACACGTTGGTCTGCTCGAGCACACAAACCGCGTCCGGCTTCTGCGCCTTCGTGTCCTTCAGCAGCGGGATCGTGACCTCGGTCGGGAAGGTGATGTCGAACTTGCCGGCGACGAAGCCGAGGATCGCGGTCGAGCGGTTCGGGATGATCGTGTACTCGATGCCGTCGAGGTAGGGCAGGCCCTTCTTCCAGTAGTCGGGGTTCTTCACGAGCTTGATCGACTCGTTCTGTTTCAGCTCGACGAACTTGAACGGCCCGGTGCCGATCGGATTGGTGCGCTGCTGCGCGGCGGTGACGTGGCAGGCATAGATCGGCGTGTAGCCCGAGGCGAGCATCGAGAGCAGCGCGGGCTGCGGGCGCTTGAGATGGAAGGTCGCCTGGAAATCGCCCTCGGTCGTGACCTTCTCGAGATTGAAATACCAGTCCTTGCGCGGATTCTTGCGGAAGCGGTTCTGCGACGTGCCGGCCAGCATCTCGAACGTGCACTTCACGTCCGCTGCGGTGAACGGCTTGCCATCGTGCCACTTCACGCCTTCGCGCAGCTTGAAGGTCAGCACTGTTTGATCTTCGTTCCAGGCCCAGCTCGTCGCAAGCTCCGGCACGATCGTCTCGACGCTGTTCTGCGCCTTGTGCTGATCGAAGATCACCAGGTTGCTGTAGATCGGCATCGAGGAGACGTTGACCGAATAGGTCGCCTCCTCGTGGATCGACATGCTGGGCGGATTTTCGCGGTGATACATGCGCAGGATGCCGCCCGATTTCGGCTGCTGCGCCTCGGCGGCTGAAGTTGCGGCAAGCGCCAATGCGGCGACCGCCAGACCGATGAGCCTGGTGTTCATCTCTCTCCCTCCCAGTGCGCGGGGCGGGTCGCCCGCCGTCCCGCTGTTGTTCTTGGAAACGCACGCTAATCGCTGCGATGAAGCCGGGCAACCCGGACGAAGGGCCAAAGGGTGCGGCCTAAATTCGCCCGGGCCCGCGGGAATGGCAGCCTTTCGTGGCGGTGGCTTGCCAACGTGGCGGCTTTCGCCCACACCATTGGCCAAGGAAACGAGCAGGAAGCGCCGTGAACGAGAGTTCGATCGTCGCCGAGACCGCGGCGCGCATTTTTGCCGATCTGGCTGACCCGCAGGACATCAACCGGGCCAAGGATGACTCCTGGAAGGCGCCGCTCTGGCAGGCGCTCGCGGACGCGGGCCTGACGCTCGCCTGGGTGCCCGAGGAGCAGGGCGGGGCGGGCGCCGACCTTGCGGATGGATTTGCGGTGCTGGGCGTGGCGGGGCGCTATGCCGCTGCCGTGCCGCTCGCCGAAACGCTGCTCGCGGGATGGCTCCTATCGCGCGCGGGATTGAAGGCGCCCGAAGGCGTGATATCCGTCGCGCCCGCGCGGCCTGGCGACAAGATTACGCTGAATCCCGACGGCACGCTGAGCGGACAGGCACGCGGCGTGCCGTTCGCCAAGGATGCAAAGCACCTTGCGGTGCTCGCCGGGTCGTCGGTCGCGCTGGTCGGGACGAAGGCGTGCCGGCTCACCGACGGCGTCAATCTCGCCAGTGAGCCGCAGAACACCGTCACCTTCGACAGAGTGAAGCCCCTTGCGGTCGCGTGCACGGACATAGACCAAACCGCGCTGATGCTTATGGGTTGCGTGGTGCGCAGCATACAGACCGCAGGCGCCTTGCAGGCCGTGCTCGATTTTACGGTGCGCTATTCCAACGAGCGCGTCGCCTTCGAGAAGCCGATCGGAAAATTCCAGGCTGTGCAGCACAATCTGGCGCGGCTTGCCGGCGAGGTTTCCGCCGCAATGACTGCGGCGCATTCGGCGGCCGACGCGATCGCGCGGGGCAGCGCCTTCGACGACGCGATCTTTCTCGAGGCGACAGCGGCGAAAATCCGCTCGGCGGAAGCCGCGCAGGAAGGTGCTGCGATCGCGCACCAGGTACACGGCGCGATCGGCTTCACCAACGAGCACATCCTGCACCGCTATACGCTGCGCATGCTCGCCTGGCGCGACGACTTCGGCAACGAGAGTTACTGGGCGGTCGAGCTCGGCAACAGGATCGCGAAACGCGGCGCAGACGAATTCTGGCCGCTGGTTGCCGCCTGCTGAGGATCGCATGACAACGGCGCTTCAATTCGACCAGATCCGCCTGCCGCCCGAGTGCGACGAGCTGCGCCACAAGGTGCGCGCCTTCCTCGCCGACGAAGTGGCGCGCGGAACCTTCGATCCGCACCGGCCAGGCCACGGCGATTCGCATTCGAGGGAATTCTCCCAGCGCATCGGCGCCAAGGGTTGGATCGGCATGACGTGGCCGAAGAAATACGGCGGGCGTGAGCGCACGTTCCTCGAACGCTATGTGGTCACCGAGGAATTTCGCGTCGCGAACGCGCCGGTGCGGCTGCATTTCGTCGCCGACCGCCAGAGCGGCCCGATCCTGATGAAGTACGCGCCCGAGCACGTGAAGATGGACGTGCTCCCGCGCATCTGCGCCGGCGAGGTGTGCTTTGCGATCGGCATGAGCGAGCCGAACTCCGGCTCCGACCTGTTCGCCGCAAAGACCAAGGCCACGAAAACGAAGGGCGGCTGGCTGATCAACGGAACCAAGATCTGGACCAGCAACGCGCACATCGCCGACTACATGATCGCGCTGTTCCGCACCTCGCCGCCGACCAAGGAGAACCGGCGGCATGGTCTGACCCAGTTCCTGGTCGACATGAAGACGCCGGGCATCGCGGTGAACCCGGTCTATCAATTGACCGGCGCGCACGACTTCAACGAGGTCGTGTTCCAGGATGCCTTCATGCCGGACGATCATGTGCTGGGCGAGATCGACGGCGCCTGGAAGCAGGCGACGAGCGAACTCGCCTACGAGCGCTCGGGCCCGGAGCGCTTCCTCGAGACGTTCTATGTGCTGGTAGAGCTGGTGCGCGCTCTCGGCGACAAGCCGGATGTGCGCAGCGCCGAGGGGCTCGGCCGCCTCGTTGCGCAGCTGCATACGCTGCGCCGCATGTCGGTCTCGGTGAACGGGATGCTGCAGGCCGGCAAGGAGCCGGTGGTGGAAGGCTCGATCGTGAAGGACATGGGCACGGTGTGGGAGCAGAAGCTGCCGAACCGCGTGCGCGAGCTCGCAGCCTTCATCGAGGAGAGGGAAGGCAATCGCGCGACGCTCGAGGAGCAGCTCCGCTTCGCCACCATGATCGCGCCTAAGCTCACCATCCAGGGCGGAACCACCGAAGTGCTGCGCGGCATCATCGCGCGCGGGCTGGGCCTGCGCTGAATGCGTTGCCACGCCGCACCGCTCGTGCCCGCGAGAGCGGGGACCCAGGGGCCACAAAGAAGAAAGAACTGGATGCCCGCTTTCGCTTTCGCGGGCATGAGCGGAGTGTGGGGTGCCTGACATCGCAAAGCTGCTATGGCCGAAGTCGGTTGCGATTGTCGGCGCGTCGTCCGATACGCGCGGCCTGCGTGGGCGCATCGTGCAAATCATGCGCAGCCACCCTTACGCGGGCGCGGTCTATCCGGTGAGCCGCAGCGAGGCGGAAGTGCAGGGGCTCAAAGCCTACAAATCGGTCGCGGAGCTGCCGCCGACCGATCTCGCCACGATGATCATTCCGGCCAAGTTCGTGCCGCAGGAACTGGAGAACTGCGGCAAGGCCGGCATCAAGGCGGCGATCATCCTCTCGTCCGGTTTTGCGGAGGAGCAAGGCGAGACCGGGCCGGCGCTGCAGCGGGAAGTGCAGGCGATTGCGCAGAAATACGACATGGCGGTGAGCGGGCCGAACGGCGAGGGCTTTGCCAACACGGCGGCCTCGCTCTGCCCGACGTTCAGCCCCGCGATGGACGCAGGCGACGTGCCGCTCTTGCCGCGCGCCGACCGCACACGCGGGCAAGTCGCAGTCATCTCGCAGAGCGGCGGCATGGGCTTTGCGTTCTTCGATCACGGGCGGCCGAAGGAATTATCGTTCCGCTACATCATCACCACTGGCAACGAGGCGTGCCTCACCGCGAGCGACTTCACCGAGTTCGTCGTCGACGAAGGCAAGACCGCCGCGGTGCTGATGCTGATCGAGGACATCAAGAGCATCGCGACGTTCGAGCGCGCGGCCGGCAAAGCCTTGCGCGCCGGCATCCCGCTGATCGTGAACCGGCTTGGCGCTTCGGAGGCCGGCGCACGGGCCATCGCGGCGCACACGGCGGCGAAAGGCAACGATGCCGAATACCGCGCGCTGTTTGCGAAATACGGCGTGATCGAGAGTAACGATCTCGACGAGATGGTCGATATCGCGGCGGCATTCGTCGGCATGGGCGGCCGGTTGCCCGCGAGCAACCGCGTCGCGATCGCGTCGTCCTCCGGCGGGGGCGGCGCCTGGGTGGCGGATGCCTGCGCGCTCGCCGGCCTCGAGATGCCGATCCTCGACGACGCGGTGCGCGCCAAGATCGACGCGTACCTTCCGCCCTACGGCTGTTCGCAGAACCCGGTCGATGTCACCGCGCAGGCGATTCATGAGCGCGGCTACGCGGAATTCGCGCGGCTTGCCGCGGAATCGCCGAACGTCGAGGGCGTGATTTTGGTGGTCACCGGCCGCCATCCGCGCTTCCTGCTGGAGGACCGCGAGCATCTGATCGCGCTCGGCCGCGACTCGAAGAAGCCGGTGCTGCTCTGGAGTTATACGCGGCCCGCCGCGGTCTGCGTCGATCTGTTGAGCGAGGCGGGTTTGCCGCTCTTTACCAATGTGCACAATTGCGCGCGCGCGATGCGCGTGATGGCAGACTATCGTGTGGCGAAAGAGAAATTTGCGAAAGGATAGATGATGGCGAACTATCCGGACATCGGCGTGGAGCTTTCCGGCCACGTGGCGACGATCGAGATCCAGCGACCGCCGAACAATTTCTTCGACGTCGTGCTGATTAACTCGATCGCCGACGCGCTCCAGGATCTCGACAACAACGATGGGTGCCGCGCCGTGGTGCTCGCGGCGCAGGGCAAGGCGTTCTGTGCAGGCGCGAACTTCGGCGACGGCTCCTCGCTGAACAGGGAAGGGCAGCGGCCGGGCGAAGCCATGACGCCGATCGGCCACATCTACATCCAGGCGGTGCGGCTGTTCCGCTCGAAGAAGCCGATCGTCGGCGCGATCCACGGCGCGGCTGTCGGCGGCGGGCTCGGGCTCTCGATGGTGGCGGATTTTCGCGTCGCCTGCCCGGAGACACGCTTTGTCGGCAACTTCACGCGGCTCGGCTTCCATCCCGGTTTCGGCCTGACTCATACCTTGCCGGCCGTGATCGGGCAGCAGAACGCCGCGACGATGTTCTACACCAGCCGCCGCGTCACCGGCGAAGAGGCCTATCGGATGGGCCTCGCCGACGTGCTGGTGCCGCAGGATCAGGTGCGCGCGGCGGCGCAGAAGCTCGCCGCCGAGATCGCCGAGAACGCGCCGCTCGGTGTCACCGAGACGCGCGCCACCATGCGCGCCGGCCTCGCCGACCGCGTCATGAAGGCGACCGAGCACGAACTCGAGATCCAGACGCGCCTGCGCGCGACGGAAGACTTCAAGGAAGGCGTCAAGGCGATGGCCGAACGCCGCGTTCCGGACTTCAAGGGCCGCTAGGCCGCCGCTTCCTGCTTGATCAAATCCGCCATCCGCTCTGCCACCATAATGGTGGAGATGTTGGTGTTGGCGCAGGGGATCGAGGGCATTACCGAGGCGTCGCTGATACGCAAGCCCTGAACGCCGCGCACGCGCCCGTTCGGTGTCGTCACCGCGAGCGGATCGTCCTCTCGCCCCATGCGGCAGCTCCCGACCGGATGCCACACGCCCGCGACCGACTTCTGTAGATAGGCATCGAGCGTGGCGTCGTCGGCGAGCACATCGGCGAGCGTCACGCCGCTCGTCACCAGCGTGTCGATCAGCCAGGAGCGCAGTGTCGGCAGTGCGCCCAGCATGCCGGCGAGCACGCTCATCTGGAATGCGTTTTTCACACCCGGCACCGACACGCCGCGCACGCGATCCGAATAGTTGGTCGGGAAGATCTTGCTGCGAACGGCATTGAGCTCCGGCGCAGCCGCGATCTCGGCGACGAAGCGGAAGGCATTGCGCATGCGCTCAAGATCGCGCCGGTCGGAGAGCATGCGGAAATCGACCAGCGGCTCGTCGCGCGGGTCGGCGGAGCGCAGCGTGACGTACCCTTGCGAGTAGGCCTTGTTGACGAAGAAATAGAGCGAGCCAACGCGCCGCCCGAGCGCGTGCCAGCCCGAGCGCGCCAGCACCGCGAGACACATGTCGCCGGCAGGAATGCCGGGCAGCTTCGAGGAGAAGCGCACTTGCGCCTGCGTGTGATGGCGTTCGAGATTGTGCAGGCGGCCGGCGTGATGGAGATAGCAGGAGACGCTGACCGAGGGATGCTCGATCAGGTTGCGCCCGACGCCGGGCAGCGGCGCGACCACGCCAACGCCGTGCTTGGCGAGTTCGTCCGGCGCGCCGACACCGGAGCGCATCAGGACGGCAGGCGAGTGGATCGCCCCGCAGGTGAGGATGAACTCCCGCCCTTGCACGATCTCGGTCCTGCGCGGCGAGGCGATCTCCGCGCCGGTCGCGCGCGCCCCCGTGAACAGAATGCGGCGCACGTAGGTCTCGGTGCGGATGGTGAGATTCTTCCGCGCGCGCACGGCCGGCGTGAGGTAGGCCATCGCACACGAGACGCGCCGATCGTTCTCGTCGATCGAGGTTGGGACCGGCATCACGCCATCTTCCCACTTGCCGTTCTGGTCCGGCACGATGGGCAAGCCTCGTTTGCCGAGTACGTCCGCGACGATCTTCACGAAGCCGGCCCAGTCCCCTGTCGGATAGCGGCGGATCGTGATGGGCCCGTCCTTGCCGTGATACGCGCCGGAAAAATTCAGATCGCGTTCGAGCTTGCGAAAGTAGGGAAGCACGGATGCGAAATTCCAGCCCGTCGCGCCCAATTCCTCCCAGCCGTCGTAGTCGCTCGGCGCGCCCCGGTTCGCGATCAGCCCGTTGATGCTCGAGCCGCCGCCGAGGATGCGCGCCTGCTCGTAACGGGCGCGCCTGCGGCTGTCCGGGTCGTTGGTTGCCGCGCCGCCGAGCAGCACGGTGAGGCCCGGCCAGGTGAAATCCGGATTGAAGTAGGCGCGGCCCGGGTAGCTCGCGAGCACATCGGGCGGCGCGGTCTCGGCCGTCACATCGTTGCCGGCTTCGATCAGCAGCACGCTCGCGCGCGGATTTTCCGACAGCCGCGCGGCGAGCACGCAACCCGAGGACCCGCCACCGAGGATCACGTAGTCGTACATGCGCCCGTCCTGCCTGGCGCATTGTCACGGTCGCGCCCATGCGCAAAGCTGGCGGACCCAGCTCTGAAGATCAACCGATGAAAATCATCGCCGCCGAATCGATCCTGCTCACCGTCCCGTACCGCACCAGCGGCGGCCTGCAGTCGATCGCGGGCCGGCCGGCTGCGGGCCTCAACATCCTGCTGCTGCGGATCGAGACGGATGACGGCGTCACCGGCTGGGGCGAGGCCTTCGGGCACGGCGTGTCGCCTGCGACGAAGACCGCGTTCGATACGCTGGTTGCCCCGATGCTGATCGGGCGCGATCCATCAAACATCGATGCGATGATGCGCGACCTGCAGCAGACGCTGCATCTGTTCGGTCGCAGCGGGCCTGCGATGTATGCGCTGTCGGGCGTCGACATCGCGCTGTGGGACATTGCCGGCAAGGTCGCCGGCGAGCCGCTCTACCAACTTTTGGGCGGCGCGGCGCGCCCGATGCCGGCCTATGCGAGCCTGTTGCGCTGCTCGGGGCGTGATGCGGTGGCGCGCAGCTGCCAGGACGCGCTTGCGCAGGGTTACCGGCTGATCAAGCTGCACGAGATCACGGTCGAGGCCGTGAAGGCGGCGCGTGATGCGGCCGGGCCGAATGTTGCGCTGATGCTCGACACCAACTGCCCGTGGAGCGTCGATGAGACGCTGCGCATGGTGGCGGCGCTGAAGTCCTACGATCTCTACTGGCTGGAAGAGCCGGTCTGGCCGCCGGAGGATCACGCGGGGCTTGCCAAGGTGCGCGCGGCGGGCGCGGTGATCGCGGCGGGCGAGAACGCGGCGGGCTTGATCGAGTTTCGGCGCGCGTTCGAGCTTGGTGCGCTCGATATCGCGCAGCCGAGCGTCACCAAGATCGGTGGCATTTCGGAAATACGGCGCGTCATCACGCTGGCGAACGAGTTCAGCGTGCGCGTGGTGCCGCATTGTCCGTATTTCGGGCCGGGGTTCATCGCGAGCCTGCACCTGACCGCTGCGTTGCCCGCGGACACGCCGGTCGAGCGCCTGTTCGTCGATCTCGAAGCAAGCCCGATGGGCGACTGGGTCGATCCGAAGAACGGCGAGACGCGCGTGCCGCAAGGCCCAGGCCTCGGCGCCGATCCCGATCCGGCGTTGATCGCGCGTTATCGCACGCATGCACCCAATGTGATCAGGTAAGCAGTATGTCCGCCGTGCTCGAAGCCAAGGACGAGATCCGCGAATTGATGGCGACTTACGCGATGGCGATGGACGCCTGCCGCTTCGCCGACGTCGGGGCGTGCTTTGCGCCGGACGCCGAGTGGATCACCAACTACGGCGCGGCGCGCGGGCCCGCCGAGATCGCCAAGTTCATCGCCGGGATCGTGCCGGTGAAAGGCGAGGGGCCGCAGCGCAAGCATTACATCACAAACATTATCATCAAGGTCGACGGCGACACGGCGAGCGGGGTCTCGGACTATCTGGTGGTGCGCGAATCCGAGGACGGCCTGCTTCCGGTGATGGGCGGCACCTACCGCGACCGTTTCGTGAAGACCCCGGCCGGCTGGCGCTTCGCGCGCAAGGAGCTCGAGCACCACATCTGGGGCGACATGGCGCTGAAGAATGGGCGCTAGCCTGCGCTTGCGTCTCGGTCGAGCGAACGGACCAACTCCTCGTACACGCCATAGAGCCGCGTGAAGTCCTCGGCAGCCATGCCCTTGTCGATTGCTTTCGCGAGAATGCTTGCGGTCAGCGCCGTGTAGGCATTCGCCTCGCCGAAGGCATTGGCGAAGTCGTCCGCCATCGCGAGATCCTTGGCGAGGTTGGCCACGGTCGAGCGGCCGTCGAATTTTCCCGACAGGATGTGGTTCGGAAAGCGCTGCTCCGAGATATAGCTGCGCGCATTGCCGGCGTTGAACACCTTGATCGCCGTTTCGAGCGTGATGCCGGCGCGCTCGGCGAGTCGCCCGGCCTCCGCCACCACCATGAAATTGGTGTGGCAGACCATGTTGTGCAGGAGCTTGATGGTGTGGCCGGCGCCGCTCCCCCCGACATGGGTCACGGTGCCGGCGATCGTATCGAACACGGGCCGGCAGGCCGCGACCGCATCGTCCGCGCCGCCGACCATCAGCGCCATCTTGGCCGTATCCGCGCCAATCGCGCCGCCCGACATGCCGCAGTCCACATAGGCGCGGCCGGTTGCGCGCGCTTTCGCGGCGTTCAGCTTGGTCTTGGCGGGATCGGAGGTGGTGAGGTCGATCAGCGTTTCGCCGCCATGCGGGCGCGCCAGGATTGCCGGCAGCATCTCCCCGATCTGCGCCGAGCCGGGCACAAGGAACAGGATGAAGCCGAGTCGGCCGAACTGGCTCGGCGGCACCAGAGCGACCTCGGATGAGAGCGCCGCATTGGTCCGCGCCGCGTCGGCGATGTCCCACGCGGCCGCGAGCCGTCCGGCGCGGTCGAGATTACGCGCGATCCCGCGCCCCATGTTGCCGAGGCCGATGACGGCGGTGTCGCGAGTCATTTCCCGCTCATCTGGTGCGGCAGCCACAGCGCCAATTCAGGCCAGAAGATCACCATCGCCAGCACCACGAACATGATCAGGTGGAACGGAATGGTACCGTACACGACTTCGGAGAGCTTTCCGTCCCAGATGCTCTGGATCACGAACAGATTGATGCCGATCGGCGGCGAGATCTGCCCGAGCTCGATGTAGATCACGAGAATCACGCCGAACAGAATCGGATCGATGCCGTAGCGCCCGAGGATCGGGAACAGCAGCGGTACGGTGATCACGATCATGCCAAGGCTTTCGATCAGGCAGCCGAGCACGGTGAACAGCGCGAACAGCACCAGATAGAACTGCAGCTTGGAAAGCTGAAGACTCACGATGTACTCGGTGAGCTTCTCGCCGATACCCGCGAAGCTGATAGCGTAGGAGAACACGTAAGCCGCGAAGATCAGGAACAGGATGTTGCCGGTGAAGTTCACCGTCGAGTGCATCGCCTCGATCACGCGCTTGACCGTCAAGTCTCCGAACAGGAAGCCGAGCAGCAGCGAGAGAAAGCAGCCGATCACGGCGGCTTCGGTCGTGGTCACCACGCCAAAGTAAAGGCCGCCGAGCGTGCCGAAGATCAGGACGAAGAACGGCGCGATGTCGGCGAGCGCGCGCAGCACTTCTTGGATGTTCTTCGCGCCCTGTTCCTTCGGCGCCACGCCCGGCACGATCAGCGCATGGGCGCCGATGTAGAGCATGAACAGGAAGGTCATGATCAGTCCTGGGATCACGCCCGCGATGAACAGCTGCGGCACCGATGTCTCGGTGAAGGTGCCGTAGATGATCATCGGGAAGCTCGGCGGGATCAGGATGCCGAGCGTGCCGCCCGCCGCGAGCGAGCCGGCCGCAAGCGCGCGGTGGTAGTTGCGGCTGGTCAGTTGCGGCAGCGCGACGCCGCCGATCGAGGCCGCGGTCGCGATGCTCGAGCCGCTCACCGAAGCGAAGATCGCGCAGCCCGCGATGTTGGTCTGCAACAGTCCGCCGGGCAGCGGCGCCACCAGCTTGGCGAGCCCGTTATAGATACGGTTGGACAGACCGCTGACGCTCAGGATATCGGCCATGAACATGAACAGCGGCACGGCAGTGAGCGCGAACGAGTTCATCGAGCCCCAGCTCATCAGGCCAAGGCCGTTGAGCGCCGTGAAGCCGCCCTGCAGCAGGAGATAGACGACCGCCGGCACTGCGATCGCGAACGGCACCGGCATCCCGGCCGTGAGCAGGCCAAGAAACAAGATCGTGACGATGATGATCTGAAGTTCAGGACCCATTCGGCCTCGACAGGGCGCGGAAGCGCCGCACATGGGCCATGAAAGTTTTCACGATCGAGAACACGAGTGCCGCGACTCCGATCGCCATCGCAAGCCGTGGAATCCAAAGCGGCGTTTCGAGGTAGGTCGGCGCTTTCTCGCCGAAGCGGTAGGAGGAGCGTTCGAGCTTGATCAGCTGCCACAGCAGCAGTGACGCAAAACCGAACGACAGCACATCGAAGATCGCAGCCGACAGAGCGCGCCAGCGCGGCGAAAGCCGCGCCTGGATCAGCTCGACCTGATGGAACGCGTTGTTGACCTGGCACACCGACAGGCTGACGAAGGTCATCACCACGAGCATGTAGCCGCCGAGCTCATCGGCGATCTCGAACGAAAAGTTCAGGAGATAACGCGTGAAGATGTCCCCGCCGATCACCACGAGCATGATGATCAGCGCGGCTTCGCTCGCCCATTTGCACAGCCGCTCGACCGGGCCTTCGCCGATCGGCGGCTCCAGATGGCTTCCCGGCGTGCCGTCGGCGAGATCCGCAGCGCCGCCGGCAGGTTCCAGAGCAGACATCGCTATCGATTGAGCGCCGCGCGCACTTTTCCGAGCGCCTCGACCACCATCGGCCCGCGCGACTTCGCCCAGTCGTCCCAGTAAGGCTTCATGGTGTCGGCGACCTTGGCGGCATCCTCGGCCGACGCCGTGGTCATGGTGTAGCCCGCGTCGGTCAGCGTCTTCACCGATGCCGCCTCTTCGGTCTGCATCGTGTCCTGGTTCCACTTTGCGGCATCCTTCGCGGCCCTGCGCAGCTTCGCCTGCAGGTCGGGCGAGAGCTTGTTGAAGGCGTCCGCGTTCGCGAGGATGTAGGAGTTGTTCCAGTTCACCGGGATCAGGTAGCCGAACTTCAGCAGGTCTTTCCACAGCACCGCGCCGACGCCGGCCGTGAAGATGCCGTCGACCACGCCGCGGTCGAGCGCGGAGGGGACTTCCGGCGCTGAGATCGTCACCGACGTGCCGCCGAAGCGACGCACCATCTCGCCCTGCTCGGGCTGCGCGACGCGCAGCTTCATGCCCTTGAAGTCCTCGAGCGAAGTGAGCTTCTTGCGCCCCCACACCACCTGCAGCGGATAGGTGTAGTCGGCGAGCATCACGATGCCTTTTTCGGCGAAGGCCTTTTCGAGATAAGGCCGCAGCACGTCAGCCGTCTTGTTGAACTCGTCGAGCGAGCGCACGAGGCCGGGCAGGCGCGGGATACCCGCGACCGGAATGTTGCCGGAGTTGAACAGATCGTCGACGAGTTGCACCACGCCTTCAGCCACCGCGGGCGTGATGTTGTTCGGCGCGATCTGCAGCGTGCCGGAGAGATGCAGGCGGGCCTTCAGTTCGCCGTTGGTCGACTTCTCGATCTCTTCGCTCAGCATCTTGGCGCCGCGCGAGGTGGCGAACAGCGGCGCCGACTGGTGATGATAGAAATTCCAGTCGACCGCGAGCGCGGGCGTGGCGATGAGCGACGCCGCGAGCGCGGTGATGAGTTTCAGGTTCATGATTCCCTCCCGAGTAGTTTCCATCTCTCTCCGCTCATACCCGCGAAAGCGGGCATCCAGTTCTTGGCCCCTGGACCCCTGCTTTCGCGGGGGTGAGCGCAGCACTGACTCCTAGAACAATCTCTCCGACGCGAGCTTCGCACCCTCCGCCATCGATTTGAATTTCGCCCAGACGACATCCTCGGCGACGCGCCCGCGCCCCGCGATGGTCTCGAAGCCGCAGTCGCTGCCCGCCATCACGCGATGCGGATCGCCAATCTCTTCCGCGACATTCGCCAATCGCTCGGCGATCACCTCGGGGTGTTCGACGAAATTGGTGGTGGAATCGATCACGCCGGCGACGATGATCTGGTCTCTGCCGATCAGGTCCTTCAGGTAACGGTACTCGTGCGCGTGGCGCGGATTCGCGAACGGCAGCACGAAGCCGCCGACCTTCGCGCGCTTGAGGAACGGGATGATCACGGGCAGCTCGACATCGAGATCGTGCGGACCCTCGTAGTTGCCCCAGCACACGTGCAGCCGCACCTTCTCGGGCGGGATGTCGTGGATCGCGGCGTTGATTGCATCCACCACACAGTTGCCGAACGCGATGAAATCCGCGAGCGGGCGGTCCGCGAAGGTGTTGTGCTTCTCGCGTGCGAGGTCGGGACAATCGAGCTGCAGCAGGAAGCCCGCGTCGACGATCGCCTTGTATTCGTGGCGCAGCGCGCTGCCGAGCGCCGCCAGAAACTCCTCGTCGGTCTTGTAGTGCTCGTTCTTCACGATCGCCGACACCATGCCGGGCGAGGGGGCGGTGAGAAACGGCTCAACGAACGGATTGCCGGCGTTATCCAGGGTGGCGCGGAAGTCCGCGCATTCGGCCTTCACGTCGCTGGCGTCGGGATAGCCGATCGCGCCGATCGCCTTCGGCAGGCCGCGGATATCATCGACCGACTCCTGGCGCAGCGAAGCCTCGTAGGATTCCTTCTTGAAGATCGGATAGCGCTCGACATCGGCGCGTTGCTTGCGCTGCCACGAGCCGCCAAGTCCAGTCAGTCGGTCGCGGATGTAGAAGATAAACGAGTCGCGCTGCTGCTCGCCATTGTTGCCGATGTCGATGCCGGCCTCGGCCTGCCTCGGTACGATCGCGCGCAACGCGGCCTGGCCGGCTGCGGCAATTTCATCCGCGGCGACGCCTTCTCCGCGCGAGCGCCGAACGAAAAGGCTGGTCAGATTCTCCGGTCGAGGCAGGCTTCCCGCAT
>JBAVXH010000257.1:0-26948 GCA_049698215.1 Xanthobacteraceae bacterium | reverse complement strand
TGAGGACCTGCTCCGAGTTGATCCGTCCGGGCGCGACGCAATTGACCGTGATGCCGTCAGCGGCGACTTGTATGGACAGCGCTCTCGACCAACTGGCGATCGCTGCCTTGGCCGGCGTCGCGGCGTTTATCCGCTTGAGCGCAAGCGAGCCGGTGATCGTGATGATCCGTCCCCAACGCGCACACCGCATGGCGGGCAACGCGCTTTCAGCGAGACGACGTGCCGCGGTGAAGTTGAGGCCGATCGCCTCGTCCCAAGCCTCTGCGTCGAGCGGCGCATCGAGATTGTAGGGACGCGGACGCCCGCCGACGGCATTGTTGATCAGCACCTCGACCGGGCTTTCAGCTTGCGCAATCGCCGCGCCGCTCAGTGGGGCTGGCTCACTCGCGCCAGTAATCACAGCGGCACGATCAACTTGATCCGACCGACGACTTCTTCAACAGAATCAGGCCCAGAGCAGACTCACGTTGGAGCGTGAGATTTGGTCCGCTTCTGAACAACGCGGACATCTGGCGCCGAGAATAGGTAACCAGGACTTGACGAGTGACCTCTCTCCAAGGAGCGATGACACAAAGTGATTTGGGCCAAATTTGGGAAAGAACTATCGGGTGGATCAAGACGACGACATGAGCACGCGCCGGAGCGCTGGGAAAGGACCGATCATGCTTGTCTGGGCAGCGCTCGTCGGTTTGACAGAGGCACCGATCGGACAGGCGGAAGCGCGATCGCCACAACGAGAACTCGTCGAAACTGTTGGCGATCTTCGTTGGAGCGGAAGTGAATTGTTGCTGAATCCCAGCCACATGTCGGCCATGTGGCCTCTCCTCATCGATGTAACCGCGCTACCGCCGGATGAGGTCGCGAGGATCCAAACGGGATGCAGCGCGGCGCGTGGTCAGCCGGGCTGTCGGGCAAAGGTTCGTGGCGAAGTCACGTTTATTCGGAATCGTCGCAGTGTGGCACCCCAAAATTGAAGCGACTCAATGCGGTTGGCGCCGCCACGTTCGAGTCTGGCCCAGAGTCGCCACCATCAGAGCCAAGGGCCAGTGTCCGGGACGCCCGGCGGCGTCCACCTTGCCGAGAGTTCCACCGCCCTCGCTTCGCGCATCGGATTGACGGAGCGGGTTGGTGTACTTTACCGCGGGCGACCGAGAGATTCGCAGGAGGCGCCGTTGCCGGAACCGCACCGTTGGTGGCAGAAGGGCATTGTCTACCAAGTCTATCCGCGCTCGTTCCAAGACACTAACCGCGATGGCATCGGTGACCTGAAAGGTGTGGCAGCTAGGCTCGATTATCTTGTTGAGCTTGGTGTGGATGCGGTTTGGATCTCGCCAATCTTCCCTTCACCGATGGCAGACTTCGGCTACGATGTGTCAAATTACACCGACATCGATCCGATGTTTGGCACACTCGCGGATTTCGATGCGCTCGTTGTGGCTGCGCACGCGCGCGGACTCAAGATCATCCTCGATTTTGTGCCCAACCACACCTCCGATCATCATCCCTGGTTCGTTGAAAGCCGGTCGTCGCGCACGAACGCAAAGCGTGACTGGTACATCTGGCGCGACGCGAAGGCGGGTGGAGGGGCGCCGAACAATTGGGTGAGCGAGTTCGGCGGCAGCGCGTGGACGTTCGATGAGGCGACGCAGCAGTATTACTACCACGCCTTCCTGCAGGAGCAGCCGGACCTCAACTGGCGTAACCGCGACGTGCGCGCCGCGATGCTCGCGGTGCTACGCTTCTGGCTCGATCGTGGCGTAGATGGATTTCGCGTCGACGCGATCCATCACCTGATCGAGGCTGAGCACCTAAAAGATAATCCGCCGAGTCCGGACTGGCGCGAGGGTCAGTCACCAGCACGGCGGCTCACGCGGCTTTATTCACTCGATCAGGGGGAGACCCATCAGGCGATCGCAGAGATGCGCGCGCTGGCAGATTCCTATGAGGATCGCGTGCTGATTGGCGAAGCGTCGCTGCCGATCGAGCAGTTGATGGCCTATTACGGCAGGGAAGCGCCCGGCTTCCACCTGCCGTTCAATTTCCATCTCATCAAGTCGCCCTGGGATCCGCAGGTGATCGCGGCGCTGATCGAACAGTACGAAGGCGCACTCGCGGGCGGCGCGGAGCGCTGGCCGAACTGGGTGCTCGGCAATCACGATCGTTCGCGCGTGGCAAGTCGCATCGGGCCCGCGCAGGCGCGCGTTGCCGCGATGCTGCTACTAACACTGCGCGGCACGCCCACGATCTACCAGGGTGAGGAGATCGGCATGGCCGACGTGCCGATCCCGACGCAGTGCGTGCGAGATCCGTGGGAGAAGAACGTGCCGGGGCTCGGTCTCGGCCGCGATCCCGAGCGCACGCCGATGCAGTGGGATGCGAGCGAGAACGCCGGATTCACCGACGGCGATCCGTGGCTACCGCTCGCCAACGACTATCGCGAGGCCAACGTAGAGGCGCAACGCGCCGATGCCCATTCGATGCTGTCGCTCTACCGCGCGCTGATTGCGTTGCGGCGGCGCGAGCCGGCCCTGTCGGTCGGCGTCCACGTCAAGGCGGAGGCGATCGGGAGCGTGCTCACCTATCGGCGCTTCCATGCGGGCCGCTGGATCACGGTCGCGCTCAATTTCGCGGACGAGCCGCAGATGTTCGACAAGCCCGTCGACCAGGACGTGATCCTGATCTCAACCCATCTCGATCGTGTGGAGCGGGAGCGCGGCAACGCCGTGCGGCTACGCGCCAACGAAGGAATTGTGCTGGCGGCGGCTTAGGAAAATCGAAGAGGCACTCGCGGGCCGGTCGCCACTCCGGCTGGCCATGTTCTGCTACCTACGCACCGTGAGGTCATGGCCGCTGCTTACGGATATCCGCTCTTGGGAATGCCCCCTGGGAATGCCCCGGCTCCCGTGCGTTAGCTGCGTGTCTGCGTTCCACGCCGCCGCGAGTGCTCTTCGATACATCACAAAGGTTAGCGCTAAATAGTGATTCGCGGTCACTCGGCAATTCGTATTATTGCGCAAGATTGTGTGCGCTGCAGCATGAGAGAGTTCATCAGGGCCGCCCAATGCCCGGCGAGATGAGAAGCGCCACCGGGAATTCACTGAATAACGCACCGATGCTGATCGAGGCGCCCGCGGGTTCGCTTGTGCGAAATAGATTGGTGAGGCCGGCGCGGTTTGTTGAGACGCACGTGCCGCGCCACGCAGCTAGGTCGAAGACGATATCCCGCTCGCTACGCAGCATTTGCGACGCGGTCCGGGGGACCACTGCCACAACCATATCGTCGCCGAGCCGGCGCGCGAAGGCGATGACGCAATCCGCAAATGTGCCGCGCACCTCAAGTGGCTCGTGGCTACCGTCAGCGAAAAGGGCAGGACAGGCGCGGCGCAGCGCCAGCGTGCGTGCGATGACCGCCTGTTTGATACGCCCATCGCGCCAATTGTGCGTCAAGGAGCGGAGAGGAGAGTCGTCGGGACCCCCAGCGCGCGCTGCAAAGTCGACCGGCCTGCGATTGTCGGGATCGACCAGGCTGAAGTCCCAGAACTCGGCGCCTTGATAGAAATCCGGCACACCTGGGACTGTCAGCTTCAGCAAGGTCTGGGCGAGACTGTTGACAGCGCCTGCAGCGCTGATGCGCCCGGCGAACACCGCAATGTCGTTCAGCAAGTCCGGCAGGGCGTTGTCCGCGACGAGAGCCATCGTGAGGTGCCGCGCCGCTGACTCGTATTCCTGATTCGGCATCGTCCAGTCGGTTGCGAGCTTCGCTTCGCGTAGCGCCTTTTCCTGCCAGCGCGCGAGACGCTCGGCGAACGCGCGCCGACCGTCGTGGGCCGCCATTTCAAGATCGAGCGGCCACGCGCCCACGATGGTCTGCAACAGCATCGCGATATCGCCGGCATGCGGGAGCAGGCCGCGGTTAGATTGGCGTCGCAGCAACCCGCATTGCTCGATCCAGCGCGTCAACACGCTCGCCCATTCGGTCGCCCTTTCACTCACGACGGCGAGTCGTGCGCGAATATCCTCGCCCCTCTTATGGTCATGCGTCGCGGTTGCAAGCATCGCATACCGGAAATCGGCCTGGCGACGCAGCACACGCACGTGGAAATCGGCAGGACTGACGCCGAGCACGTCGGCCTCGAAGCCCACGTCGTTGCGCGACAGCAGACGCCCATAGCGGTAGAACGCGGTGTCCTCGACTGCCTTGGCGGCGATGGGAGCACTTAGCTGCTGGAATTGGGTAACGGCGCGACTCTGAATGTCCGCGGCCTTCGGATCACGCACACGCTCACCAAGCCACGCCGCCAGCGTGTCGACGACCATCCGATCCGCGGGCAGACAGGTTTCCCGCGCCCCGGCGACCGCGGCTTCAAGGAAGGGTCGATCGCGCGCAGGCCGTTGGGTTTCGGTTGCATAGGTCCGATAGATCGGAAAGTGCGCCAGGAGCTCGATCAAAGCACGGCGTAGCGAGGGGCGGGCAAGCTCCGCGCCTTGCAGCCCGGCAAGCCGCTGGAAACTCACCACGCAGGCCTCAAGCTGGGCCGAGAAGCTACGCGCAATAATCTCGCGCCGCGCCGTATATTCCTCGGTCGGGAAATTAGCGCTCCGGCCACTTACCGATTCCCATAGCGCACCGAGCGCGGTTTGCACTGCTGGATTATGCTGTACCGCGCTGACATCGTTCATGAAGTCGTAGCCACTGGTGCCATCGCAGGTCCAATCCGTGGGCAGCGTTTCGTCGCGCAGCAGAATCTTTTCGACCACGATGTATGGCCGTTCGCGCGGCGCCGACTTAGGCCGCCCCACCGCCAGCGCTTCGAGGCGCTCGCGCAGCTTTCGGCAGTAGCCGGCCGGATCGGCGAGGCCGTCGACATGATCGACGCGAACACCATCGATCAGGCCTTCAGCGTACAGCCGGAAAACCAGCGCATGCGACTCCTCGAACGCAGCCGCATGCTCCATGCACAGCGCGGCCAATTCGTTGATGTCGAAGAAGCGCCGCCAGTTGATCGCGTCGTTGGCGATGCGCCACGAGGCAAGCCGATAGTGCTGACGCGCGAGCAGCTCGGGGAGAGGAGCAGAGACATCCTCGTCGGGGCGAAGCGGAAAGCGATGCTCAAAATAGCGCACCTCAAGGTCTTCGATCTTCAGCTCTCCGGCGTCGATCGTCTCGCACAACGGCTTGCCGAGGACGGGAAGCAACAACTTGCCGCGAAGGGCTGCGTCCTCGGCGTTCCAGTCGATATCGAAGTAGGACGCATAGCGGCTCTGCGGCCCGTGCCGCAGCACATCGAACCACCAGGCATTCTCTGCGCCGACTGCCATGTGATTAGGAACGATATCGACGATCAGGCCGAGGCCCACGGCGCGTAGCGTGGCGACAAATTTGCGCAGCGTTTCCTCGCCGCCGAGTTCCGGATTGACGCGCGTCGGGTCGACTACGTCGTAACCGTGCATCGAGCCGGGACGCGCAGTTGTGATGGGCGATGCGTAGAGATGGCTGATGCCCAGTCGCGCGAAGTACGACACGAGTCGCTCGGCGTCCGCGAAGGTGAAGCCCTTGTGGAATTGCAGCCGGTAGGTTGCGCGCGGCGCCATCACCGCTCCCGCAAGGTTTTCAGCCGCGCGCGCGCATGCGGCGAATCGAGGAGTTCGGCCGAGGGCTTGTCGAGGCGGCGCCGCCAGTTCGGATGCTCATCGATCGTGCCGGGCAGGTTCGGCTGCTCCGCGAGCCCGAGTACGTCCTCGATCGGAATGAGCGCGAGCGCCGCAGGCGATTTTGCCGTGAAGGCTATCGCTGCATCGACCGCCGGTGCAGGTTGCGACGAGACCGGCTCGCTGTTCGTGGCGCCGCGCGTTCGGAACGCGCTCCATAAAGCCTTGCGATCTCGCGCGCGTTCCTTCCGCTCACGGGTCTCATCGGCAAGCCCAAGCTTTCCGCGTGTCGTAATATCCGCGCCGCTCCACCAGCCGGCAATTGTCGGCAGATCGTGCGTGCTGGTCATCGCGACCGCATCGTGTCGCCATTGCGCGGGCGGCAAGAAACCTTTGCCCTCACGCTGGAACCAAAGCACGTCCATGCCGGCGATCCCGGCTTCTGCCATGCGTTCGCGAAATTCAGGTTCGACGGTACCGAGGTCCTCGCCGATCACAATGGCGTGGTGGCGATGCGACTCGAGCGCGATCAGCCGCAGCAGGTCATTGAGCGGATAGGAGAGATAGGCTCCTTCCGCGGGTGACGCGCCGCGCGGAACCAGCCAGAGGCGCGTCAGGCCCATCGCGTGATCGATACGCACGCCACCGGCTGCACGCATCGCTGCACGCAGCGTTGCAATGAACGGCTCGAATCCAGTCGCGAGAAGCGCCTGCGGCGAGAATGCGGTCAGTCCCCAGTCCTGCCCGCGCGTACTGAACAGGTCCGGCGGCGCGCCGACGCTCAAGCCGAGGAGCAAGTCCTGCGGCCGCGACCAGGCATGGCTGCCGCCCGGATTCATGCCGACCGCGACATCCGCGATCAGCCCGATGCGCATGCCTTGCCGGCGCGCATCCTGTTGAACCGCCGCGAAGCTGCGTGCCGCGAGCCATTGCAGGAACATGTGAAATTGAACCTCGTGTGGCTTGGCGGTGGCGAAATTGACCGCAGCGGACGCGCTCGGTGCCTGCCATTCTGCGGGCCAATCGCGCCAGCTCCATCTCGTCTCGGGGTGTGCAAGCCAATGCCGGTGCAAGGCCTCGAACAGCGCGTGCTCATGCAGGCGCTCGCCGCCCTCGCGCCCGAATGCGAGGAAATCGGCTGCCAGACCATCACCCGCGTGCAACTCGTTGGCGGCGAAGTCATCCCAAAGACGCCGCAGCATTGCGTACCTGGTAGTGGCCGCCTTCGACCAATCGATCAAGGCGTTCGATGGCGGCGGGCTTTCACCAGCAGCGAACTTCGCAACACGGACTTCGCCAAGGACTACCGCGGCATCGGCGTAGAGCGGGTTGAGGAACAGGCGGTTCGACGGCGAGTAAGGTCCGTAATGGGTGCTATCTGCAGCGAACAGGCTGTGCGCGGGGCTTAAGGCGATGGCGTCGGCGCCTTCACGCGCGGCACCCGCGATGAGCTCCCGCAGCGCGGCGGTATCGCCGAAGCCGGCGTCTACGGCGCGACGCAGCGAATAGAGCTGAACGCCAAGCCCCCACAGCTTCTCGCCCGGTGCGACGTCCTCGAAGGTCACGCACCGTGCCGGAGCGACCGCGAGCGTGATTTCGCGTTCGCTGACTCGCAAACGGTGATAGCCCGGCGTCTTGATCGGCGGCATGACGGAGCCGTTACCTTGCGCGCGCAAGACAACCGGCTGCCGTTCACCGCTTTCGAGCACCAGTTCCTCCGTCCCGGCGTCCGCCAGCCCAAGGGGCGGAGTGGCGCACCCCGCTGTCGCGGTGAAAAACGTTCGTGATCGCCCCGCCTGTTCGCGCAGGCGCGCGCGACTCTCCGCGATGTCTGCTTTCGTTGCGCAAGGCAGTTCGAGCGCGGTCAGGATGCTGCGCAGCGTGTCGAGTGAGACGCCCTGCGGCTTGTCGGCCGCATCGGTCCATTCATTCGCAATTCCGGCCTCGCGTGCGAGCTCGCGAACGGCGTCATCCACGTGGTCACTCCAGAAAGGCGAGCGTTGTGAAAGGAGCAAGTCTTCCTGTTTTCAACGCTTCCGCGCCCCCCGTGGTTTCAAAGATGAGCTGACCTCCAGGCTGATCAAGCGTGCAGGGCTCTGATCCCAAGTTCGTCGCCAGCGTCAGAACCGCATCGCCGAGACGCCATCGCGCGATGACGGCCAAGGGATCAATCGCCTTCGCACCGATCGCCTTTGCGCCCTGCAGCAGCGGCATGATGTGTTCCCGCCGGATGACGAGCAGCCGCCGATAGAATTCCCCGCGGGCTACTCCACGCGCGGGATCGGATGCCGGTCGGGATTGCTCAAATGTCTGCGGTGCATTCGGATCGGGAATCGCCTCCCGCCCCGCCGGATCGGAGAACGCCGCGAAGCTGGAAAACTCGCGGCGCCGGCCTTCGCGCACGGCATCGGCCAACTCACCATGGTGATCGGTAAAGAACTGAAACGGCGTATGGCTCCCTACCTCCTCGCCCATGAAGATAAGCGGCACTTGCGGACAGAGAAGCTGCAGCGCGATTGCGGCTTCGAGCGCCTCCGGTTTCACGTTTGCAGTGAGCCGATCGCCGAAGGCGCGATTGCCGATCTGGTCGTGATTCTGCAGGAACAGCACGAACGCCGTCGGCGGCAGATCCGCGCTCGGCGTTCCGCGTCGCTCACCGTCGCGATGCGCGGACGGCTCGCCCTGATAGACGAAGCCTTCTCTAAGGGCTCGCGCCAGACGCTCCGCGGCGCAGTCCGCATAGTCCCCATAGTACCCTTCGTTCTCCCCGGTGAGCATGACATGCAGGACGTGATGGGCATCGTCGTTCCATTGCGCGTTGAAATCGCGGCGTAAATGCGCGGCGACATTGCCATCGTGCTCCAGCACGAGGTGCACGTGACGGTCCTTCTCGACCACCGCGCGCACTGTTGCGGCCATCTCGTCGAGCCAGTCAGCTTCCGTCATCGCGTGCACGGCGTCGAAGCGCAGGCCGTCGAAGCGATACTCCATCAGCCAGTAGAGGGCGTTCTCGGTGAAGAACTGGCGCACCTGGCGGCGGCGAAAATCGATCGCCGGACCCCACGGCGTCGTTACATCTTCGCGGAAGAACTGGGGCGCGTAGCTCGTGAGGTAATTCCCGTCGGGCCCGAAGTGGTTGTAGACCACGTCAAGGAAGATCATCAGCCCGTGATCGTGCGCGGCATCGACGAGCGCCTTCAGCTCGTCGGGCGAGCCGTAGGCGCGGTCCGGCGCAAAGGAGAGCACGCCGTCGTAGCCCCAATTACGCTTGCCGGGAAAATCGTTGACCGGCATTAGCTCGACCGCCGTGATGCCGAGTTCAGCCAACCGCTGTAGCTCTCGCTGCACACCGTCAAAGCCGCCCAGCAGCCCGGCGTGCAACTCGTACAGGACAGCCTCTTCCCAAGGCCGGCCGTGCCATTCGGTATTGCGCCAGCGGTAAGCATGCGGATCGATCACAAGGCTCGGCCCGTGAACATCGTCGGCCTGTGCGCGCGAAGCAGGGTCGGGGACGGCGAGGCCATCCTGCAGCCGGTAGCGATAGCCCGCACCGGCGCCGCAATGAGCGGCGCCTTCGAACCATCCATCCGCAAGCCGCTGCATCGGGAGAGGTGCGGCGCCCTCGATCTCGACCGAGACTCGCTCCTGCGCCGGCGCCCAAAGCCGGAACTGGGTGCGGCCCTCGTCGATCAACGTCGCGCCGAAGGGCAACGCGCGGGCGAACGCCGTCATGACGGCGCCTCGATCACGCTCTTGGTTAGCATCGCGCTGCGCGCCACGACCGTGATTTCCTCGGCGGTGATGTTGCTTTCCTCCTGCTCCGGCGCCGCGCTGTTGATCAGAAGCCGCGTTGCGACGTTCTGCGTCGGCAAACGGAAGACGCGATCGTTTTCACTTGGATTGAGGAACAGGGTGAGGATCGCAACGCTGCCGTCATCGTTCCTTGCGGCGCGACATAGGGCGAAAAGCTTCTTCTCCGGGTTCTGCCAGGACTCGCTCGAGATGATCTCCCCATGCGTGTCGAACCAGGCGATGTCGAGAATCCCAGGCGCCGGCTCGTCCTGGCCGTGCAGGAAATGTCGGCAGCGCAGGATCGGATTTTCGTGGCGCAGCTTGGCGAGACGCGCCACGAAGGCGGCAAGTTCATGTGCCTCGGGAGTTGCAGCCTGCTTCCAGTCGAGCCAGGAAATCTCGTTGTCCTGGCAATAAGCGTTATTATTGCCGCGCTGGGTGCGGGCGAATTCGTCGCCTGCGAGCAGCATCGGTGTGCCATGCGAGAGGAGGAGCGTCGCGAGCATTGCACGATGCACGCGCGCCCGCGTTTCCTTGATGGCAGGATCATCAGTCGGGCCCTCGGCGCCCCAGTTGGCCGAATAATTTTCGCTGTGGCCGTCCCGATTGTCCTCGCCGTTGGCTTCATTGTGTTTCTCGATGTAGCTCGTTACATCGGCGAGCGTGTAGCCGTCGTGGGAGGCGACGTAGTTCACTGAAGCCCACGGGCGTCGCGCACGGCGATCGAACAGATCGCTCGATCCGGCAATGCGCGCAGCGACATCGCCTCGCTGTCCAGCATCACCGCGCCAGAAGCGGCGGATGCCGTCGCGGTAGCGATCGTTCCATTCGGCGAAGCTCGGCGGATGATGCCCAAGCTGGTAGCCGCCCGGCCCTATATCCCAGGGTTCGGAGATCAACTTCACGCGGGACAGAACCGGGTCCTGCCGCAAAGCATCGAAAAATCCGGAGCCCGGATCGAAACCGTGCGGTTCACGGCCGAGCGTGACACCGAGATCAAATCGGAATCCGTCCACCCGAAAATGCGTGACCCAGTAGCGAAGTGAATCCATCACCATCTGCAGCACGCGCGCATTGGAGAGATTGAGCGTGTTGCCGGTGCCGGTGTCGTTGATGCAGTGGCGCGGGTTGTCCGGGAGCAGGCGATAGTAGCTCAAATTGTCGAGCCCGCGGAACGACAGCGTCGGGCCGAGTTCGCTGCCCTCGGCGGTGTGGTTGTAGACGACATCGAGAATGACCTCGATGCCAGCCGCATGCAACCGGCGCACCGCGACACGCATCTCATGTGCCGTGTTGCCGTTGAGATACTGCGGCTCGACCGCGAAGAAGCTGAGGGTATTGTAACCCCAATAGTTGCGCAGGCCCTTTTGCAGGAGGTAACGGTCCTGCACGAAGCCGTGGATCGGCAGCAGCTCGATCGCCGTAATGCCGAGCTGGCGCAGGTGATCAATGATTTTTGGATCGGAAAGCGCCGCGAACGTTCCGCGCGCGTCCGGGCGGATGTCCTCGCACAGTACGGTGAGACCACGCAGATGGGCCTCATAGATCACGGTGTCGGACCACGGCGTATTTGGTGGGCGGTCGTCCGCCCAATTGAAACTCTCGTCCGTGACAACGCCTTTGACCATGCCGGGTGCGCTGTCACGGCGATCGATGGAAAGGTCCGCGCGCGATGAATCGACGCGATAGCCGAACAGCGCGTCGGACCATTTCAGTTCGCCGAAGGTGCGCCGCGCATAAGGATCGAGCAGCAGCTTGCGCGGATTGAAACGGTAGCCGCGTTGCGGCTCGTAAGGGCCGTAGGCACGATAGCCGTAGAGCAACCCGACCTGCGCATTTGGCAGATAGCCGTGCCAGACTTCATCGGTGCACTCGGGCAGCGCGAAGGTTGCGATCTGCCGCTTTCCCTGCGGATCGAACAGGCACAGGTCGATGCGCTCTGCGTGCGCGGAAAAAACCGCGAAGTTCGTGCCGAGTCCATCCCATGTGGCGCCGAGCGGATAAGGCGAGCCCGGCTCTAGCCGGTCCGGGTAACCTGCCATCGATTCAGTCCTCGCGCCGCAACATCACGGTCGCTAATGGCGGGAGGGTGAGCTCGATTGCGTGCGGCTCGCCGTGCGCCGGAGCATCAACGGTGTGAACGGCTCCCTCGTTCCCGACATTGCTGCCGCCGTAGAACGCCGAATCCGTGTTGATGACCTCGCGCCACACTCCGCTCTGCGGCACGCCGATGCGATAATGATGACGCGGCGCCGGCGTCATGTTGCAGACAACGAGGATCGGCTTGTCGCCTTCTTTGCCGAATCGCCAGAACACATAGACGGAGTTCGCGCGGTCGTCGCCGATCACCCATCGGAAGCCCGAAGCATCCGCATCACGCGCATGCAACGCGCGCTCGGCGCGGTAGAGCTGATTGAGATCGCGCACGAGCCGCTGAACGCCCGCATGGTTCGGATTCTCCAGCGTCGGCCAGTCGATCTCCGCATCGTGATTCCATTCAGCCCACTGCGCAATCTCGCCACCCATGAACAGGAGCTTCTTGCCCGGATGCGCCCACATGAACCCGAAGTAGGCGCGCAGGTTCGCGAACTTCTGCCAGTGATCGCCTGGCATCTTGCCGATCAGCGAACCTTTTCCGTAAACGACTTCGTCGTGCGACAGCGGTAGGATGAATTTCTCGGAGAACGCGTAGAGCAGCCCGAACGTGATTTCGTCGTGATGATAGGCTCGATGGACCGGGTCGCGCTCGATGTACTGCAACGAGTCATGCATCCAGCCCATGTTCCACTTGTAGGAGAAGCCGAGCCCGTGCTCGCCGGGGGGCTGGGTCACGCCGGGCCACGCGGTCGACTCCTCGGCGATCATCATCGCGCCGGGACAACGCTCCGCGACGACGGCGTTGAGGTGGCGCAGGAAGCCGACGGCCTCGAGGTTTTCGCGACCGCCATGGACGTTGGGCACCCATTCGCCCGCCTTGCGGCTGTAGTCGCGATAGAGCATCGAGGCGACCGCATCGACGCGCAATCCATCGACATGGAAATGCTCGAGCCAATGCAGCGCACTTGCGATCAGGAAGCCCTGCACTTCGCGGCGGCCGAAATTGTAGATCAGTGTGTTCCAGTCCTGGTGAAATCCCTCGCGCGGATCCTGATGCTCGTAGAGCGCGGTCCCGTCGAAACGCATGAGCCCGTGCGCATCGTTCGGAAAGTGCGCCGGCACCCAGTCGAGAATGATGCCGATGCCTGCCGCGTGCAGCGCGTCGACGAAACGAGCGAAGCCTTCCGGTGTGCCGTAGCGTGCGGTCGGCGCGAACAGGCTGAGCGGCTGATAGCCCCACGATCCGCCGAACGGGTGCTCGGTGACGGGCATCAGCTCCACATGCGTAAAGCCCATGTCGGTCAGGTACGGGATCAGCCGGTCGATCGCGACGTCCCACAGCGAAGACGCGGCCGCATCGTGTGCGGCGCGCATCCAGGAGGCGAGGTGCACCTCGTAGACCGATAGCGGAGCGTCCGCGGCGTGACGCCCGGCACGGGTTCGCATCCATTCGCCGTCGCGCCACCGGAATGGTTCGGAGCTTGCGACAACGGAGGCGGTCGCAGGCGGTTGCTCGGTCTGCTGCGCCAGCGGATCGGCTTTTTGCGAAACGCGATAGCCGCCTGCGCCGACGATATCGAACTTGTAGCGCGCGCCTTCCGTGAGGCGTGGGATGAAGAGCTCCCACACGCCGGCGCTGTGGCGCAGACGCATCGGGTGGCGCCGCGGATCCCACGCATTGAAATCGCCGACGACCGCGACGCGTCCGGCGTTTGGCGCCCACACGGCGAAGCGCGTGCCGCGCACTCCGTCGATCGTCATCACGTTTGCGCCCAGTGCCTGCGCGAGCTTGAAGTGCCGGCCTTCGCTGAACAGGTGCAGGTCGATGTCACCGAGGAGCGGTCCGTAGGAGTAGGAGTCTTCGGTTTCCTGCACGGCCTCGCCCGGCCATGTGATGCGCAGCAGATACGGCGCTCGCTCGCTCACGATCCCCTGAAACAGGCCATTGTCGAAATGCTCGAGCCGGCCGATGCGTGCCCGGTCGGAGCGACGCAGCACCTCTGCTGACTCAGCACCCGGCAGGAAAGCGCGAACGACGCGCCCCGCCGGAGTTTCGTGCGGGCCGAGCACGCGAAACGGATCGCCGTGCAGCGCGTGTGCGAGCGCCTCGGTCTCGTAGCCCGGGACGCGTGGCGCCGACGGCGCGGTCCGCACGTTCATCGGCCGCTCCTTGAAGGCAAAACGCGCGCAGCGAGCTGCGCAAGGCCCTGAATGGGAATCGAAATCCATGCGGGACGGTTCGCGGCCTCGTAGGCGAGCTCGTAGGCGGCCTTTTCTATCAGGCAGAAGTCGAGCAGCTCGCTGCTGCCGGCTTCACCGGCGCTCTCCTGATACGCATCCATGAAGGCCTGTTTCGCGCCGTCCCGCAGCCGCGTCACAAATGTAACGCGCTGTTCGTGCGGCACTCGCGCGGACGTCGTACTCTTTGGATCGAGCGTCGCGGCCGCCGCATAGTCGAACGACCGCAGCAGGCCCGCGACATCGCGCAACGGGCTCGCCTTTTCGCGCCGCTCGGCGAGCGATCGGCCGGGCTCGCCCTCGAAGTCGATGATGTAGACATCGCCGCTTGCGACCAGCACCTGTCCGAGGTGGAAGTCGCCGTGGATGCGGGTTTTCGCGCTATCGATGCCGGCCTTTGCGAGCTTGCGCAAGGCGCGCGTCAGCGCTTCGTGCTGCGCCAGCAGCCGCTTGGCTTCGGCTTCTGCCGTCTCGTTCTCCCAGCTGGATTGCTTCTTGAGCAAGCCGAACGCGCGGTCGAGCAGGTCGATCGCACGATCGGCCCATGTCTCAACATCGCGCTCTGTGGCAGTTTCAAGAGCAAAGGCCTCGTCTGCGGTGGGCTGCCCCAACACGGCGTGCATCTCGCCGAGCCGCCGCCCGATCGCGGCCGCAATAGCGGTGTAGTCGGCAACTTCATCCTCGATTGCGTCGTGGTCTGCTTCTCGCGTCGCAATATCGTCGATCGCCCGGTGGAACTGGTCGAGCAGCCACGTCCAGGCATCGCCCTGATTACGCACAAACCCCTGCGCCACCGCGAGCGAGGAACGCTCGCCGTCTTTCGCAACCCGGACCACTTCGCCGAGCATCGGCGGCGTGTTGGCGAACCCCTGCGCGGTAAGGTAGCGGCTCATTTCCGCTTCGGGGTGCATTCCGGCCGAAACCTTGCGGAAGAGCTTCAACATCACGGCATCGTTGACAATCAGCGAGCTGTTCGACTGCTCGGCGGTCAGCCAAAGCACTGGCGCATTCTCGGGCTGCCGCAGCGCCGTCTCATTGCTCTCGATGGGCTCGAAGACGACCGTCCCGTCCGGTGTTTCAACGCGAGATTTGTCGGCAAGTGCCCCGAGCATGCGGCACGCGAATGCCGGCAGCGCGAAGGCATCGGTCAACAGCCCGGTGCGCCGCCCACGCCGCACGCGCGCAAGGGCAAGCTGGTTCGGCAGAGCGGCGCCCGGCTCATCGTCCCAGGCGACCGACAGCGGCAGCTGCCAGCGGCTGGTGTCGCCATCCGTCTTGGTCTCGATCTCGGCGAGAATGATTTCGCGGTCGCCATCCGGCAGCGGCACGAGATATTTGAAGCGCGTCGACTTGATCGTCTGGTCCTTCGCGGAGAACCAGCGCCGCTTCATGAGATAGGAGGGCAACACGTCACGCACGAACGCGGCGCCATCGGCAGAGGTCAGCGCGTCGGCGATCTTGCTGCGCGTAACCAAGGTGATGTACTCGGGCATGGGCTCGGGAGCCCGGCTGTGCCAGGCGGGCGGCTCGCTCTGCGCTGCGAGCAGGAACCAGTAGAAGCCGTAGGGCGGCAGGGTGAGCAGGTAGGTGAGCTGGCCGACCGGTGGAAACAGCGAGCCACCGCTCAATTCGACCGGTACGCGTCCCGCTAGCTCCGATAGATCGAGCTCGACTGCCTCCGGCGCGCGCGAAACGCTGGCGACGCATAGGATGATCTCATCGTCGTGCTCGCGCAGGAATGCCAGAACCTTGCGGTTCTTCGGATAGAGGAAGCGCAACGTGCCGCGGCCGAAGGCCACGTGACGGCGGCGAATCGCAAGCATGCGGCGCATCCAATGGAGCAGCGAATGGCGGTCGCGCAGCTGCGCCTCGACGTTGACGGTCTCGTAGCCGTAGAGCGGGTCCATCAGCGTCGGCAGCACCAGCGCGGCCGGGTCGGCGCGCGAGAAGCCGCCATTGCGGTCCGGCGACCACTGCATCGGGGTGCGCACGCCGTCGCGATCGCCGAGATGGATATTGTCGCCCATCCCGATCTCGTCGCCGTAGTAGATGACCGGCGTGCCCGGCATCGACAGCAGCAGGCAGTTCATCAGTTCGATGCGGCGGCGGTCGCGTTCGAGGAGAGGCGTGAGGCGGCGGCGGATGCCGAGATTGATGCGCGCGCGGCGGTCGGACGCGTAGGTCTCCCAAAGATAGTCGCGCTCGGAGTCCGTCACCATTTCGAGCGTGAGCTCGTCGTGATTGCGCAGGAAGATCGCCCACTGACAGTTGTCGGGGATCTGCGGCGTCTGGCGCATGATGTCGGTGATCGGGAAGCGGTCCTCGCGCGCGAGCGCCATGTACATCCGCGGCATCAGCGGGAAGTGGAACGCCATGTGGCATTCGTCGCCCTGGCCGAAATAATCCTTGGTGTCTTCGGGCCACTGGTTTGCTTCCGCGAGCAGCATCCGTCCCGGATAGGACGTGTCGAGCTCGGCGCGGATGCGCCGCAGCACGTCATGAGTCTCGGGAAGGTTCTCGTTGTTCGTCCCTTCGCGCTCGATCAGGTAGGGTACGGCATCGAGTCGCAGCCCATCGACACCGAGATCAAGCCAGAACCGCATCACGCCAAGCACTGCCTCGAGTACCTTCGGATTGTCGAAGTTGAGGTCGGGTTGGTGCGAGTAGAAGCGATGCCAGTAGTACGCGCCCGCGACCGGGTCCCAGGTCCAGTTCGAGCGCTCGGTGTCGAGGAAGATGATGCGCGTGCCGGAATACTTCTGGTCGGTGTCGGACCAGACGTAGAAGTTGCGGGCCGGCGAACCAGGCTTTGCCTTGCGGGCGCGCTGAAACCAGGGATGCTGGTCGGACGTGTGGTTGATGACGAGCTCGGTGATGACACGAATGCCGCGAGCATGCGCAGCGGCGATGAAGCGCTTGATGTCCCCCATCGTCCCGTAATCCGGATGCACCGCGCGGTACTCGGCGATGTCGTAGCCATCGTCGAGGCGCGGGGACGGATAGAACGGCAGCAGCCAGATGGTGTTGACGCCCAGTTCTGCGACGTAATCGAGCTTCATCATCAGGCCGGCGAAATCGCCGATGCCGTCATTGTTGGAATCGAAGAACGACTTGATGTGCAGCTGATAGATTATCGCGTCCTTGTACCAGAGCGGATCGTCTGCGGTAGCCGCCACGATATTCTTCTGCGGGGCGTTCATGGCAGCGTCTCCGGCGGCGCGACGCGCCAGATCGCGAATGGCAGATCCGCCGGGTCAAGCCGCACCCGCTGCAGCTTGCCAGTCCAGATCGAACTGCCGCCGCGCATCAGATCTTCCACGTAGAGCGACCCGTGGTCCGGCAGCTTCCACTCCCACAGTGGCAGCTCGAAGGTCGCGTCCTGCACGTTATGCGGATCGAAGCTAACCGCGATCAGGATCATGTCGGCGCTGCCTGGAGCGCGTTTTCCGTAAAGCAGAACCTGATCGTTGAACGCGTTGTAGAACGTCACACCGAGGTGTGATTGCAGTGCTGGATGCGCTTTGCGGATGCGGTTAAGTGTTGCGATCTCGCGAACAATGTTCCCGGGCGCGTTGTGATCTCGGATGCGGATCTCGTACTTCTCCGAATCGAGATATTCCTCGCGGCCGGGCAGCGGCTCGGACTCGCACAGTTCGAACCCCGAGTAGACGCCCCACAGCCCCGACAGCGTTGCGGCGAGCGCCGCGCGAAGGAGAAAACCGGGGCGACCGGAGGTTTGCAGGAAGTAAGGATTGATGTCTGGCGTATTGACGAAGAAGTGAGGCCGAAAGAATTCCTTGACTTCGGTGGTGGTCAGCTCGGTCAAATACTCGATGAATTCCTGCTTGGTGTTGCGCCAAGTGAAGTAAGTGTAGGACTGCGAGAAGCCGATTTTGGCGAGCCGGTACATCATCTTTGGCCGCGTGAAAGCTTCCGACAGGAAGATCACATCCGGGTAGCGCGCGCGGACGTCCGCGATCATCCATTGCCAGAACGGCAGCGGCTTGGTGTGCGGATTGTCGACGCGGAAGATGCGCACGCCCTCACCGGCCCAGAAGAGCACGATGTCGCGAAGCGCGCTCCAAAGTCCGGACGGATCGCCGCCGTAGAAGTCGACATTGACGATGTCCTGATACTTCTTCGGCGGGTTCTCGGCGTATTTGATCGAGCCGTCCGGTCGCCATTTGAACCAGTCGGGATGCTCGCGCAGCCATGGATGATCCGGCGAACACTGGATCGCGAAATCGAGCGCTATCTCCAGCCCGCTCTCATTCGCGGCGGCGACGAGGCGACGGAAATCATCGAGCGTACCGAGTTGCGGATGGATGGCATCGTGCCCGCCCTCATGGCTGCCGATCGCATAGGGGCTGCCGGGATCGCCGGGCGCGGGTGTCAGCGAGTTGTTGGGGCCTTTGCGGTTCTTCTCGCCGATGGGATGGACCGGCGGGAAGTAGAGGACGTCGAAACCCATCTCTCGAATGTCGGCGAGGCGACCGATCACATCGTCGAACGTGCCGTGGCGGTTGACGTCGCCGGACTGCGACCGCGGAAACAGCTCGTACCAGCTCGCGAACTCGGCCTGCGACCGCTCGATTTCAAGCGGCAATGGAGGGCACTGCACACGAAACGCGCGTTCCGCCGACGCGGCAACGGCCTTGACGGTCGCGGGCGAGCTCAGCGCCTGCACGCCCGCCTCGATATCATTATCGTGCAAGGTCTGGAGTGCTGCGCCAAGCGCAGTCGTGTTGCACGGCACCGCCTTAGCGTTCACGGTCTCAAGATATTCGCGCGCTTCAGTCAGCTCGAGCGCGATGTCAACGTCGGCTTTCTGCTTGACGCTGATTTCGTGAACCAGCGACGCATAGTCGTCGCGCCAGGCTTCGATCGAATAGAGATGACGGCCAATGCGCTTCGGAGCGAAGGTTGCTTGCCAGCGATCATTGCCGAGGGGGACGAGCGGCGCGCGCGTCCAGTCCTTCTCATCGATTGCCTTCCACAAGAGCTCGCCCGCCAGAATGTCGTGACCGTCCGTCACGACGTCCGCTTCGACGGTAATGAGTCGGCCGACGACGCGCTTGATGGGGAACGCGCCGCCGTCGAGACACGGCGTGATGCGTTCGATGGCGATGCGTGGCGCCTTCACAGCCTCGGCGAGCCCACGACCGTTGCGCCGCGTGCGGTCCGCGACCGCCGTCGTGCGTGCGACCGCGAAGAGTCGGACCTCGCCGGGTCCGAGCAACACATCGCGCTGATCTTCTTCGATCGGTCGTGCATCGCTAAACGGGGCGCCTGCCGCCGGCGGGAGCGGATCGAGCGGCGGCGGCGTCTCCGCGGCTCTGCCGGCGTTGATCAGAACGACAATGCCACGCTCGGCTGATCGGGCATCGGACGCATCCGCGCGCAGCAGCATCGAAACGGGCTCGCCGCCACCGCTGAGACGGCGCATCTCGCCGCCGCAACCAGCGTCCGCCAGGCGTGCAGCCAGAGTATTCGCTGCCGCGATATCCTCGGTTAGGTCGATCGGCGCCTCGTCGCGATCCCGCTCGAAGTCGTCGGGCGTACCGCGCTGTGGATCGAGGCGGCGGCGTGTCCCGAACTCGAAGCCCATGGGCACGAACAAGGCGTCTCCCGTGGCGGCGGCGACGCGCAGTGCGTTCACGTACCCGGCGTGGAAATCGGACACGCCGCTGCGCGTGAGCCGGACTGCAAGGCGCTCCTCGAACGGCGCTTCGGCGACTCCTATCACGCTCGGCGCAATGCGCCGCAGGCGGTTGTGCTCTTCGACGAACCAGGGCGCGCGCCCATCCCACCACGGCGTCGAGGCAAATACAGCATCGAGCCCGGCGCCTTCGAGTTCGATGTGGTGCGCCCAATCGACTCCCGGAGTCCAGCCGAGGAAGAGGCACGATGGGCATTCCCTCTTCACGCCTTCAATCAGCGTTTTCACGAAATGCGCCGGTATGTCCGCAAGCCCGAGCAGCCGGAATCCGGCAGCACCTGCTTTCGCGAGACGAATGAGACGATCGACCCACCACGCGGCGAGCTCGCCCGCCCGCTGCGAATCGTCAAAACGCGCTGGCACGGCTTCCAGGCCGAGCTGAGCTTGACGTGGATCTACTATGTCAGTCGTACCGACTCGGTAGAACCAGTGCGGCGCCGAGCGGGCCATGGCGCCGTCCACCGCGACGCGGTCCAGCACGATATCGAACAGTAGCGAGACTCCGGCCTCCCGACCTATCTTCGCTAGTTGCTGGACTGTGGTGTCGGCGTCGCCCGAAGAACTCACAGCGGCACCGGCCCGCTCGAAATCGTCGGTCAGAAAGCTGTTGCCGTTGGTTGCTGCCGCAAAAATAGGCCCCAAACACACATGCGAAAAGCTCATCCGGTGCGCATGACCGAAATGGTCCTTCCAACGGGGCAATTCGCCTACCAATCGCGGCCACAGATAGTAGATGCGCATAGCGTGCCGTCCGACATCCCCGCGCGCGGAGTTCCGTTGTGTCTTTCGGATTGCCAACCGGTCTCGAATTCTCGGTTTAGTCACGTTGAAAAAGGTCGGAGGGCCCCTCAAGGTTCCTTCCGCTGATTTGAGCAGTTTCGGGGGCTGGGGCGGTGAGCCCGCCTCAAAAACCAGCGGAAAAGCCCGAAATTGGAATGTTCCCGGACCGGGCGCGCCGGGGACCATCCCATCTTTTCGTGGTGCCAGGGAAAAACCGCGCCGGCATTTCGTTCCGTCCATTCAGGCTAGCGATGAACCTCGGCGAGACCGAGGTCGCGGCCCGAACGCCTCCAGCGTCTCACGCCTACCGCTATATCGGCGCATGGCATCAACCAGCGTGCCCTCGACGTCGAAGACAAAGACCTCTCGGTCAGTCCGGTTCGCCTCTGTTCGCGAAGGCCGCCTCGCATTCCGCGATGATCCTGCGCCTAGTCATCGCGACCTCCTCCGCGTACGCAGCAGCAGCGGATGCACGAGCCACAGAGCCGCCAGAACGATAAGAGCAGCGACAGCGACCGCCGCGCCGATCTCCGGCCGGTCCAGCGCCTTCGTCACCGCCACATAGAGATCGCCGACGATGCCCCCGGCAAGCGGCACGGCCGCCGCCAGTACCAGGGTCGAGCCGAGCCGGTAGAAGCTTTCGGTGTTCTGGCCGTGAAAGCTGAGGCGATGAAACGAAGCCGGCGCCATCAGAAGGATGACAGCGAGCGACACACAGCACAGCGCGACGACGTGGATGACCTTGGACGTGCCTGGCAACGCCGCAAAGGCATCAGTGAGGATCACCGCCAACTGGAACCCGAGCAGCGCCTGCGCGCCGGGCAGCATCACACGCGCCTCGGTCAGCATGTGCTCGACACGCATGTCGATCGGAGTGTCCGACTCATCAATCGGTTTTTGCTGACGCGGCGGTCTGCGGACCAGCCATTCGGCGCCATACCATCCCGCAACCGCCATCAGGGCGAACCCAATACCGACGGCTGCTCCAATGTCCGCACCAAATCGATGCCCGATCACGATGTAGAGGTCCGCGCCGAGCGAGAGCGCGATCGGAAGCAGCGCCGCCCCCGCAAAGCCGGTAGTCGCAGTGAGAATTCGTGCCGTGGCGTGCCCGCCATCGACAAATTGGTGCTGCAGCGACGGCGTGATCAGCAACGCGATCGCGATCGCCATCGTGAGGAATGATGCGGCGTGCAGTCCGCGCGAGAAGGGCGACAGCTGGGAGAATCCTGACTGGAACGCGCCATTGAGATGAAAGCCGAACAAGATTTGCGCACCCAGAATGAGCAACCGCGTCTCATCGAGTGCGGTCTTCACCCGCTGGTCTTGTGCGCTTCTGTTCATGCGGCCGCCGAGACGGAGGCGAGCGCCTCCATCATCGCTCTGAATGCGTCGGCCACCGCGCGCTGGCGGATCGCGTCGCGTCCCATGTCCGGGTAATGCCGTTCAAAATCGTGCGTCGGGAAGCCGTGGCGCGCCACCGCGATGCAGACGCGCCCGACCGGGTTGCCGTCCTCGTCGGGCTCCGGGCCGGCGACACCCGTGATGGCGGCGCTGATAGCGGCCTTGGAATGCTTGAGCGCGCCCTCCGCCATCGCGCGCGCCACTTCGGCGCACACCGCGCCTTTCTCACGTAACAGTGCCTCCGGCACACCGAGCGCGCAGCTTTTGTGCGGCTTGGTGTAGGTCACGAAGCCGCCGTGGAAGAATTGCGAGGCGCCCTCGGCGTCGGCCAGCACCTGGCACATCAGGCCGGCCGTGCAGGATTCGGCAGTTACGATGCCGAAGTCCGCCTGCATCGCATGCTCCATCAGCGCATTGGCAAGATTTTTCAGCTCATCCATGCGCCAGCTCTCGTCACGCCCGGCGGCGTACCTTCTTTGCTCCATTGCGCTTGGCCTTCGCGGCCGGTCGGGCCTGCGGCTTGGGCTTGCGGCGTGCCGTGCTCGCAGCGCGCTTTGCGGGCTTTTTGCCGTTCTCGGTTTTTTTCTCGGCCTGCGGGTTGATGCGCTGCCCGGCCAGCGCGGTGAGCTTCTGGTCGGTCGCCCTCTCCTCGGCGAGGCTCGCTTTGAGCAGCGGAACGCAATCACCGCGGCCAAGCTCGCTCGCCCAGGCGATCAGCGCGCCGTAGCGCGTGATCTCGTAGTGCTCGACCGCCTGCGCGGCGGCGACCAGTCCGACGTTCATCACGTCCTCGTCGCCGATCTCGCCCATCAGCTCCTTGCCTTCCTTCAGGATGCCGTCGATCGCCGGGCACTTTTCGCCCTTCGCATCGGCATCAAGCAGCTTGAACACCTGCTCCAGGCGCGCAATCTGTTTCTCGGTCTCGGAGAGATGCTTCTCGAACCCCGCACGCAGCTGCGGATTGGTCGCCTTCTCGATCATGTCTGGCAGCGACTTCGCGATCTGGTTTTCGGCGTAATAGAGGTCCTCAAGACCATGCATGAACAGATCATTCATGGTCTTGATGTCCTTGGTGAAAAATCCCATGGGAGACTCCCTAACCGGCAGATGTCGAGGCCTAAAACCGAGAAACTGCCGATGAGTTCCACTGCGATGCTCAACACCGTCGGGCGGGCGGGCGGCAGGGAGACGATTGAGTTCGGGTGCTTCTGATGCGTTCATTAGGTGTGCCGGCCGCACAGCTAGCAGTAAAGACCTAAGCCAGCCGGTAAACTAAACGCTTTCCAGCAACCGCCGCGCATCCAGCGGAGCTGCGCTCTTCTGATCGTTGTCGAAGTAGACATACACGTCGTAGCCGCGGCGATCCCAACGGGTGATCTTCGTCGCCCACTCCGCTAGCATCGACGGCTTGTAGTGGCCTTTGTAACGGCCACCCGGGCCGTGAGCGCGGATGTAAACAAAATTGGCGGTGCGCTTCCAGGGTGATGGGGCATCCGCATGGTCCGAGATGCAAAGCGCGATGTTTGCATCCGACATGAGTCGAAAGACCTTGGGTGAGTACCAGCTGGGATGCCGAAATTCGAATGTGTAGCGACGTTCTCCGTTGAGCATCTTAACAAAGCTGCCAAGTCTTTCGTAGTTGAGCTCAAACTGCGGCGGCAATTGAAACAGCACCGGTCCGACCTTGTGTCTCAATAGCGACAACCTGCTTTCGAGAAGTGCGAGGCTGTTTTCCGAGCGCCCTGAAAGCCGCTTCCAATGTGTGATGAATTTCGACGCCTTCCACGCGAACACAAAATCATCCGGAGTTTGATTGCGCCATAGCTCAACGGCCCGTTCGGTCGGGGTCCGGTAGAACACGCCATTGAGTTCAGTTGTGAGAAACTGGCTCGCGTAGAAGCTAAGCTGATCCTTTGCTTTCAAATCATGCGGGAAGAACGGGCCCTTCCAAGAAGCATATTGCCAACCGGAAGTGCCGATGCGAACTGTCATCGGCGAACCTGGCTCGCACGGACCTTCCATCCGCGCCATAACTCTTTGAGATACGGCAAGAGCTCAAACAGCAGCGACGCACCTAGTACGGCGACAATATAGGCAATCGGCAAGCTCTCCTTCTTGAGTTCAAGCGTAAAGCGCGCCGCTTCGCTGCCCAGGCCGAACAGAGCCAGGAACTGCGGCCAGTGCAGCACGGCGACAAAGGCGCCGGCCATCAGCGGAATCATTTCCAAGAAACTGTGCACATGCTGCTCGATCGGCGACACATACCGATGCTCGATCGCGTAGCTCACATCCCAGAGCGCGGTCACCTCATGCGCAATGAAGCCCGCGATCATGACGGCGAACACCAGCGCGTTGATCTCGAAGAACAGGCACATAAGGATCGGAACCGCGACCTCGGCAAACATCAGAAGATGGAGGAGCGATTCCTTCGGTCCAGCCGTGTGTTCGATGTCAGTCGCGCGGTGGCAGAAGTAGTCAGCAAGACCTGCCGCAAACCACACCGGCATGATGAAGTACAGCAGCAGGATTCGGACCGGGTCGTCCATTTGTACTATTGGCTAACGTTGCGGATAGGTTGAAATAGAGCTGTAGCCGCTGATCGTTCCGTCGGCCGCTGGAATACTTCCGCTGCGGGGCGCATTCGATCCTCCTCGACAGGAACACTCCGGCCCAAGCGCCTGAAGAAGTAACAGTCGCGATCAGCTCGGTGCCTCACTCAACCGGCCTTTGAAATCTTGCCGCGCTTTCCCTCGGGCTCGACCGCGACCTGTTCCAGCGGGGAAATCGCCGGGCCGTTCAGCACCGCCCCATCAACGCTGAACTGCGACCCGTGGCACGGGCAGTCCCAGCACTGCTCGAACGAATTCCAGTGCAGGTGACAGCCGAGGTGCGTGCAAGCGGCCGAGAATGCATGGATTGCGCCGGCATCGTCGCGATACGCCGCCACCTTCGTCAAGCCCTGTCTAACGATCGCGCCGCGGCCTGGCTTGATCTCATCAAACGAGCCGACCTCGCCGGGGGCTACGTATTCGGCGAGATTCTTGATGGTCGTGAGGTTCTCGCTGATGAATGTGGTGAGCGCGCTCGCGGTCTTGCGCTCCGGCCCGTACAGCTCCTGCCACAGCTCCTCGCCCTGCATGATCATGCTCGAGATGATCAGGCTGCCGACCACGCCGTGGGTCAGACCCTGGCCGGAATCGCCGGTATGCACATACACGTTCTTGCTGCCGGGGTTGCGTCCACTGAAGGCCGAATAGTCGATCGTGTCGAGCACCTGGCCCGACCAACGGTGGGTCACGTCGCCGAGATCGGGGATGAGATTGCGAATCCAGGCTTCGATCGCCTCGTACCGGACCTCCGCGTCATCCGCTTCGCCGCTCTTGTGGTCCGCGCCGCCAACGATGAGATAGTCGAAGCCTTCGCCAGGCTGCAGACGCACATAGTGATAGGGATCGAGCGTGTCCCAGTAGAGTGCGTCCGGCAGCTTGCCGCGCGGCAGTCGCAGCGCCATCACATAGGTGCGGTAGGGCGCCTGTTTCGAATGCAGTGCGACGCGATCGTTGATCGGCGAGTTGGTGGCGACGACGGCATTCCTCGAGCGGATGGTTTTCCCATTCTCCGTCTTGACCACGACACCACCGCCCTCCTCTTCCACGCTCATCACGGCTGTGTCTGCGCACAGCCGGCCGTCGCGCGCCTTGATGCAGCGGACGAGACCCTGAAGGTACTTGGTCGGATGGAACGTCGCCTGGTTCGGATAGCGCAATGAGCGCGTGCTCTCATATCCCTTGAGCGGAACACCCTTGGCGTACTTCACCGGCATCCCCGCGGCTTCTGAGGCTTTGTGTTCCTCCTCGATTTCCGATTGCTCGGTCTGCGGCCCGGGAAACAGAAAACCATCCACACGACGAAAGTCGCAATCGATGCCCTCGGAGGATTGAATCGTCTCGATGCGCGTGATGGAAGCGGCCTGGCTTGTATAAAAGTCTCGGGCGAGCTTCTCGCCACGCCGCGCGATCATCGTCTTGAAGGTGTCGTCGTTGTTGGCAGAAAGGTGCGCCGACGTGCGGGCGGTCATCCCGCGGCCGATCTTGCCGCGATCGAGTACGATGACCTTCTGTCCCTGTCCGGAAAGCTCGTAGGCGGTCGAGAGACCGGCGATGCCCGAGCCCACCACGACGGTATCGCACTCGGCATCCTGGGTTAATTTCAATGTGCCGGGCGCGACGTCAACATCCATCCAGAGTGAGCGGCTTCGTTCGTCGCCAACGTTCATCGGTTCCCTCCACGTTAGTGAAAGGAACCTCAGAAGCGGGCGAATCGTTCCGGTCGAGACATCCTGGGGCTAGTGGTCGGCTATCGCGCCCGTCAGGTGACTGGCATCGGAGGCGTTTTTCGCCCGGAAGAACCCCGCGATGCTCGAGACAACCATCAGCCTGAGCCTTCTGACGCTTGGGGGATCATTGGACCGATCGTGTTACCACTCGCTGCGCCGACGCGGTGCGCCGATAGGTTGTCGCGCGTCGCCTGCGACGACGTTCAGCCACTAACGGGAACTGAGGCAGGCGCAGCAGTGTTGACGTCCCGTCGACGCTTGGGGATGAAACTGGGGCGTGCTCGAAACCACTACGACTTTTCTCGATATCGTGAGTCTATCATGCGTACCGTCTTGCTCGTTGAGGATAGCTTTGTCGAAAGTTACGAGCTGGAATATCGATTGAAAGAGCTAGGTTACGCAGTCGAAATAACCGCTACGCTCGGTGGAGCCAAGGAGTGCCTTTGCCAGCTCCACGATCGCCTGGCCGGCATCGTATGCGATAACAAGCTAATTGGTGGGCAAGCGATTGCTGCAACATTTTATGCCTACACACGCTCCCGCGCTTCATCCGTACCATTCATTGTCTATTCCGCCTTCCCACCACGGGAACTTCCGAAGGATGATCCCTTCCTCGCGGTGATCACAAAGCCGTCCATGGATGATGTCGTCAAGCATCTGCGCCTTTTCGCTTCAATCAAAGGCAACAGGCGGACTGCGTCTCCGATGTCGGCCGATCGCGAAGCTGCCTGAGCAGCCGAAAAGGGCATCGAGTCGATCGAAGCGGCTCCAAGCGAAACGAGCGAAGGCAGGGCTAAGAAGCAGCACTAAGAGTCCGTTTGAGAATGCATTTTAGTGTGCGATGCGCCTGAGCAGAAGGCTTCCCATGGCGACATGGATCATCGCCTTGGAGACGTCGATGCGCTTCTCGTAGTCGCGCACGAGGCGGCGCCA
>JBAVXH010000256.1:0-15448 GCA_049698215.1 Xanthobacteraceae bacterium | reverse complement strand
GTTGTGCGCCGCGCAGGCCGCGCCGCTCGCCGCCATCCGCATCATCGACGACACATCCCGGCTATTGCGTGCGCCGGAAGTGATGTTCGAGGCGGCGGAGATTGGACTTGAGGCGTTCGGCCACAACATCGAGAACCGGCATCTGATCGCGGCGCTCGACCGCCGCGCGGCGGAACTCGGCGCGCTTCAGCACATCGCGGCGGCGGTCACAGCGATCGAACCTGCGGACGAGTGGGTCTCGATCCGGCTCGATGACGGCGACTCGTTGGGTGCGCGCCTCGTCGTCGGCGCCGACGGTCGCAAATCGCTCTGCCGCGACGCCGCCGGGATCGAGACCAGGCGGCACGAATACCCGCAGGCCGCGCTGACTCTCAATCTCGCGCACACACGCCCGCACAACGGCGTCTCGACCGAGTTCCACACCGAGACCGGGCCGTTCACGCTGGTCCCTCTGCCCGGGCTACGGTCGAGTCTTGTCTGTGTGCTCGATCCCGAAGCGGCCGAGGAGCTTGGTGCGCTCGACGCGCCCGCGCTGTCCGTGGAGATCGAGCGCCGCGCACACTCGATGCTCGGAAAGATGTCGGTCGAGGGCAGCCGCGGGCTGTTTCCGCTCGCCGTTGAGACGGCGCACAGCTTCGGGCGGGATCGCATCGCGCTTGTCGGCGAGGCCGCCCACGTGATGCCGCCGATCGGCGCGCAGGGGCTCAATCTCGGCCTGCGCGATGCCGCGACCATCGCGGAACTGGTAGTTGAGGCGCGACATGAAGGCGCCCATGTCGGCTCGCCTGAGCTCCTAGGGCGATACGACCGCATGCGCCGGACCGACGTGACCAACCGCACGCTTGCGGTGGACGTGCTCAATCGCAGCCTGTTGTCGGATTTCCTGCCTGTGCAGGGTGCGCGTGGCTTCGGGCTTTATTTGCTCGACCGCATCACCCCTTTGCGCCGCGCCGTGATGCGCGAGGGCGTGGAGCCGGCCGCGCAACCCCGCCTGATGCGGGGCGAGGCGCTCTAACTCCGGCGCTAGAACAGGATGTTGTCCTTCGCCTCGATCGGCTTGAGGTCGGTCGCCTCGCCGAGCATCGTCCGCATCTCGATCTCGATGCGGCGCGCAATGAACGAGATCGGCACGTCATTGGCGCCGCCCTCGAACGGATTTGACGAGTTCTCTCCGACCTTCTCCAGTGACACGAAAACCCCGCCAACGATCGCGCTGAACGGGACGTTCAGCCAGACGGTCCAGCGCTCGAGGCCGGCCGGCTTTCCAAGCTCCTGCGCATAGGGAAACAAGCCGAACGGCACGATCGCAACAAAGATCATCACGAGAAAGACAGCGATCGAATAAAAATTGCGCGCATAGGGATAGTTCTTGATCCGCTTCAACGCGCCTTGCACGCGCGCAAGATCATCGATCGCGCCCGTCAAGTGCGTCAGCCAGTACTCGCTGATGAGCTGCCTGCTATACAGCCCGCGGATCGCCTCATACTGCCGGCTGAGGATGAGCGCCTCCTTGTCGCCGCGGTGGGCCAAAACCTTCTGCAAATCGGCATCGGGCAGATATTTTGCCAGCTCATCCTTGAGGCTGGACCGGCTTTCCGGGGTAGGAAGCTTGGCCAGAAACCTTGCATTGCCCGCCTCGGCCATGTTTTCCCAGGGCTTTCGATCGCGCAGAAAGAAGCGCAACGCCGTCAGCCATGCGAAATGGCGATAGAAAATCTCTTTGAGTGCCGGGTGAGATTGCGCCGCGTCGAGGTTGCCAACCGTAGACATCAGCCGATTGGCAAGGATCAGGCTGTTCGTGGTGATCTGCCCCGACAGGACGAGTGCCTCGTTGACGCGGGCGAAACACTGCGCATTCTTGAACGCCAGAATGATCGCGAGCGCCGACCCAATGATCGTGAGGATGGGCGCCGGAACGATCAGGAAACTCGCACGCGAAAAATGAAGGATCGCGGTGACGAGCAACGACCAGCCGATCAGCCAGGCTACTTCTCGTAGCGTCCAGCCGAAGAACTGGGTAAACTTGTAGTGCGTGCCGATGTGCATGGCCCAAAGACCGATTAGCCTTGTTCAAGCAAATCGTTGTCCGCGCCGAGCTTTGGCGCAGCCTTCGTGCCCGGCTTTTCGCGCAGGCTCGCGGCAATCGGCAACGGCACCGCCGGCATGGTCGCGCCGTTGGCGCTGGCGACCTTGTGCGCGAACAGTCCGCGCTCTACGAAATGCGGGTCGTGCAGCGCCTCTTCGAGCGAGGCCATGATGGTGACGCAGCAATCGGCAGCGGCGAATTTCGGCCGCCAGTGCTCGGCGGTCTCGCGTCTGATGATGTCCGCGATCGCCGCCTTGGTGGCCGCCGGGTCGGCCATATCGTTCATCAGCGGCGCCGGTAGCCCAATCGTGTTGCAGAACGCGAGCCAGAATTTCTGCTCCAGCGCACCGCACGCAACGATGTTACGGTCGCGCGTCGGGTAGAGCTGGTAGCGCGGCGAAGCGCCCACCAGACGCAACTCGCCCGGACCGGGGAATTTCCCGGTCGCATGCCCGAAGGCCCAAGCGTACCAGGCGAAGGTGAACATCGCGTCGGCCATCGCGATGTCGAGATGGACGCCCTGCCCGGTCGCGTCGCGCTGGCGAAGCCCGAGCAGAATGTTGATCACGGCAGGCATCGTGCCGCCGCCGATATCGGCGATCAGTGCCGGCGGGATGACGGGCTTTTCGATCGGTCCAGGCTGGATCGCAAGTAGCCCGGTGCGGCTCTGGTAGTTGATGTCGTGGCCGGCTTCGCCGGCGCGCGGGCCTTCCTGGCCATAGCCGCTGATCGAGCAGTACACGATCCTCGGATTGATCTTCCGCACGTCCTCGAAGCCGAGCCTGAGCCTCGCCATGACGCCGGGGCGGAACTGCTCGACCAGCACATCTGCTTTCTCAAGCAGCGGCCGCAACAGATTGCGATCGTTATCATTCTTCAAGTCGATCGTGATGCCTTTTTTGCCCCGGTTGAGCAACGCGAAGGCCGCGGCCTCGCCGTCGAAGCGCGGGGCGCCGGCGCGCATGTCCTCCCCTTCCGGCCGCTCGATCTTGATCACCTCGGCGCCCGCTTCGGCGAGCATCAGGGTCGCGAGCGGCCCCGGCAGCAGCGTCGTGAAATCGAGAACCAGAATACCGGAGAGCGGCTGCATGACCTCACCGAAACAGCGTCAGCGGCAGCGTGCCGGTCTTCACCAGCCACATCACAGTGGTCAGCGTGATCACGGAGCAAAACGTGCCCAGCAAGACCGACCCCGATGCCTGCAACACCCACGCATTGTACTGCCGCGCCATGATGAACACGTTCAGCGCCGGGGGCAAAGCCGCCATCAGCACAGCCGTGTAGATCCAGACGGAATCGAACGGCCCGAGCAGCGAGAGATAGCCGAGCACGATCGCGGGATGCGCGACCACCTTGATCGCGACCGCGAACGGCACTTCCCATGGCACGCGCTCGACCGGCCGCAACGCCACCGTCACGCCCAGCGCGAACAGGGCGCATGGCGCCGCGGCGTTCTGCAAAAACTGCATCAGACGGTCGAGTGCGACCGGCGGCTGGAAATGGATCGCGGCCGAAACGACACCCAGCACCGTCGCGATGATGAACGGATGCAGCGCTATGCGGCGGACGATCTGGACTACGGCCCCGGCGAATGTTGCTTTTCCGGGCGCCGCGACTGTCATCAGGAACGGCACCAGTGCGAACAGCAACAGCGTGTCGAAGCAAAAGATGAGCGCGACCGGTACGTTGGCGGCGGGGCCGAGCGTCGCAAGCGCGAGCCCCGGCCCCATGTAGCCGATGTTGCCGTAGGACCCGGACAGGCCCGCAATCGTTGCTTCCGCCATGTTGCGGCGAAAGGCCCAGCCGACGCCGAAGGCGAGCGTGAAGGCGGTGGCGGTCGCCAGCGTGGTGCCCAGGATGAAGCGCGGATTGCTCAGCTCCTCGAGCGGTGTCTGCGCGAGGACGCGGTAGAACAGGCACGGAAGCGCAAGATAGATCAGGAAGAAGCCCATCCAGGCGAGCCCGGTCTCGGGGATGCCGATCTTCAGCTTGCCGCAGATGAGGCCGAGAAAGATCAGCCCGAAGAACGGCAAGGCCAGATTGAGGACGTCGAGCATCGCCTTCTGCTATGGGCCGCTGCCGGACGCGTCAACGCGGCCGAAAAGCCGCGTATAATGGCCAAAGATTTGCATAGAACAGCGCAGCGATCTGCCGATCAGGACGAACCTCGCATGAAACTGCCGCGCAATTTCTTCAAGCCGCTCGCGATCGGCGCGCCCGCCCCCTTGCGCGAACTCCCGGTGCGCCTGGAGCGCATGATCCACTTCGTGCCCCCGCACATCGAGAAGATCCGCGCCAAGGTGCCGGAGCTGGTCGCGCAAGTGGACGTGGTGCTCAGCAACCTGGAGGACGCGATTCCGGCCGACGCCAAGGAGGCGGCGCGCGCGGGCTTCATCGAGATGGCGAAGCTCGACTACGGGCAGACGGGGCTATGGACCCGCATCAACGCGCTCAACTCCCCCTGGGCGCTCGACGACATCAGCGAGATCGTCGCCAAGGCCGGCAACAAGCTCGACGTGATGATGCTGCCGAAGGTTGAGGGGCCGTGGGACATCCACTACCTCGACCAGCTGCTGGCGCAGCTCGAGGCGCGGCATAAGGTCTCCCGCCCGATCCTGATCCACGCGATCCTGGAGACCGCCGAGGGCGTCAACAATGTCGAGGCGATCGCGGCCGCCTCCCCACGCATGCACGGCATCTCGCTCGGTCCCGCGGACCTGGCGGCATCGCGCGCGATGAAGACGACGCGGGTCGGCGGCGGGCATCCGGATTATGTGGTGCTGGAGGACGGCGACCCGCGCGCGCAAGGCTCAGGCGGCCCGAACATGGGCGGCGAGAAGCCGCGCGGCCGCCACCAGCAGGACCTCTGGCACTACACCCTCGCCAAGATGGTCGACGCGTGCGCTGCCGCCGGCATCAAGGCGTTCTACGGCCCGTTCGGCGACTTCTCCGATCCGGCGGCCTGCGAGGCGCAATTCCGCAATGCGTTCCTGATGGGCTGTGCCGGCGCGTGGACGCTGCACCCCTCGCAGGTCGTGATCGCCAAGCGCGTGTTCTCGCCCGATGTGGCCGAGGTGAAGTTCGCGCTGAAGATCCTCGCCGCGATGCCCGACGGCACCGGCGCCGTCATGATCGACGGCAAGATGCAGGACGACGCCACCTGGAAGCAGGCCAAGGTGGTGGTCGATCTGGCGAATTTGGTTGCAGCCAAGGATGACCTACAATCTTAGCGTGACGCAGCAATTCTGCTACTGTCGTCCGCCCCGAAGTCAGGCCGGACCATCACCATGGAAACGCTCGAGCACTATCTCGCGAACGAATTTCCCTCCGACAAGCAGGATATTACCCGGATTGAGCGACTGATCCGCGAAGCCAGTATGACGTTAGCGAGCAAACTCGCAGAAAAAGGCTGGCCCTACTCTATCTCCGCTCCCTCAAACAGTACTTCGGTTTCGAAAGCAAAACCTTCGAAGCAGAAGAGGAGCCCCGGATTGTCGCACAGCACCACCGCGATGGTCTCATTGTCGCTCTGGAAGACCTTGCAAAAGTGGACTCGACCCCAGTCAATTGCTGTCAGCCCCCAGTTTCCGCCAATAAAACTTGACAAGGGCGCGAAGGACAAAATCACGGAAAGCGCGACGATCGGAACGAAGATGCTCGCGCGCAATCTGAGACCAAAGGGTCGATGGGCGACACGCTCAAGGACGTACGGGCTGGATGATCCGACAACTCTTTCGTATTTGGCTGAACTACTGGAAAATATCAGCGAGTCTCGGCGGTCGGCAGTCCGGAGCTACGTCCGGCGGCGTGTAAATGAACTCAAAAAGGTCAATTTCAAAAAGCCCTTTGAGGAGAGCTTTTTCAAGAGGGCGCCCCATCCGCTAAATTCTGATCCATTCAGAGCAGTCGACAACGCCATCATTCCATTGCGCGTGGTGCAGACGCTGCGAATGATAAATGAGGGAGGTGAGCAGAATCTTCCGCGGTATCTCGGCTACTTCGAAACCAAGCTACACGACCAGCTTTCATTCAGCTCAATTCCGGACAGCCGCTTCGATCCAGCAGAGCTGGCCTTCTGCCTGGAAGGTTTGTTGCTGTGCCAACGCAACGCTGTGGATGAAATTCTGTTTCGACGTGTCCTCGACGTGATGGCGAAAGCGCAGGAGGAAAGCGCGTTCTGGCGACCGACGAAGCCTTTCCTCGCCACCCGGACAGGACTGGCGCTGTTCCCTGTCAGCGTGGAGGTTGCCAACTCCTTGCTTCGGTCTTGCGAAATTTTCGACGGGATGTCTCTCCACGACACGCGCGGTTCGGCCAGCATCGGCCTGTTCCGCCGTTATTGGAAGTGGTTGGAGGCGCGCACTGTTCGTTTCAGCGAAACAGGCCGAAATCTCGTGGTCGGCTGGCATTCGGAACACGTCAACGAGCGCGGTCTGATCCATACATGGGAGACGAGTCAGGTTTTGGAGTTCTTGATCGCTTACCATCGCCTGCTCGAGGCGCACGTCGCGCGCAAGACACTGATCTTGTCACGGTTCGCGGTGCGCGAGCCGGAACGGGAGGATGGAAAACTCAAGAAATGGGAAAAATGGACAACAAAAGAGAAGAATAAGACCGTTGTGAAAGGTATCACGCCAGACTTCGAATCTGCCACGAGCTTAGGGCGGCCGTATGAGACCTACCGGCAGATCGGCGAGCACTTCATCAGCGGCTGGCGCAAGCATTCCCCGAAATATTTCTCAATGTTGCTTTATGGGCCGCCGGGTACTGGCAAGACGACAATAGCCGAAAATATGGCGGACGCGCTCGGAGTGAGGATGATCACCATCACCGTTAGCGACTTTCTTGCAGGCGGGGAAGCGGAAGTCGAATCCCGGGCGAAAGCTATCTTCGATGTATTGGTCGCCCAGTCCAATTGCCTCGTTCTGTTCGATGAGATCGACAGCTTCTTGCTGGATCGTGATTCGCTTCGCTACAGCAAGCAGGACACCGTGTTCCAGTTCATCACTCCAGGGATGTTGACCAAGATCAACGATCTGCGGCGGGCCAAACGTGTATTGTTTGTCATCTCAACTAATTACGAATACCGAATCGATCCGGCGATCAAGCGCACTGGTCGAATTGACAGGCATTATCTCGTCTTGCCGATGGATGCCAAAGCGCGTCAACGTACGCTTCAGAAACTTCTGGAGAAAGCCAACATCGACCTTGGGCAGCTTGGCACAAAGCAGTGGAAGTCGCTCCAAGACAAGTCTGCATTTCTCTCTTTCAGCGATATGCTAGGTGCGGTATCCGAGCTACCAAAGTCGGCGTCGATCACAGACGTGGAAGAACAACTTGCGATGCGAAAGCCGACGGCGAGCTTGGCGAACTATGAGGAAGTCATATCGCTGAGCGGAGATAGAGACTTGGATCAAGCGAAGCCGTGGCAAGAATTCGTGTGCATGATGGCACTGGGCCTGGAGGTAGACCCGACAGGCACCAGCGACCCTCAACGCGTTCTAACTGAAATCGAGGAAGCCAAAGCTGTAGCGATCAAAAAGGTGAAGTGCATCAACAAGGTCGATCCAGCTAAAGCCTTGCAGTATTTGGCACCAGGACTTGCGGGCTCAGCCGGGATACGCTTGGCACGAACGCTCAAGAACGGGGTGAAGTCTGGGGGACGATGAGCAGGCGCGCCGTACAGCGATCCAAGATGTCTAACAAAGCCACCGCCCGCGAGCGCGGGATGATACTGCAGGCTTGGGACTGCGCGTTTTCCGGTACGCGCATCGTCTATCTCAGCGGTCCGATCACCACCGGGCCCCGCTTCGTCGAGTGGTACCGGCGCGCCGGACGTACCCTCAAGAAGAGCAAGGAGCGCTACGCGCGGGCCCAGCGCAAGCACGTGACCCGACCGAACGAGGACGATCTACGCCGCGTTGCCGCGCGGCTGCGCGCCGAGCTCGCGCAGCCGGTGCTGGAGCCTTCCAGCCTTTGCGTGAAGGAATGGGACCAGCCGGATTACGTCGCGCTTTGGAACGCGATGATCGAGCGGTTTGCCGCGCGGCTTGTCATGATGCCCGGCTGGGAATACAGCGCGGGCAGCGCCGCCGAACTGCATCACGCGATCAGCCGCGATATCCCGGTGCAGACACTGGATGGGTCCGTGATGACGCTCGATGGCGCGATTGCCTCGCTGCGGCGGGCGGCCGAGGAGATCGCGCGCGAGGGCATCCCGATCGCCGGCGTCGGCGCCGCGCTGTCGGGGCTTGAAGGTCTGCGTGCACGTCGTGCGAGGCGGATTACGGTGAAGCCGGCTCACCTGCGCAAGGATGAATCGCTCGACCGCCTCGCCGACATAATCAACGTCGCGCAGTTTGTCAGCTTTTCGCCGCGCGCACGCGGGCTCAAGCAGGAGTTTTGCCGCATCCGGAACGTGACACCGAACCGGAAATTCCCCAGCGTTCGGGCTGCGCTCAAGACGCTGCTGCAGAGCAGCCCCGAAGCCTCCATCAACCTGCGCAGCTACACGCCGGAAAGTCCGCAAAGCAGGGAGTTCATCTACGGGATCCGCTCGCTCGACGATGCTCTCGCCGCCGCGACGCGGCTCGGGCGCGAGGGCTTGCACGTCATCGCCAACGAGACCGTCGATGTTTTCGACGGCGGTGTGTCCGGCGTCCTCATGGGGGACGTCATTGAATTCGCGCCGGACGACACGCCGCGGTGCGTCGAGAAGCCGGGAGTCGCATCGCTGCCACGTACGCTCGGCATCGAACTGCTTTCGACGGTATACGGGTTCACGCCGGATATAAATGTGCCCCGGCTTAGCCGGCTCGAATTCAGTATCCACCCCAAGCCGCGCGGCTGGCGCCACACCCATACGCTCGGATGGGAGTTTGCCGCCCTGCCCGCCGTCGATCTGCGGGCCCGGTTCTCATGGCCGAACCGTTTCAGCAACCTGGTCGGCGACAAGGTCTACGGCCTGCTCATCGCGCACCATATTGGCCTGCCGGTACCACGGACGACCGTGATCAACCGGCGGCTTGCTCCGTTTGGCTTCGGCCGCCCGACCAACAGCGATGTCGTTTGGCTGCGCACCAGCCCGCGCGAGCAGGTGCCCGGCAAATTCAAGACTGAGATGGGTTGGAGTGACCCGTTCCGTCTCCTTCAGGAGGAGGACGAAAGCGGTGAAAAAATCCCCTCGGTGCTGTCTCAGCACGCGGTGCCCGCACGCTTTTCAGGTGCCGCCATTGTGACCGCCCACGGCAAGTTGCTGACCGAAGGAAAGGCCGGAGAAGGGGCATCGTTCATGCAGGGCAAAAGCCAGGCCGAACGGCTTCCGAAATTCGTCCGGGACGGCGTAACGGACATCTATCGGCGCGCGCGGGATGTGCTGGGCCCCGTGCGCTTCGAATGGGTGCATGACGGCGACAACACTTGGGTCGTGCAACTGCACCGCGGTTCAACACGGAGCACCCGTAAGATCATTGTGCCCGGAAAGCCCGCGCGCTGGATCACGTTCGAAACCAAGGCAGGGCTGGAAAAGCTACGAGAGTGTCTTGCGACTCTCAATGGCAGCACCGGGCTGGTTTTGAAGGGGGAAGTTGGCCTCACCAGTCACGTGGCCGATGTCATTCGGCGTGCCGGCATCCCGGCTCGGATTGGTTAGATAGCCCCACCCCAAAGTTCCATTACACATTTCCAGGTAGTGATTACCCCCACCTAATCGCCTAGATACACGTATAGCGTCTAGGTGATCTTTCTACCCGTGATGGTTTACACTTACGTTACTGTCATAAACTAACATTATCCCACGGTTCGGCGCTCCCCCAACGTCATCCGGCAGGAAATTGAGGTTATTCGCCAATCACTTAGGGCGAGCCTATAAACGCGCGCCAGTCATTGATGGACGAGCTGGAGGATGCCGTCCGTCAAGGGTCCCGCGAGCAGCGGATGGATACGCTGCAGCGGGTGACCGACCTGTTCCTGCTCTCGCCCCAGCAGTTCGACGATGCGCAGATCGCGCTGTTCGACGACGTGCTGACCCACATGATCGCCCGGGTGGAGACCAAGGCGCGCGCGGAGCTGGCCAAGCGCCTCGCCCCGGTCGATCAGGCGCCGAACGAGGTGATCCGCCGCCTCGCCCATGACGACGAGATCGCGGTCGCGGGCGCGGTGCTCAGCCAGTCGAGCCGCCTGACCACGGCCGACCTTGTCGATATCGCGGAGCAGAAGGGCCAGGCGCATCTGCTCGCGATCGCCGGCCGCAGCGTCGTCGAGCAGCAGGTCACCGAGGTGCTGGTCCATCGCGGCGACCGCAACGTGGCGCATCGGCTCGCGGCGAATGCCGGCGCATCCTTCTCGGAGACCGGATACTCGAAGCTCGTGCGGCGCGCCGAGTCGGACGAACGTCTGATCGAAAAGCTTGGCCGGCGCATCGACATTCCGCTGCATGTCTTCCGCGAACTGCTGCTGAAAGCCGGCGAAGCCGTGCGCAGCCGGCTGATGGCCGTGCTGGGGCCGGACCGGCGCGAGCTGGTGCGGCAGGTCGTCGAGGAGATCTCGCATCGGGCCCCTCGGCAACGCCCGGCAGAATGAGATCGGGGTGTCTGCGATGGGGGCCGAGCATAGGACGTCCACGCGCCGCCGCGTCGAGCAGCCGGTGCTGATGAGATCGGCCGAAGGCGCGATCGTCGGGCAGTGCACGATGCTCGACATTTCCCCGGGTGGTGCGCGGTTGAAGGTCGATGCCGCGGCCGAGATTCCGGAGCTCTTTACGCTGCTGCTTTCCAAACTCGATGGAAGGCTGAAGCGGCACTGCGTGGTCGCGTGGCGGGAGGACAAGCAGGTGGGTGTTCGTTTCGTGACCGAAGAGGATTTCGTTTCGGCAATCGTCACTTCCGCCTAGGGGCTATCATGGGGAAGATGTCTGCACGAACGATGTGGGCTATGGGACTCGCAACGGGTGCGATGCTCGCTGGAGTCGCCGCCTTCGCCGGCGTGTCGCATTTTCCTCCATCCCAAGAAGAAGGAGGAGCGACACAATGAAAGCACTCTACGTGGCAGGCATCGCGGCGGCCCTGTTCACCACGCAGGCGTTCGCTCAAGCGGTGGTCATTGCGCCCGAACAACGCACGGTCATCAGGGAGTACATGGTCCAGCACAGGGTGCCTCCGCACCGGCTGCAGTCGCGCGTGACGGTGGGCGCCACGCTCCCGGCGGACGTGGAACTTGCTCCCGTGCCCGAGACCTGGGGACCGACTTTCCGGTCCTATCGCTACGTCTATACCGGCGATGACGTTGTGCTGGTCGACCCGTCGAGCCGGCGCGTGGTCGAGATCATCGACTGACGAACCCGCTGTGACGACACATGTGCGCCGCGCTCCCGCTTGGGAGCGCGGTTTTCTCTTTGCGCGCCTGCCGGCCGGCGCCGCGTCGCGTCGCTTTTATTCCACGCCCTTCTGAATCGCCTTGATCACCACGCTCGGCAGGGCATCGAGATAGACGCTCATGAAAAACTCTTCGCCGGAACCGGCGCCGAAGTAGCGATCGTGCGCATCGATCATCGCGCGCACAGGGCTGAGGCACTGCGGCATCGCATCGACGATCAGATCGCCCAGATTGGCGGCGGGATCGTTTTTGCGGAAACGGGTGTCGCCCGCGACGGTGCGAACGATGCACTCGGTCGCCGAGCGCATGAAGATGCGCGTGGCGGCGTCTCTTTGCTGAAGTGACAAACGTTCGACCGACGGCTCGACGAGCGGCCCGGTCGCGACAGCGACGACAAGCGACGCTGCCGCCAGATGCGGCAGAATCATCGAAAGTTCCCCAACCCGATCGCAAGTTTACAACAACGGCGCCACGCGCCAAGCGCCACCGCATTCGTGAAGCAAGGTTCGCGCCGTTTTTCGCCGTGTGTTGCGCGCGTGCCGCTGCGGAATCGCGCGGCTTGCTGTCGCTGCGGAAGCCATCTTCTCGCCTGATTGGCCCACCAATCGGCCGCCCGTTGAGTACGGGCCCGGGGGCCCCCAGCAAAAAAGAGTGATGATGAAGAAGAAACTTGTCTCTGCGTGCCTCCTGTTCGCCGGCGTGATCGCCTTCTCTCCAATCGACGCAAACGCGCGTCCACACAAACATCACCCTGCAGTTCATCGCGCGACGCATTCGCATCGCGTGAAGCATCACGTGCACCGGCGCGGCAAGCGTGTCACGCGCCGGGCACGTGCGCATGTTGCCCGCGCAGGCGGCCGCCCGCGCGCCTGGTGTGGATGGTGGCTCGGCAATCATCTCGGCATCGCCAACCGCAATCTCTGGCTGGCGCGCAACTGGGCCTCGGTCGGGCGCAACTCGCAGCCGGGTATCGGTGTCGTGGTGGTGTGGCGCCATCACGTCGGGATCATCACCGGCCGCGCCGGCGGCAAATGGATCGTCAAGAGCGGCAATGACGGGAACACGGTGCGCGAGCGCCCGCGCTCGATCGCTGGTGCAATCGCGTTTCGCGGAGTTTAGACGAGGCGCCGGTCGGCAAAGATCAGGCTGCGCGGCGGAGGACTACCTGCCCCAGCCTCCGCCGAAAAAGCCGCCCTGGTTCTGGCTGAATGGCCCGAAGACCGGACGCTGCTGCTGCTGCGGCGGCGGCGGCGAATAGGCGTAGGCCGAGCGCTGCCCATAAAAGTACCGGTCCTGCTGGCGCGCCGCGGACGCTTCCTCGAGCGCCTTCGCGCGGGCACGCTCCCGGGCAACGCGCTTTTTGCGCGATTTCTCCGAGGCAGCTTTCTCCTCCGCGACGCGGTTTGCGCGTGCTTCGTCCTCGGTCAAGGCGCCGGTCAGCGCAGCGGCCGCGCTCTGATGCGAGGAGGCAGTGGCAGGCTGTGCGGCGACCTGAGTCGGGGCGACGGGAGGCTCGGCGGCGGCCGGCTTGGCGAGCTGCGGCTGGGCCACCGCGGCGGCCTGGGTCACGCTCGCTTTCGCGACTGCGATCGGCTGGGCCGAACCGACTGCCGCCGGAGCCGTGGGAACCGTGGGAACCGTGGGAATAGCTGGCTGCACAGGGCTTGCCTCGGCCCTACCGGAGGCCTTCTGCGCGGCCTCTTCCTCGCGCAGCCGCTCCACCAGCGACGCGCGCGGGTCATGCCGCACCAGCTTCGCCTTTGAGGTGTCATGAACGATGCGCAGGCCGGGGCCGCCCGGCTCCAGCACGGCGTTAAGCCCGACCAGGCCAATAAACAGCATCGCGCCGACGGTTACGAAGTACTTCAATAGGCTGGGCATCAAAGTCGGCATGGAATTACCCGTAATTTCACTGCAAACGCTGACACGCGCACGCTGTTCCACGGCGCGCGCTGATCGGTCACATTTCTTAGTCGCAGCGGCGTCCGTTCCGGTTCGTTACGTAGTGACGGTTCGGCCGTCCCACGCTCACTTTTCCGCGAGAGGTGCCGCCGCGTGAGCGCCAAGTCATTGTCGCGTCAGCCGATCGGGGAAAAAAGGCGCGCCGGGGCGCGGCGCGCCAGTCGGGAGGAAGAGCTCGGACAATCCCTCATTCGGTAGCGGCGAACCGTTGTCGGAGCTTCCAAGACGCAGGTTAGGCGGAGGAGCTGCCTTCGCGTGTGATGTGACTCACACCAGGCAAGGATTTTCGCCGGGCTCATTTTTGGCGCTGCCCAAGGGCCCCCGTGAAACGCAGCCGGTGTGTACCGGCGTAGTTTCAGCAAGCGTCCGCCGTTGCTGGCGTTCGCGGAAAATTGTATTATTTCAGCACTATGTCGAAGGCGCGCGTCGCAAAATTTCCGATCGGGGCGGTGGTCAAGCACCGGCTGTTCCCGTTCCGGGGCGTCGTGTTCGATATCGATCCGGTGTTTGCCAATACCGAGGAATGGTACCAGGCGATCCCCGCCGAGGTGCGCCCGCGCAGAGACCAGCCGTTCTATCACCTGTTCGCCGAGAACGCCGAGACCGAGTACATCGCGTACGTCTCGGAGCAAAACCTGCTACCCGATGAATCGGGCGAGCCGGTGCGCCACCCGCAGGTGAAGGAAGTGTTCGAGCGCTCCCGCGACGGCGTCTACAAGCCAAAAGAGCAGCGGCTGAATTAGCCCGCCCGATGAGCTGCAGGGCGTGCGGAACCGCGCCGCGAGTTCCCATCGTCACGATTCGGCCCTTTCGCCGACATGCCCGTGCCAATTCGAATTTGTTGAAGGTGCCCGCACGCAAGCTTCCCAGGAGTGCGGATCACGATGACTCGCCCGACCCGGACATTCCTTCTCTCGACCTCGGCCATTCCGGCTCTCATGTGAATGGCTTTGCTTGGCAACGCCGCCGCACAGGGGGTGAGACGATCTTGTTCGCTCAGAACCAAGAGCCGGCCGAGCAAAAGGATCGCCCGCGTCGTCCCGACGGCACGCCGGGTGCACGTCCCGGGCAACCTCCTCAGAAAGGCGCACCGCTAGCGCGGTGGCGCCGCGGGATTACGCGAACGTTCTTCCCACCGGTGCTTCTGCTCATCCTTGAGCAGGGTTGGGTCGGCGGCCACGGGCGCCACGTTCATTGTCGGCTGCACGGGGCGCGGGCTGAACTTCTCCGCCGGAAACCGGGGCGGCCGGTCGCGTTGCGCGAGCGCCGCAGGGCTTGAGAGGCACAACAGCAGAACAACAGTGGCCATTCGCGCAATCATGGTCGTCCTCGCCGTGAGCGCGCGAGCATTGGTTACAAAAAATAAGGCGCGCCCGTGGCGCGCCCTATCGTGTCGAATGAGGACCAAGCCTATTTCTTCTGCCCCTCCGGCGGGCTCGCCTGCAGCCGCTTGCGCGCCTCTTCGGCCTTCTTCTGCAGTTCGTCCTGCAGCTTCTTCTGGTCTTCCTCGAATTTCTTCGGATCGGTCGGCGGGCCCTCGTTCGCCTTGGCGAACTCGGCGAGCGGCAGCATGTAGCTTGCGGCCTGTCCCGGCAGATTGATGCCCTGCAGCACGAGCTGCTGGCCCTTCTTCAGCTTGCCGACAAACTCGGCATTGACATCGAAGTCCGCCATGCAGCCGTTCGGCAGGCAGACGATGTAGCGGCCCTGCAGCGGCGTCTCCTTGTCGAGCAGCATGCGCGTGCCCTGCGGCAACTGCATGCCGAGCGGCAGCGTGATGCGGAACAGCTTCTTCTCCTCGCCCTGCTGTTCGATCAGCGCGGCGCCGGCGAGGAACTGGCCGGTCTCGAGGCGGGCTTCCTTCACGGTAAGGCAAACTTCCTTGGCCTGCGCGTTGTCCTTGCCGCAGAACTTGGTCCACGGCGAGTAGACCACCGGCGGCTGATCCGCCGGTGCGCCTGCCTGCTGGTCTCCCGGCGCTGCGGGGGCCTGCTGTGCGGGCTGTTGCGCCGGTTGCTTGGGTTGCGC
>JBAVXH010000255.1:0-37737 GCA_049698215.1 Xanthobacteraceae bacterium | reverse complement strand
TCGGACGGGTATCGCTTCGTCTTCTTCTCGATTTCGGCCATCCGGCCACGATTCGCCTGGGTCCACATTCCAAGCTTGAATCATGCCGCGCGACCCGCCACAACCCTTTCTCAAACGGTCACTTAGGTGCTGGGGATCGCAGAGGTGACTGAGTTCTTGGGAACCGTATCGAAAGTTCGAATGACTACCCGCCCGCCAGCTAGCTTTATATTCCTAGAAAATGGAGAATGCGTCGCGAATGCGCGTTGTCCGCGCCAACTCGGCGCTTTCGGCATGAGAATCGAACGAGGAGAATGGTGAAGTTAACGCCTCGCGGCCGAGACCCTCCAAATTCTCAGATAGGCCCAAAGGCAGTTCGGTTCTCTGATGCCGGTGAGCGAAGTCGTGCACGCAGGTACCGGCCCGCTTGTGCCGAGGCGGCCTTGGAAACGCGATGGCGCGGGCTTTGTCACCAGCGCCATCGGCCTTCGCGCGATCAAGTAGCGCCCGACAAGGGAGCCCCTTAAGATCGTCGCAACAAAAGGATCATCGGGAGGATGGAGATGAAGGACAAGCTTGGTTGGATCGATCGTCGCCGGTTGCTGCAACTGCTGGGCGCTGGTGGAGGTGCAATTGCCGCCGGGCTGCCGAACCGGGTATTCGCACAGGCGCGCAAGAATACGCTGGTGCTGGGCATCGACATCAGCGACACGATCACGCTCGATCCGGCACGGCTTGCCCAATACACCTCGCCAATGACGGTGTCGGCGGCTTACGACTCGCTCGTCACCATGAAGCCGGGCGAATACATCAATGTCGCGGCCTCGCTCGCCACCAAATGGGCGCGCACGCCAGACGGCAAGGGCTGGCGCTTTACATTGCGGGATGGCGTCAAATTCTCCACCGGCAACGTCATGACGGTCGAGGATGTGAAATGGTCGTTCGACCGCGTCGTCAATCTCGGCGACCAGCCATCGCAGTACATCGCACATGTCGACCGCGTCGAGATCGTCGACAGGTCGACGATCGACATTATCCTCAAGCTGCCGGCCGAGCCGTTGCTCTCGATCATCGCGGCTCCGGAATTCGTCGTACTCGAGCGAAAGGTCGCGGAACAAAATGGTGGCACCGCCGACAAGGATGCCAAGACCAAGGACAAGCTGACAACCTGGCTCAACAGCAATTCCTGCGGCACTGGTGCCTATCGCATCGCCGCCTGGGAGCGCAACCAGCAGATCCAGCTCGTGCGCAACGACAATTACTGGGCCGGCAAGCCGCCGTTCGAGCGCATCGTGATCCGTCACATTTCGGACGGCGCCGCACAGCTTCTCGCGGTGCGCCGCGGCGACATCGACGCGGCGTTCAACCTGATCCCGGAGCAGATCGCCGCGCTCAAAAGCGAACCAAGCGTGCGCCTCGCTCCGCTCGCCAGCCTCGATTTCGTCTACATGGCGCTGACGCAGGAACCCGAATTCAACAAGGCGCTTGCCGTGAAGGAGGCGCGTCAGGCGATCGGCTACGCGATCGACTATGACGGCATCGTCAAGTCGATGCTCGGCGGAGCAGCGCTGCGCCCGGCGCACTATTTGCCGATCGGGGTCAGCGGCTCCACGGAAGAAATCGCACGCCAGATCGGTTTCCGGCAGGACCTTGCCAAGGCGAAGGAATTGCTCGCCAAGGCGGGTTTTGCGGACGGGTTCGAGTTCGAAATCATCTACGGCAACGCCGCCGTGCAGGGCGTCACGTATCAGGATCTCGGCCTGAAGATTCAGTCCGACGTCGCGCGCGTCGGGATCAAGGCCACGCTGCGTCCGGTGGACCAGGTGAATCTGCGCACCGAATACACGACCGGCAAAGCCAAGGGCGGCGTGCTGACCTTTTGGAATCCCCCCGCCGTGGAGAACCAGCTTTGGGCCGCCGCCGTGGTCCAGCGCGTCGCCAAGCGCGTGCATTGGGATCCACCGGAGGATGTGGTGAAGCTCGTGTCGCTGGCCGCGACCGAACCCGACCCGAAGAAGCAGCATGACCTGTGGGTGGAATGGCAGAAGAAGGTCGTCGACCAGGCGAACCACTTCGTGCTGTTCCAGCCGGTCTACCAGATTGCGGTGCGCAACACCGTGAAGGATTTCCCGCTCACCGCGGCCGGCTGGATGCTCGACTTGCACGGCGTGACGCCGTCCGGCAGCTAAGCTAGCTAGCAAGAGCGGCGACGATCGCCGCAGGCGAACACATGCAACGTGAGGCGCGGGTGCGCGCCTGCGGCTGGTGGGGTGATTGAGACGTGCCGCGTTACATCCTGTCCCGGCTCCTGCTTGCCGTGATGATGGCGTTGCTCTCGACGCTCGTCATCTTTTTGCTCGCCAATACGGTGCCGGGCGATCCGGTGCTGGCGCAGCTCGGCGATCTCGCGGCCTCGAACAAGGAATTCGTGGCCGAGTGGCGCGCCAAATGGGGTCTTGATCTCCCGCTGTGGGAACGTTACCTGATCTTCCTGCAGCGCCTACTGCATGGCGATCTCGGCATCTCGATTTCCTCGCAGCGGCCGGTGTTGCAGGATATCCGCGACTTCGCGCCGGCGACCCTTGAGCTTGCCAGCATCGCGTTCCTGCTTGCGCTCATCGTCGGAATCCCGCTCGGCATCATGGCGGCGGTGCGGCGCGATAGCTGGATCGATCACCTGGCGCGGCTGATCTCGCTTGTCGGTGTCTCTTCGCCGACGTTCTGGCTCGCCTTCATCATGCTGGCCTTGTTCTACGGCGGCCTGCAGATCGCGCCGGGACCAGGACGCATTGACGCGATTGGGCTTCCACCTCCGTCCCTTACTGGCCTCTACCTGATCGACAGCGCGCTTGCGGGCGACTGGGATACGTTCCGCGACGCGCTTGCGCATCTGGTTCTGCCGTCGATCGTGCTGGCAGCAGCGACGCTTGGCCTCATCACGCGCACCACGCGCGCCAGCATGCTGGAAAGCATGCAGCAGGACTACGTGCGCGTCGCCCGCGCCAAGGGCATTCGCGAGAGCCGCATCGTAATCGGCCACATCCTGCCGAATGCGCTGATCCCGGTGGTGACGCTTGGCGGCCTCGCCTATGCGAACTTGCTCACCGGCGCGGTGCTGACCGAAACCGTGTTCTCCTGGCCGGGACTCGGCCGCTATACGTTCCGCAGCGCGGTGTCGCTCGATTTCCCCGCCATCATGGGCATCACGCTGATCGTTGCGGTGGTCTATCTGATCATCAATCTCCTGATCGACATCAGCTACGCGCTGCTTGACCCGCGGGTAGTGCGATGAGCGCGGTCGACGCCTCCGCGATGACCGCGCGCGTGGTCGCGCCGATGACGTCGAAGACGCGGCGTTGGATACGGCGCTACGGGCTCCCGGCGCTCGGCCTACTCGTCATCCTGGCGTGGATTGTCGTCGCCGCCATTGCGCCGGTTCTCTCGCCCTACAATCCGGCCACCGTCGATGTCACCGCACGATTGCGGCCTCCGTCATCGCTGCACTGGCTCGGAACCGATGTGCTCGGGCGCGACGTGTTTACTCGCCTGATTTACGGCGCGCGCATTTCACTGACCACCGGCATCGTGGTCGTTCTTGTTAGCGCAATCATCGGCACGCTGGTCGGCGGCATTGCGGCCTATGTGCGCGGGCGGCTCGAAGAGCTGATCATGCGCCTCACCGACCTCGTGCTGTGCTTTCCGCCGATTATCCTCGCGATGGCGATCGCGGCGGCGCTCGGCATCGGAACGACGAACACCATCATTGCCATGCTGGTGGTGTGGTGGCCGAAGTTCGCGCGACTAGCGCGCAGCCTCGTGCTGGTGCAGCGCTCGCAGGAATATGTCGAGGCCGCGGTCGTGATGGGCTTGAGTCCCGCGCGCATCCTTATGCGCCATATCATGCCCAACTCGATCGGGCCCCTGATCGTGCTGGTGACGCTCGATGTCGGCAACGCCATCATCACGTTCGCGGGCCTCTCGTTCCTCGGCCTCGGCGTCATCCCGCCGACGCCCGAATGGGGCTCGATGGTTTCGGAAGGACGCGAGTTGATTGACCAATGGTGGGTCGCGGCGTTTCCCGGGCTGGCGATCCTGACCGTGGTGCTGGGCTTCAACTTCCTCGGCGACGGCATCCGCGACTGGCTCGATCCGCGGTCGCGCCGGCGATGATGAGTATACCTCCGTCCAGTCCGACGAATGCACGCACGCCCGCGGCGGCGGGTACGCCCATTCTCGACGTGCGCGATCTGCAAACACAGTTCTTCACCGACGCCGGCATCGTGCGCGCCGTGGATGGCGTCACGTTCTCGGTCGCCGCCGGCGAAACGCTGGGCATCGTCGGCGAGTCCGGCTCCGGCAAGAGCGTCACCGCGCTATCGCTGATGCGGCTCCTGGAGGAGCCCGCACGGATTATCGGCGGTGAAGTGCGATTCCAAGGACGCGACGTGCTCGCGATGAATGCCGACGAATTGCGCGCGTTGCGCGGTGACGGCGTCGCGATGGTGTTCCAGGATCCGATGACGTCGCTCAATCCGGTGCTGCGCATCGCGCGCCAGCTGGTCGAGACGATGCGGGCACATGGCCGCTTCAGCGATGAGGACGCGAACAGCCGCGCCGTGTCGCTGCTCGGCCGCATGGGGATCACCGCGCCGGAGCGAGCGATCAACTCCTTTCCGCACCAGTTTTCCGGCGGCATGCGCCAGCGCGTCATGCTCGCCATGGGCTTTTCCAACGAGCCGGCGCTGCTGATCGCCGATGAGCCAACCACCGCGCTCGACGTCACCATCCAGGCGCAGATTCTCGACCTGATCGTGGAGCTCAACCGCGATTTCGGCGCCGCCATCATCCTCATCAGCCATGCGCTCGGCGTCATCGCGAACGTTTGCCGGCGCGTGATCGTGATGTACGCCGGCGAGGTCGTCGAGGAAGGTCCAACCGAGCAGGTGCTCTCCGATCCGCGCCATCCCTATACGTGGGCCCTGATCAATGCGGTGCCGCGCATCGACCAGCATCTGCCCGGCAAGCGGCGATTGACCACCATCGAGGGCGCGCCTCCGGATCCGCTGGCGATTCCTTTCGGGTGCCGCTTTGCAGCACGCTGCCCGTTCCGCATCGAGAAATGCGGCGAGCATCCGGCGTTGCTCGATCTTGCGCCGGGACGCAAGGCGCGCTGCTGGGTGACCCAATCCGGCGAGCCGCTGCCGCCGCCCGCGACAGCGCGGGCGATCGAGGTGAATACAAGTGCCGCTCGTCCCCGCGAAAGCGGGGACCCAGAACTTTCCGCGCCCGGTACTCTGGATTCCCGCTTGCACGGGAATGAGCGGACAACTGAGATACCGGCCACCACACCGCCGCTCCTGTCCGTACGCGGCCTCGTCAAGCATTTCCCGCTACCGCGCGACGGGTTTTTCGGACCCAAGAAAAAGGTTCGCGCGGTCGACGGCGTCGACCTCGACGTAGCGGCCGGCGAGACCGTCGGGGTGGTCGGCGAATCCGGTTGCGGCAAATCGACCTTCGCCCGCTTGGTCGTGCGCATCCACGAGCCGACGGCGGGCTCGATCCGCTTCGCCGGCCAGGAGATCGCCGACGCTTCGGCCGCGGCGATCCGGCCGCTGCGGCGCCGCATGCAGATGGTCTTCCAGGACCCCTACGCGTCGCTCAACCCGCGCATGACCGTCGGCGACATCCTGAGCGAACCGCTGCGATTTCACGCCCTCACGACCAGCGCATCCGAAACGTCCGAGCGCGTTGAGGAGCTACTCGGCGCGGTCGGACTGAACCCGAAAATGGCGGAGCGTTATCCGCATGAATTCTCCGGCGGACAGCGCCAGCGCATCTCGATCGCGCGTGCGCTAGCACTCCAACCGGAGTTCATCATCGCCGATGAGCCAATTTCCTCGCTCGATGTGAACATCCAGGCCCAGATCATCAATCTGTTGATCGATTTACAGGAGCGCTTCCGGCTGACTTACCTGTTCATCGCACACGACCTCGCGGTGGTCCGCCATATCTCCGACCGCATCGCGGTGTTCTATCTCGGCAAGGTCATGGAGATCGCGCCGGCCGAAGACCTGTTCACGGCATCGCTGCACCCCTATACGCGCTATCTCATCTCGGCAGTACCGATCCCGGATGCCGACGCGGAGCGCAGACGCGAGCGCCTGCCGCTTGCCGGCGAGCCCCCCAGCGCCATCGATCCGCCTTCAGGTTGCTGCTTCCGCACACGCTGCCCGATCGCAAAGCCTGTTTGCGCTGAGATCGTGCCGCCGCTTCGCCTACAGCGAAGCAGCCATCTCGCGGCATGCCACTTCCCCGGCCAATTCTGATGTTGTGAGATGCACGGTTTGGATTTAGGCGTGTCCGGCTTCTGGCCCAAGGCAGTACGTGCATTCGGAGTACCAGGTAGTCGTCGAACCATCTTGCATGAACGTGTTCGAGGGCTGCGCAGACAGGATCCTGAGAACCGAACCACAAGACCGGCAGTGGCTGGCGTCCCGCTTGATTCCTGCAGCTTACGCGGGAGACATTCTCTGTTCGGGCTTTGCGCCTGATGCGACCGCAAATTCTGCCGAAGTTTCAAAGGGAAATTTCAGAGAACCGTATCGGCGGTTCGAATGACTACCTCCCGCTAATTAGTTATATATTCCTATCGAATTGAAGAATGCGCGACGAAAGTGAACGTTTTCCGCGCCAGTTTGGCCCTTTGGCGCATGAGGACCGGACCCAAGAGAGTGAGTGCGAAGGGCTTACGGTCGCAAGTCTGAGCCGTATTCTCAGACAGGCCTACGGCCAGTTCGGTTCTTTGCTTCGCTGCTTTCAGAGAATGGTGCTCGCCGATTGTGTTGACCTTTGACGGTTGTCACTTCTAGCGTTGAGTCCTAGGCAGGGTGCGAAGGCGGCCAACGTCTTGCCGCGCCCAAACTCGGGAGGATCGTCATGCTCACGCGCTTCATCGCGCTCATCGTCGCAGCCGTTTTGTCGGTTGGAGCCGCGCAGGCGCAGCAGACAAAGGAATTGACGCTCTGGACGCATTGGGCGGCCGAGCAGATCAAGCGGCAGTACGTCGAGGAGGCGATCGCCGACTTTGAGAAGAAGAGCCCAGGCGTCAAGATCAAAGCGTCGTGGTACGAGAAGAACGCGCTCTATGCGGCGCTGAAGACCGCGCTACGCGCCGGACAGGCGCCCGACATCTTTTACGCTGAGCCCGATCAGAGCGAGTACTACGAGAACGCCTTCCTGCTCGACCTGTCTAGCTTGAACTGGGCAAACGTCGAGCCCTGGGCGAAGCAGGCCTGGACCTACAAGGGCAAGCCGTACGGGCTGCCGCTCGAAGCCTGGACCGTTGAGCTCTATTACAACAAGAAGCTGATGGATGAGCTCGGCGTGAAGGTTCCGGACAACCTCCAGCTTTCCGGCGACGCGTTCCTCGATATGATCAAGAAAGCCAAGGCGAAGGGCATCGTGCCGATGTCGCTCGGCAGCGGCGACCGGCCGTTTACCGGCGCGCACCTCACCCACGAGGCGCTGCTGCAGAAGCTCGGCACGGACGACTACGGAAAGCTGCTCAACGGCAAGCTGCCGTGGACCGACCCGCGCGTCGTTGACACGCTGAAATGGGTTCGCACGCTGGTGGATGCCGGCCTGTTGCCGACCACCTTCACCTCTCTCAAGCTCGGTGAGTCGCACATCTATTTCCACACCAAACCGGGCGCGCTGACGTTCCTCAATGGCAGCTGGTATACGAGCCGTGCGTTCAACGCGCCCGACCAGGGCGGACAGCCGGTCGGCTTTCCCCTCGGGATCATGAAGTATCCGGCGGTGCCCGGCGCGGCCTGTCCGGAATGCCGCAGCATCGCAATCGGCGGCTCCTACGTGGTCAATGCCGAGACGAAGCACGCCAAGGAAGCGGTAGCGTTCCTCAACTCCTTCGCGACGCCCGAGATGGGCAACAAGTGGCTCGACCGCGTGATGGTGCAGACCGGCATCAAGAGCGACGCCTCGAAGATCAGCGGACCGAATGCCGACTACTTCAAGATGCTTGAGGCGAGCAACAAGGGCTCCAAATACTATTTCGGCATTCCGATCCAGGTGATGCAAGGCAAGCCGAAGGAAGTGTTCACGCAGGTCATTAACATGGCGTTCCCGGCCGGGACGATCGATGTCGACGGTGTCGTGAAGCAGATGGGTACGGCGTACTGACGCTATGCACACGACGCGGATCGATGATCCCGCCTGAAAAGGGGGATCGTTGTTCGAGGCGGCATTCGCACGATGGCGGCAAGCATCTCTTCAGCGCGCGACGATGGGTTGCGCCGGCCGTGGGGCGCGATCGCAGCGTTCCTGCTGCCTGCGCTGACGATCTATGTGGCGTTCACGGCCTATCCGGTCGTCCGCACGCTGTGGAATAGCGCTCACAAGGTCTTGCCGAGGCGCGATATCTTCGTCGGGCTGGAAAATTACGTCGCGCTCGTTCAAGACGAGATCTTCTGGCGCGCGGTGCGCAATACCATCACGTGGGCTTCGATCTCGCCGCTCGCCGAAGTTTCCGTGGCGCTAGTCCTTGCGCTGGCGCTCTACGCCAAGGTGCCGGGCGCGCGCTTCTTCCGCATCGCGTGGTTCACGCCGGTGCTGATGTCCTACATCGTGGTCGGCATTCTCTGGGTGTGGATCTACAATTTCGACTGGGGCCCGGTGAATGCGGGGTTGCGCGCGCTCGGGCTTGGCGGGCTGGCGAAAGCCTGGCTGGGCAACCCCAACACCGCGCTGCCATCGTTGATCGCCGTCACCACCTGGATGTGGATCGGCTTCAACATGGTGGTGCTGCTCGCGGCCCTGCATTCGCTGCCGAGGGAGGTGATCGAGGCGGCCGAGCTCGACAATTGTGGTTGGGGCCAGAAGCTCGTCTACGTCATCCTGCCGCTGATCTGGCCAACAGTGCTCAATCTCATCGTGCTGTCGTTCATCGGCAAGATGAAGATCTTTGACCTTGTGTGGATCACCACCAAGGGTGGGCCGCTATGGTCGACCGAAACGGTCTCGACCTATGTCTACAAGCGCGCCTTCGAGTGGTCGACGTTCGACCTCGGTTATCCGTCGACCATCGCGGCAATCTGGTTCGTCATCGTGCTCGGCGTGGTGCTGACACTCACGCTGGCGCTGCGCCAGCGCAGCAAGCTTGAGTATTGAGCGATGACGAAACCCCTCAAGCGATCGCTGCTGCTCATCCTGCTCACCGCCTACACGGCATTCGCGGCGGGACCGTTCGTGTGGGTTGCGATCATGTCGCTGCGCACCACGAGCGAGATCATGGGCGATCATTTCGCGCTGCCGACGATTCTGCACTGGGAGAAGTTCCCGATTGCCTGGTTCAATTCGAACTACAATGTCTATTTCAAGAACTCGGCGATGATCGTGCTCTCGGCGGTGCTGATCCTCACGCTCGTCGGCGCCATGGCGGCGCATTGCCTTGCGCGCTACCGCTTCCGGCTCAATCGAGTGATCTACTTCATCTTGTTCTCGACCATCATTTTCCCGCCGCAGATCACGATCATCTCGCTGTTTCAGATTCTCGTGCAGTACGGTCTTTACGACACGCGCGCGGGCCTCACGCTCGTCTATGTGGCGATCCAGTTGCCGCTGACGATCTACATTCTGGAGAGCTTCTTCGCCCGCATCCCGAGCGACCTGTTCGATGCGGCGCGGATCGACGGTTATTCGGAATGGGAGATTTTCTGGCGCGTCAGCTTCCCGATTGCGCTGCCGGCGATCGCCACCACTATCATTCTCAATTTCATTCTGCTCTGGAACGAGTTCCTCTACGCGGTCGTGCTGATCACCGACGATGCCAACCGCACACTTCCGCTCGGTATCCAGCGCTTCATGGGCGACCAGCTCGAGGATACGGGCATGATCGCGACCGGGCTGATGATCGCGATCGTGCCGGTGATCATTGTCTACGCGTTCTTCTCGGAAAAACTGATCCAGGGCATGACTGCTGGAGCAGTCAAGTGAGCGGGTGTGCACCGTGGCGATCGTAGCGCTCGACAGGCTGACCAAGATCTATGACCGCGGCCACGCGCCCGCGGCGGATTCGGTCACGCTCGACATCCGCCATGGCGAATTCATGGTGCTGCTCGGCCCCTCGGGCTGCGGCAAGACCACGACGCTGCGCATGATTGCGGGGCTGGAGTCGATCTCGTCCGGCACGTTGTCGATCGACGGTCGCGTCGTGAACGCTGTGCCGGCCAAGGACCGCGACATCGCGATGGTCTTCCAGTCCTACGCCCTCTATCCGCACATGAGCGTGAAGAACAATCTCGCGTTCGGTCTTCGGCGGCGTGCGGTGCCGCGCGACGAGATCGAGCGGCGCGTAACGAGAGTGGCGGCAACGCTCGGCCTCTCCCAGCTGCTGGATCGCCGCCCGCACGCGCTCTCGGGCGGCCAGCGCCAGCGCGTGGCACTCGGCCGCGCGATTGTGCGCGATCCGAAGGTCTTCTTGTTCGACGAGCCGCTATCCAACCTCGACGCGGCGTTGCGTGTCTCGACGCGCGGCGAGATCGCGGCGCTGCACCGCCGCCTCGGCGCGACGATGATCTACGTCACGCACGATCAGGTCGAGGCGATGACGATGGGCTCGCGCATTTGCATCATGAATGGCGGCAAAGTGGTGCAGGTGGGCGAGCCGCTCGAGGTTTATCGCCGCCCGGCGAACACGTTCGTGGCAAGCTTTCTCGGCAACCCGCCGATGAACCTGTTGCGTGCAGTGGTGACCGACGATGCCGGCGGGCGAGGCTTGCGCATCGGCGCATGGCGGCTGGTGCTGCCGGCGGAGCGCATGCCGGCGCTGCCGGCCGGCACCGAGGTCATCTTCGGCATCCGGCCGGAAAAGCTGTCCGGCATGCCGCAGCCTGGCGGCGCGAGCATCGAGGCCGAGGTCGTCCAAGTCGAACCGCTCGGCGCCGAGACAATCTTCGCGAGCCGCATCCCTGACGGCGAAAAGCCTGTGTTCGCGCGCGTCGGCCCGGATGTGCCCGTCAAGGTCGGCGAGCGGCGACCGCTCGGCGTCGACCTGTCGGCTGCGCATGTATTCGACGCGCACGGCGACTCGCTGCAACCCTGAGTGCTGCCGGAGCAGAAAGAATGGCCGAACCCGCCCAACTCACGATCCATCGCGGATTCCCGCGCCTGGCCGCCGACGAGATCGCACCGTTCCGAAAAGCGCCGACCGGCTGGGTGGTCGATGCGCAGGGCCGCCGCGGCGCGCTGCCGCACTGGATCAAGCCGCTGTCACGCGAAACCCGCTTCGTCGGCACTGCGCTCACGGTGCGGACGGACCCAGTCGACAATCTCGCGCCCTACGCGGCGCTGAAGTTCGCCAAGCCCGGCAACGTGCTGATCGTCTCAGTCGACGCCAGCACCACGACAAGCATCATCGGCGATATCCTCCTCGGCATGGCGAAGAACGCCGGCATCGTCGCCTGCGTCACCGATGGGCTGGTGCGCGACATCGATGGCATCAATCAGGTCGGCATTCCCACATTCGCGCAGGGTCTGAGCCCCAACTCACCGTTCAAGGACGGTCCGGGCGAGATCGGCGGTGCGATCGCGTTCGGCGACACGATCGTCGCGGCGGGCGACCTGCTCGTCGGAGACATTGACGGCGTGGTGGTCGTGCCGCGCGCGACCGTGCGCGCCGTTGGGGCGGAACTCGCCGCGATCGCCGAGAAGGAAGCCAAGATGGAGCAGGTCGTGAAGGCCGGCACGACCTATCCGGCTTGGCTCGACGATATCCTGAAATCGGACCGCGTCCGCTACATCGACTGATCGGAGCAACGAACATGAAGAAACGCATCGCAGTCGTCGGCGCGGGCGCTGTCGGCGGATACCTCGGCGGTCATCTGGCTCGCACCGGCAACGACGTCACACTGATCGATCCGTGGCCCGAGCACATCGAGGCAATCCGTCGCCACGGCCTGAAGCTGTCTGGCATGACGGACGAGGAGAACTACACGGTGCAGGTCCCGACCATGCACATCACCGAGGTGCAATCGATCTCGAAGCAGAAGCCGATCGACATCGCGATTATCTCCTGCAAGTCCTACGACACCGAATGGTCGACGATCCTGATCCGTCCGTACCTTTCGGCTGATGGGTTCGTCGTCTCGGCACAGAATTCGATCAACGAGGAGACGATCGCGCGCGTCGTCGGCTGGGGTCGCGCCGTTGGTTGCGTGGTCGGCAACAATTTCGGCGTCGATCTCTATGAACCCGGCCATATCCGCCGCACGATGCCGCGCGACTTCAAGGTCAAGTCGATTTATGTTGGAGAGGTGCACGGCCGCATCACGCCGCGAGTCGAAGAGCTAGCTACCATGCTGGCGGCTATCGACGGCGCGGATGCGACCACCAATCTGTGGGGCGAGCGCTGGTCCAAGCTATGCGTCAACGGCATGCGCAACGGCGTCAGCGCCGCGACCGGCATGAGCGGCAATGAGCGCGACGCGCACGACAAGATCCGTCCGATCGTCATCCGCCTTGCCGGCGAGGCGATCCGAGTCGGACTCGCGCTCGGCTATCAGCTCGGTCGAATCACCGGCATCGATCCCTTGCGTCTGCTCGCCGCCTCCGAAGGGGATCCGGCCGCGCTCGCCGAGGTCGAGGCGCATATGACGAAGCAGACGGGCTCGCAGGCGCGCAGCAATATTCAGCGGCCTTCGATGGCGCAGGACATGCAGAAGGGCCGCAAGACCGAAATTGGCGAGCTTAACGGCTTCATCGTGCAGAAGGCCAAGGAAGCAGGTTGTACGGCGCCGACACACGAGCGGCTTGTCGAGATTGTGCGCCGCGTTGAGCGTGGCGAGATCAGCCCGCGCCCGGAACTGCTTTTCAGCGTTTAGTAGATTGTGGCCCGTGGGGTGAAAGCCACATTTTCGTCGAGCGGGAAAATCGGCCGAGCGCAGATCGTGTGCCCAAGGCTCTTCAAGTTGGCCGATGTTGCGCCGGGCGAGTCGATGTTGAAGTTCTTCTCGCTCCAGGAATCGAACATGTGATGTTCGGTGTGTGGCGACTTGACGACGATCAGATCGAAGTCCGTCGGGTCGAGGCCGTTGGCGAAGTACATCGCACGGTCGAACAGGCTTACCGAGCGGCTCATGACGACGAGCGTGAAATTATCGAATGCAAAGACGGCGGTCGGGCCTGCCTCGAGCGGCGCCTTCATGGTCTCGAGCCGCGCCGCGCCGTCTGAGAGAAGCCTCACGCGCGCTTTGACCTTCATCGGCGGAAAGCGTGCGGGATCGATCGAACCGCCCAGCGCGATCTCGATGTCGGCACCGACGCCCGCCTTGTGTGCGGCCATTGCGGCCGGCGCATCGACGATCGGCGCGAGCACGCGCTTGCCGTAGCCCGCATCTCTCAAAGCCTTGATGATCGTGTTGCTGTCGCCGGAAGCGCCCGAGGATGTGGCGTCCGCCGCATCGGTGAAAATGACCGGACCGCTGATGGATTTTGCTTGCGCGATGGCGCGGTCGAGCGCGATCAGCTTGCCTTGCATGCGGTGCCGTAGTGGCCAGAATTCCTGCGCGAGCCGCGTCGCCTCGCGCTCGGCCCCCGCCGCATCGCCGTCGGTCATGACCAGCACTTGGGAGCAGAGTTCGGGCACGTCGGTGAAAGGATTGCCGATCATGATGCCTGCGGCAAGCGCGATCCCCTCAGCCTCCAGGCGCTGGCACTCGCGCAAGAGATCGCCGTAACAGCCACTCTTGGTGATGAGTTCGTCGCCACGGACAAGCGCCGGGATCACGACGCGTGCAATGGCAGGCGTGATCGGCTTCTCGATCAGGCGGAGCAACACCTCTGCGGCGCGCCGCCCCGTGTCAAAAAAATCGACATGCGGATAGGTCCAGTAGATCGCAAGGCCGTCGATCTGTCGCAGCATCCGGTCGGTGAGGATGCCATGCAGATCGAGCGAGATGACGATCGGCTTGTCGCCGGCGAGCACGCGCGTCTCCTTGAGCAGGTAGCCCTCGGGGTCGAGCTCGCCATCCGCGCCCATCGCGCCATGCAGCGAGAAATAGATGGCGTCGACCTGATCGATCTCCGCCCGAACCCGATCCATGATCTCGGTTGAAAGCTTGCGCCAGCCGGCGGTCGACAAAAGACCGGCGCTGCCCGACCGCGCCGAAATCGCAGGAACGACCTCGATATCGCTCCGGGCTTCGAAAACGGACAGCGCACCGGCGACCGCCTGATTTTCTCCACGCTGCTCGTAGATCTCTTCGCCTCGCAGGATATGGAAATTCCCGTACCCGGAAGGCAGCGGGTTGAATGACGAAATTTCCTGCATGCATTCGACGATGAGAATTTGTGTCATGGATCAAGCTGCGCTCGCGCCGTCGCCTGTTATGGAGTGTTGGATGACTACCTTGTCGGCCAGAGTATGCGATCGTATACAACCGGGACCCGCACGCCAATTCACCGTCATGTTCGCTACGGCGAATCAGCCAATCCTTCGGCAACGGCCATCGCGATCCAGGGGAGAACCATGCCGTCGTCTCGCGCAGCGGGATTGCCGCCCTTCCGCATCACGCGGATCGCCGCAGCGCCTCTGTTCGGCGAGAGTCCCAAGGGCGGATGGTCGGCCGAGATCAGGCCCGAGGATTCGATCCACGCCATCATCGCGGTTCATACCGATCAGGGGCTGACGGGCTATGGCAGCGTATTCACCGACGGGCGGCTGGTGCAGGCTGCGCTCAAGGTCCTTGAGCCCCTCTATCGTGACGAAGACGCGCTGACGCCCGAGTGCGTGAGCGAGAAGCTGCATCAAAACACGTTCTGGATGGGGCGGGGCGGAACGCTGACGCACACGATCAGCGGCATCGACATCGCGCTGTGGGACATTCTCGGTCAGGCGACGGGCTTGAGCGTCGGCCGTCTGCTCGGCGGTGGGTTGCGCACACGCGTGCAGCCTTATTGCTCGCTGCTGATGGAAAAGCCAGAGGCGATGTCCGATGTCGTCGCGAAATATCTCGAGCGCGGCTTCACGGCCTTCAAGATCGGATGGGGCCCGTTCGGCCGCGCACTCGACACAAAGCTTGACGGGGCGATCGTCCGCGCCGCGCGGGAGGCGGCCGGCGCGTCATCGAGGTTGTTCGTCGATGCGGGCGCGAGCGACGCGCTTTGGCCGCACGGCTTCAAATGGGCGAAGCGAACGGCCGAGATGCTGAGGGATTTCGACGTCGGATGGTTCGAGGAGCCGGTGCGTCCCGATGCGATCGACGACTATTGCGAGTTGCGCCGCTGCTCGCCTGTGCCGATTGCGGGCTGCGAGGTGCTGACGCGCCGGCAAAGCTTTATCCCATGGCTGACGCGCGGCGCGATCGACATCGTGCAGCCCGACGTCACCAAGGTCGGCGGCATTTCCGAGCAGCGCCGCATCGCCTGGATGGCCTATGATTTCGGCGTGAAGTATGTCGGGCACGGCTGGAACACGGCGCTCGGCGTCGCCGCCGATCTGCAGATGGCATCGGCCTTCCCCGACGCCGATCTGGTCGAGTTTATCGGCGGGAGCCCTTATGTGGACGGTATTCTTGAGGAGCCTTTCGCACTCGACAAGGACGGTTGGCTGACCATCCCGAACCGGCCGGGTCTTGGCGTCACCATCGCACGCGAGAAGTTGGCTCGCTACACGCCGGACGTCACACCTCTTTTCGCTTAGGGCTAGGCTGCTTCCCGCGAGGATCGATAGGCCGATGAAGATCACCGCTCTGGAGACAATCCGCCTCGAAGAGTTTGGAAACCTGATCTTCGTGCGTGTGCATACGGATCAAGGGCTGATCGGCCTCGGAGAGACGTTCATGGGGCCAAAGGCGGTCGAAGCCTATCTGCACGAGACGGTCGCGCCAAAACTCCTTGGTCGAGATGCGCTGCAGATCGAAGCAATCAACGCAGCACTCGACGGGTACTACCTCGGCTGGCGTTCCGCCGGTGTCGAGACGCGTGGTAATTCGGCGATCGATATCGCGCTCTGGGATCTCTTCTCCAAAGCACACGGGCGGCCCTGTGCGATATGCTCGGAGGTCGCTCGCGTGATCGGATAAGGACCTACAACACCTGCGCCGGCTACAAGTACATTCGGGACGCCCGAGCACAATCCGTCTCCAACTGGCACCTTGGCGAAAGCGGCGGACCTTACGAGGACCTTGAAGCGTTCCTGCATCGGGCAGACGAGCTCGCGCACTCTCTGCTCGAGCAAGGCATCACCGGCATGAAGATCTGGCCGTTCGACATTGCGGCCGAGCGGTCCAGCGGCTGGGACATCACACCGGACGAGTTGAACACGGCACTCGAGCCGTTTCGCAAGATCCGCAAAGCCGTCGGCGACAAGATGGACATCATGGTCGAATTTCATTCGCTGTGGTCGCTGCCCATGGCGAAGAAGCTGGCCGAGCGGCTGGCCGAATTCGACACGTATTGGCACGAAGACCCGCTTCGACTCGACAATGTCGGTGACCTGAAGGAATACGCACGCCACTCCAAGGCGTGGGTATGCGCATCGGAAACCTTGTCGTTCACGCACGCGTTTCGGGAGTACCTCGAGACCCAAGCGGCCGGTGTCGTGATGCTCGACCTCTCATGGTGCGGAGGGATCTCGGAGGCGCGAAAGATCGCCGCCATGGCGGAGGCGTGGCATACGCCGGTTACTCCACATGACTGCACCGGCCCCGTGGTCTATGCCGCCTCGTGTCACTTTTCGCTGCATGCGCGCAACGCGCTCATTCAGGAAAGCGTGCGCGCCTTCTACACCGGCTGGTATCGTGAACTGGCCGAGGGCATTCCAACGATGTCGGGCGGCGAGGTCACCGTCGATTTCAGCCGGCCCGGCCACGGTATCGACCTGGCGCCGGACCTCTTGAAACGCCACGATGCTGTCCTGCGGACGTCGAAGCTCTGAGCTTTGGTTGCGGCGTGCGAAGCCCCGCGTTCGGGTAGGCTCGTGCTGGCCCCTCGCGCAGCCGCCAGTATGTGACTATCCTCGGCGTCGAGACGCCCCACGGTCCGCGTTATTGCGATCCGGAAGGGGCGCCACCTCGGGAGGATTTTTGATGATCACACGTCGCCGATTGTTGACGAGCTCTTCGGCTTTCGCGGTTGCCACGCTCGGCGCGGCGGAAGCGCTGGCACAGGGCGGTGGGCTGGCCCAGTCCGGCCTCGTCGGGAACCTCGAGGGATCGCAGGTCGTAACCGACGCGGCAGCGATCCCGAAAAGTTTCAAGGAAGCCCCCGAACTCGCCGAACTCGTCAAGCAAGGCAAGCTGCCTCCCGTGGCGCAGCGCCTTCCGGCGGAACCGCTGGTGCTCAAGCCGCTGAAGCAGACCGGCAAGTACGGTGGCACGTGGCGCCGTGGCTTCGTCGGGCCGGGCGACGGCGAGAACGGCAACCGCATCAACGCGTCAGACAAGCTGTTGTTCTGGGACTACACCGGCAACAAGATCATTCCGTCAATCGCCAAGAACGTCGAGATGAGCGAGGACGGCAAGACGACACGCGTCACGCTGCGCAAGGACATGAAGTGGTCGGACGGCCAGCTCTTCACGGCTGACGACTTTGTCTTCTGGTTCGAGGACATCTACAACAACAAGGAGATCGTGCCGACCGGCATCGCCGACCTGTCGCCCGGTGGTAAGTCTGGCAAGATCGTGAAGATCGACGTGGCCACGGTCGAATTCCAGTTCGAGACGCCGTATTTCCTGCTGATCGAAATGCTTGCCGGCGACACGCTGATCGGCGGCGGCATGTCGGTCGGCATGTATCAGAACCGCTCGTTCGGCTGCTACGCGCCGGCGCACTATCTCAAGCAGTTCCTGCCGAAATATTCCTCCGAGGCCCAGGTCAATGCGCGCGCGAAGTCGGAAGGCTTCGAGAACTGGGTGCGCATGCTGCACAACAAGAAGGACTGGAACCTCAATCCCGAGCTTCCGGTCATCGGTCCATGGCGCACGGTGCGGCCGATCAACACGCCGACCTGGGTGATGGAGCGCAATCCCTTCTACTACGCGGTCGACACCGAGGGGAATCAGCTTCCCTACATCAACCAGATCATCATGACACTCGCCGAGGATCTGGAGGTTCTCAACCTGCGTGCCATGGCTGGCTCATACGACCTGCAGGAACGCCACATCGACATCGCCAAGCTGCCGGTCATTCTCGAAAACCGCGACCGCGGCAACTACGACCTGCACCTCGATCTCGCGTTCAACGGCGCCGACACCCTTATCCACTTCAATCAGAGCTACACGGCCGATCCCGAAATCGCGAAGTGGCTGACCAACGCGGATTTCCGCCGGGCGCTCTCGCTCGGCATCGATCGCAATCAGATGAATGAGACGTTCTGGCTCGGCCTCGGCACACCCGGGTCCGCCGCGCCGGGCGAAAGCATGCCGCAGAACCCGGGTCCCGAGTGGCGCAACAAGTGGTCGACGCACGATCCCGCGAAGGCGAACCAGATGCTCGATACGGTCGGCCTCAACAAGAAGGACCGCGAGGGTTATCGGCTGCGGACCGACAACGGCGAGCGGCTGCGCCTGCAGGTGCAAACGGTGCGGGCCTTCCTGCCCTGGCCACAGCAGCTGGAGATGGTGGCGCAACACTGGCGGCGTATCGGCATTTTCGCCGAGGTGCGCGAAATGGAGCGCGTGCTCGCCTTTACCCGCACGCAGAACAACGAGCACCATATCCACGTGTGGAACAACGGCGGCACCGAGCTGCTCTATCTGTTTCCGCGACACGCGATTCCGGTCGATCCGACCGAAGCGTTCATGGGGCCGGAATTCGCCAAGTGGTATGCGTCCGGCGGCCGGCTCGGACGCGAGCCGACCGATCCCAACCTGAAAAAGATCCTCGAACTGTTCCGCGGCGCGGCGGGCCAGAAAGATGACGAGCGCAACAAGACCGCCCAGGAGATCTGGAAGATCCTTATCGACCAGCAATACTCAATCGGGACGGTTGGCCAGTCGCCGGCACTGATGGGCGTCCGGCTTGCGAGTCGGAAGCTCGGCAACATCCCGTCGCGTGCCTGCATCGCCCAGCACTGCCGCACGCCTGGAAGCTCACGGCCCGAGACCTGGTTCTATCAGTCGTAGGGGATCCTCAGGCGTGACGGGCATTCGGTAGGGCGGAGGTAGTCTGGCATGCTCGCGTTCATCGTCCGGCGCTTGCTGCTCGCGATCCTGACGGTCTTGGTGATCTCGGTTCTGTCGTTTGCGATCATCCAGCTCCCGCCAGGCGACTTCGTGACCGCCTATATCGCACAGCTCTCAGCGAGCGGCGCTTCGGTGTCGGCGGCGGAGGCCGTGGCGCTACGCGAGCTCTATGGGCTCGGGCAGCCCTTCTATGTCCAATACGCGAAGTGGATCGCGCGTGTGGTTGTCGGCGATTTCGGCGTGTCGATGGAATGGAACAGGCCCGTCACCGAGGTGATCGGCGATCGGCTGTGGCTCACGATGCTCATATCGTTCGCCGCGCTGGTGATCACCTGGAGCCTCGCATTGCCGATCGGCATCTACTCCGCCGTGCGCCAGTATTCGATCGGGGACTATCTCTTCACTCTTATCGGATTTGTCGGCCTCGCGGTGCCGAACTTCCTGCTCGCCCTCGTGATCATGTATCTCTCGTTCCGCTTCCTGGGCGCCAATGTCGGCGGGCTGTTCTCCGCTGAATACGAGCTCGCCGACTGGAGCTGGGGCAAGGCCTGGGACCTGATCAAGCATCTTCCGCTGCCGGCGGTGATTCTTGCCCTCGGTGGCACGGCGCAACTTATTCGTATCATGCGGGCCAATCTGCTCGACGAGCTGCGGCGTCCTTACGTGGTCACGGCGCGCGCCAAGGGCCTATCGGAAAGCCGCGTGATCCTGAAGTACCCCGTGCGCGCCGCACTGAATCCATTCGCCAGCACCGTCGCGTACCTTTTCCCTTATCTGGTCTCCGGCAGCGTCATCGTATCGATCGTGCTCAGCCTGCCGACAGTCGGGCCATTGCTGGTCCGTTCATTGATCTCGCAGGACATGTTCCTCGCGGGCACCATCGTGCTCTTACTTGGCGTGCTTACGGTCGTGGGAACCCTGATCTCGGATCTGGTGCTGATGTGGGTTGACCCTCGCATCCGCTATCAGCTCGATTGAGGCGCCCATGCTCGTGCGTCTGTTCGGATTATCCTCCGTGGCGAAAGAGGCGGCTGCCGCTGAGGAACGATTTGCAGTCGCGAGCCAGCTCAAGCTCACCTGGTGGCGCTTCCGCCGCCACAAACTTGCCGTGGCGAGTGGCATCGTCGTCATCCTGTTCTATCTGCTGGCCGTCTTCGCGGACTTCTTCGCCACCATGGATCCGCACGACACCGACGCGCGACGCACCTATGCGCCGCCTCAGGCGACGCGCTTCTTCGATGACGACTGGTCGCTCAAGCCGCATGTCACCGTGCTGCGCGCGCGCCGTGACCCGCGCACGTTCCGCATGGTCCGCGATCAGGCGACGAAAGTCGACCTCGCGCTGTTTGTCGAACGCTATCCGTACGAACTGTTCGGCCTGTTCACAATCAACGTCCACCTGCTTGGTTTGAAGAATCCGCAGCCCGGCGAAACGCTGCATCTGCTGGGCACCGACCGCCTCGGCCGCGATCTGTGGTCGCGCCTCGTCGTCGCGACGCGCGTGTCCCTCACCATCGGCCTCGTCAGCGTTGCGATCAGCCTATTCCTTGGGGTGCTGCTCGGCGGCATCTCCGCAATCTACGGCGGAATTATCGACACCATCGTCCAGCGGCTGATCGAGATCATCCGATCGATGCCCACGATACCCCTATGGATGGGCCTTGCCGCGGCATTGCCCAATACCTGGTCGGTCACGCAGATCTATTTCGCCATCACGGTCATCATCGCGCTCTTGGCGTGGACCGATCTCGCGCGCGTCGTGCGGGGGAAATTCCTCTCGCTGCGCGAGGAGGATTTCGTCACTGCTGCCGAGCTTGCGGGCGCCGGGCAGATGCGGATCATCTTCCGCCACATGCTGCCGTCGTTCCTCTCTCACGTCATCGCGGCGACGAGCCTCGCGCTGCCCGCAATGATCATCAGCGAAACGTCGCTGAGCTTTCTTGGCCTCGGCCTGCGACCACCGGCGATCAGCTGGGGCATCTTGTTGCAGGACGCGCAAAACATCGAAGCGCTGGCACTGGCGCCGTGGCTGCTCGCCGCGGCGGCGCCGGTCATCACCATCATCCTGGCATTCAACTTCCTTGGAGACGGACTGCGCGATGCCGCCGACCCCTATGGCTGAGAGCGTCGCGCCGACAACGCAAGGTGCCGCAGCTCCGATCCTGTCGGTGTGCGATCTGAAGACCTATTTCCATCTTCCCGAGGGAATCGTGCGCGCAGTCGACGGCGTGAGCTTCGATGTTCGCCCGGGCCGCACGCTCGGCGTCGTCGGCGAAAGCGGATGCGGCAAGAGCATTACCGCGCGCAGCATCCTCGGGCTTGTGGATTCGCCGGGGCGCATCGAAGCTGGCGAAATCTGGCTCCACAGCACGACCGGCGTTCGAGGTGATCCGATCGATCTCGTAAAGCTTGCGCCAAACGGCGCCCAGATCCGCGCGATCCGCGGCAAGGAGATCGCGCTGATCTTTCAGGAGCCGATGGCCTCGTTCAGTCACTATTATACAGTGGGCAATCAGATCGGTGAGGCGATCCTCCAGCACAGCGGCGCGTCGAAGCAGGAAGCACGGGCGCGCACGATCGAACTTCTGCGGACCGTCGGCGTGCCGGAGCCGGAGCGCCGCGTCGACGAGTATCCGTTTCAGTTGAGCGGCGGATTGCGTCAACGCGTGATGATCGCAATGGCACTCGCCTGCGATCCGCGTGTCCTGATCGCCGATGAGCCGACGACCGCGCTCGACGTGACCACCCAGGCGCAGATTCTCGACTTGCTGCGCGGCTTGCAGGAGGAGCGCGGGCTGGCGCTCATCCTGATTACCCACGACATGGGCGTTATCGCCGAGATGGCTGACGACGTCGTGGTCATGTACCTCGGGCGTGCGGTCGAAAAGGGAAGCGTCGACGATATCTTTCACGCGCCGAGGCATCCCTACACGCGCGCGCTGCTGCGCTCGATCCCAAGCATCACGGCGGCGCCACGCACCAAGCTCGCGACGCTCGGCGGCTCGATCCCGCATCCGTTCAATCGTCCTACGGGATGTCCGTTCCATCCGCGCTGCCCGGATTTCATGACGTCGGTTTGCGACAGCGCCGTTCCGCCCGTGCTCGCCGGAGACCACGGCCGGGAAGTCAGCTGCTTCCTCTATGGCGGGAAGCCATGAACGTTCTCGAGGTCGTGGACCTGCGAAAGCATTTTCCGATCCGTCGCGGCTTCCTGCGACGCACGGTCGGTCAGGTCAAAGCCGTCGACGGCGTCAGCTTCCATATCCGCAAAGGCGAGACGCTGGCGCTGGTCGGTGAAAGCGGTTGCGGCAAGACGACGGTGTCGCGCTGCATCTTGCGTGCGCTCAGCCCCACCTCGGGCGAAATCCGCTTCACGGTGGACGGCAGGCAGGTGGATCTCGCGGCGCTCTCGAAGCGAGAGCTCAAGCGCTACCGCCGTCACATGCAGATGGTGTTTCAGGACCCCTTCTCGTCGCTCAATCCGCGTATGGGTATCGCCGATATCATCGGCGAGCCTCTACTGGTCAACGGAATGCGCAGCGCCGAGGAGCGACGCAGGCGCGTCGCCGAACTGCTCGACATGGTGCAATTGCCGCGCGCCTACCGCAATCGCTTCCCGCACGCATTCAGCGGGGGCCAGCGGCAGCGTATCGGCATCGCGCGTGCGCTAGCGCTCAATCCGAGCCTGATCGTTGCGGACGAGCCCGTATCCGCGCTCGACGTGTCGGTGCAGGCGCAGATACTCAATCTCATGCTGGATTTGCAGGATCGACTCGGTCTCACCTATTTGTTCGTGGCGCACGACCTCAGCGTCGTCAAACACGTCAGCGATCGGGTGGCAGTGATGTATGTCGGCCGTATCGTCGAGGTCGCCGGCACGCGCGCGCTCTATGAGTCCCCGAAGCATCCTTATACGGAAGCGCTGCTTTCGGCCGTACCAAAGCCAGATCCGCGTCTGAAGGCTGAGCGCGTTATCCTGGAACGCGAAGTGGCCGACCCTGGACGCCCCCCGCCGGGGTGCCACTTCCACCCGCGTTGCCGTTATGTGCAGGAAAGGTGCCGTGTCGAACCGCCGCCGCTGGAGCAGGTCGAAGAGAATCGCTGGGTGAGCTGCCATCGTGCGGGCGAACTGTCGTTGCGCGGTGTGCGATAGGCTATGGCTTAGGTCGCTGTCGGCCGCTTTAACTCAACTGATCGCGAGGCCGCCACGTCCGCTAGCGACACTTGATTGGCCGTCTGCTCCACCCAAGTCGCGATTCCCCAGTTTCTTCAGAGCCTTCGCCGCTCGCCATCTCGTTAGACATGACGCCGCCTTTCCCGGCTGGCACAAAGATTTCCCAAAATTGGGATGTACTTCCGGTTGCGGTGACGTTAGGGTGCACTACTCGTAGTCAGTTTGATTGTGGTTGACGGCATCAAGATTGCAGCGGGCCCATTCGCTTTAGAGACCGGTGGAGATATGGATTTGGAGAAGGGCGTGGCTCGCCGGCTGGCGAGCTATGGAGAGTTCGAGACATCAAGCAATACGCGCAATCGGCCGCAGCCCCGTCTGCTTCCGCCCACGCGTATCCTCCCGGCCAGAATTGCGGCGGCACGCGCGTTGCGCGATGTGCCTCTGAATGCCGCCAACCGAAAGTCGCAAATCGCCTCCGCACTCACCAGTCTCCCGGTGCCAGCGGCGCAGCCGCTCCAGGAATACTTCGATCTGACATCGGCCGAGGTGAAGCTCGCGCAGAGCCTCGCGCGCGGCGTCAGCCTCGAAGAGGCGGCGCGGCATCTCAACATCAAGATGTCGACAGCACGCACTCAGCTTGCCGCGATCTTCGCGAAGACGGGCAGCCAGCGGCAGGGCAAGCTGATCGCGATCCTCAGCCGCATCGCTCATCTGAGTTAGCTAAATCGCGCCGTCACCCAAACGCGTGGTGCGGCCGCGACGGACACCGCGCCGCTTGGCGGACTTGACGCGCCTCCCGGTGCCGTCGACCAGCCTGTGCGAAGGACCAATACCCGTCGGCAAGGCAGATTGGTCGCGATCCTCAGCCGCATAGCTCATTTGCGCTGAGCAACGTTGTCCGTCATTCAAACAAATGATGCGGCGCTATCGCCGTCGAACTAGCGTCTGGGCTGTCACAAAGATGGTTGCGCGACGCCATGACCCTTGACTCCGACGCCCTCCAATCAGCGCAGCAGGCGTTTGACGACCTTTTGCGTGCAGAGGCGGAGCAACAGCACGCCTATTTCGCCGAGCTTCCCGACGGGCGCATCAGCCTGGAGCTCGAGTGGCTCGATATCCGCTCGATCACGCGGGAGATCATCGCGGCCTATTTGGCCCGCGCCGCGCAGCCGAAGTTTCCAGCCGGACGCTGACTGGATCTATCGCACCAGGAGCGGATCCTTGGCGCGCCGCGTGACGGGCTGGGCTTGGCGCAAGCGACGTAGGTATTTCGACTAGGTCGTACGCGGCCCGGACGACTAGCAGAGCCGCTTCAAATGCTTGCAGGCAGGCGAAGCCTTCTGCCATTAACGACAACCGGCGGAAATCCCCCAGCCTGTGCCGCGCTTCATCCGTTTGGATGATGAGCCACTGTGCCATCCGTGGTTAATGAAAAGTTGCAAGGGCTGTTCGAAGCGTTCGAGCGGGGCTGGGTGTGGCGTTGATTTGAGTAGGCGTTGCCGGTGCAGCCGGCACACGTGAGACGCGATTGCGCTCGTGCGTTGACGCGAGTTGTGACGCTGCCGTTCGAAACGCCACGCGCATCTCGCCGCTTGTCGTCCTTCCGACTCTGATGCGTCGCATCGCAGCGGTCGCGCCATGACCATTGAACCGCAATCCCGCAAGTCGACGCGGTGTTCGGGGTTCCAAGCCGAAGCCGAAACTACGTCGCGATCAGGAGTATGACCATGACCACCTACAACGTGTCCGACACGGCTGGACTTCTCGCCGCCGTCGCAAGCGCCATTGATGGCGACACCATCAACATGGCGAACGGCACCTATACGCTGTCGTCCACGCTCCACATCGGACACGACATCACGCTCACAGGTGCGAGCGAGGCGGGCGTCGTCCTCAATTACACATCGTCGGCCGGCTACGGGATTCTGGTCGATGCGAACGGTGTGTCGCTCTCAAACCTCACGCTCAATGGACTGGTCGTCAACACCAGCGGAAATTACGGGATCAAGGTGAATCCCGACACGAGCAATCCAACCGATCGGGTTCTCGACCTCTCACTGGATCATCTGACCGTTACGGGATTCGGTCGCAGCCAGATCGATCTCAACGGCGTGGTCGGCGCAGTGATCAAGAACGTCACCGCCAACGGTCTCAACACCGACGGCAACGGCATCGCGCTCACCGACAGCTCCTTCGTGACGCTCGAAAACATCAGCACCAGCGGCAACAACTGGGGCTCGGTCGCGCTCTACAGCACCAACCGCTTCTATGACAACGAGACCAAGTCCATCACGTTCGCCGGAACCTACGCGGCGACGGAAGTCGTCAAAATCTACGCACAGGACGATTCCAACGGTATCTCGGGCGACGGCAGCGACGAGATCGGTTCGACGCCGGGTGGGGGTGGGGTATCGCTGGGCCTCGGCAGCGTAACGGTTCCCGCGGCGTACGCGATCGGCACCGGCTGGGAAGTGAAGATGGGCGTCGGCTCCGCCACTCCCTACATGTATTTCTTTACCTCCGAGGCCGAGGCGACTGCCTTCCTCGCGTCGCCCCAATACCCGGCCGGCGTGTCGGCGGCGCTGCGCGCGACAACGATCATCGCAGCGCCGGATGGGACTTTCCATGTCCACGCCGGCATGTCGATCCAGGCCGCGATTGATGCCGCCAGTCCCGGCGACACCATCGTCGTCGACGCTGGCACCTACAACGAAAACCTGACGATCGACAAGGCGCTCACATTCCTCGGGGCGAACGACGGCACCGCCGGAACCGGCACGCGCGGCGCAGAGAGCATTCTCAACTGGACCACGGGCAATGCCATCAATGTCACGACCACGGCGCTGGTGACATTCGACGGTCTGAAATTCACCGGGACGCATGTCCTGGTCGAAAGCACGGCGGCCACCAACATCACGTTCACCAACAGCGTGTTCACGCTGACCGCGGGCGGAAACAACAGCAACAACTTCTATCTCAACCAGCCGGATCATTTCACGTTCACCGACAATCTCATGGACGCGACCGGTTATACGGGCGCGCTGTTCCAGCCTGTCGGCAATCATGCCAATCCCGCAGCCACCACGGTCACCTTCACGGGCAATACCTTCAACGGGCACGCCGGCACCTACCAGCCGGGCGACGACAACAATGTTCCGCTCATCATCAACCTGAGCGACGTCACCGGCACCGTCAGCAACAACCATTTCACCAATGTCGACATCGGGGTGCTGGTCGCCAATGCGACCGGACCGCTCAACATCACCGGCAATACGTTCGAGGACATGCATCGGGCAGCCCCCGACACGGGCGGCGGGTTCGCGGCGGGCGTCGTGTTCTTCACCCCGTCGCCGTTCGGCGGCGCAATCACGATCAGCGGCAATACCTTCGAAGATGCCGACGCCGGCATTCGTACCTCCGGCGTTCCCGGCTCGACCGTTGCGGGTTCGACGATCACGATCGACGCCAACGTCTTCACGGACGTCGATCATCCGAGCTTCCAGCCGGTCGGCGGGTCCTTGCATCTGACCAATTCGACGCTCGACACCGTTTCGGTGCCGAGCATCTTCACGGGGGGCTCGGACAACGACACGTTTGCGTCGACCGCTGCCAACGATGTCATCGACGGCGGCACCGGCAGTGACACCGTCACTTATACCGGGGCCCTATCTACGCCGAATTTCAGCTACAACGTCGCAACCAATACATGGACCGTCAGTGCCGGCGCCGAAGGCACCGACAAACTTACCCATGTCGAGAAGGTCGCGGGCGCCGATCCGGACGGCGTCGGAGGCTCGTCCGGCCGCTTCCTGCTGGTCGATCCGCTCGGTTCCTACACCACCATCCAGGCGGCGGTGGACGCGGCCTCGGACGGCGACACGATCCTCGTCGCGTCGGGCAATTATTTCGAACAGGTCGTCGTTGACGGCAAGAACAACCTGACGATCAAGGCGATGACGGGCGCCACGGTTGTGGTCGAGGCGCCTGCGGACGTGACGCAACACGGCACGTCGTCGAGCGGGCGCGCGCTCAATGCGGTGGTCACAGTCACGAACGCGACCAACGTGGTGCTCGACGGCATCGACGTCGACGGCAACGGCGTCGGTAATACCGTCGATGGACCGAATGCCAATTTCATCGGCGTCGTTTATCGCAACGCATCCGGCAGCCTGCTCAACGTGGACATCACCGGCATCCACGACGCCTACCCGGGCGGCCTTACGATTGACGGCCATCCGATCCAGAGCGGCAACCAGCGCGGCGTCGGGCTGCAGGTCGACAACAACAGCGACCTCGCCTTCACGATGACTGGCGGCTCGATCTCGGACTTCCAGAAGAACGCCACGGTATTCAACCATGCGATCCTCAATGTCACGGGCGTGACCATTACGGGCGGCGGCGTGCAGCCCGGCATCGGGCAGAACGGCATTCAGGTGCTCGACTCGACCGGCACGATCGGCAACAACATCATCAGCGCGTTCGGCTATGCGCCGGGAACGGTGACGCCGGTCGCCATCCTGGTTTTCGGTGGGACCGGCCTGATCATCACGGGCAATACCTATACCGGCACCGGCGAGACCGACACCGGCATCTATTTGATCGGAACATCAGGTGCGACGGTCGAAGGCAACCACATCGCCACGGCCGACTACGGGATTTCGGAAATCGGCACCGTCGCCATCGACAACAACGTCAACAACTCGGGGCCGGGCGCCAACGACTTCACAGGCATCGGCGTATCGAACTACGAATATTTCGTCGACAACGGCTCGATCTCGCCAATGGCAGTCGAAGGGTCGGACGGTCACGATTACATCGCGCTGACGACGTCGGTGGAGACCGTCACTGCCGGCGCGGGCAACGACACGATCGAGATCGCGTCCCCTGCCAGCTATACGGGGGACACGCTCGACGGCGGCAGCCAGACCGACACGATCCTGATTACCGGCGCGGGCAGCTACACGCTGGGCGGCACGGTCACCGACATCGAGAACGTCGTCATCGATGGCGCGGTGGCTGCGAATGTCGATCTCTCGGCGCAGACCGAGGGCTTCAACATCACCGGCTCCACCGTTGCGAACACCATCGCTGGCGGGCATGGCAACGACACCATCGATAGCGCCGGGGGCGACGATACGGTCGTTTACACCACGACTCTGTCTGCTTCGAATTTCAGCTACGACAGCGGAACCAACACCTGGACGGTGAACGCCAGCGCGGGCGGCGAGGGCACCGATGCGCTCAAGCATGTCGAGAAGGTTGCGGGCGGCGATCCCGACGGCGTCGGCGGCTCAACCGGCCGCTTCCTGCTGGTCGATACGCAGGGCTCCTACACCACCATCCAGGCCGCGATCGACGCCGCCATGGATGGCGATACCATCCTGGTCGCGGCCGGCACCTACACCGAGAACCTCAATATCAACAAGTCGGTGACGCTGCTCGGCGCGAACTGGAATGTCGATCCGAACGTCGGTGTGCGCGGCCCGGAAACGATCCTCAGGCCCGCGACGAATGACACCGATTACTCTGACACGTCCGTCAGCAACACGCTCATGCTCGTCAACGCCGATGGTGTGGTGATCAAAGGCTTCACCCTGGACGGTGACAATACGCTGATCAGCGGCGGTGTGGCGCGTGATGGCGCGGACTTCAACGCCGCCAATGGCATCGCCAATGAGGAGACTTTCGCAGCGGACAATCTGCTGGTCCAGAACAACATCATCAAGAATCTCTACAACGGCGTTCAGCTCTACAATCTCCCGCCGACTCCCAGCAGCGGCAACCTGATCACCAACAATCGGTTTGAGAATTTCGACTCGGACGACGCGGGCGGTGACTACGGCATCGCGGTCCTGCTCTACAACAACGCCTATGCGGGCGTGACCAACAACGTCATGACCGATGCGACGGTCGGCATTCAGACCGGCAATTTCCATCTTGCCGATCCGACCGCCGGCGCGACAGACCGGACGTTCAGCGGCAATACGATCACCACCGACGGCGTCGGCATCTTCCACAATCTGCACTATTCAGGCGCCAGCGCGTTCACGATCAGCGGCAACAACATCGACAAGATCGCCGGTGCGACCGACGTCGATGGCATCTTGGTCTGGTCGATCCAGAGCGGAGTGTCAGTCAACGTCCTCAACAACAACGTGACGGGAGCGGATGCCGGCATCGGCGTGTGGAATACGCCGACCACGGCGAACATCCTGATCGAGGGCGGCATCCTCGACGGCAACGGCATCGGCGTCCACGTCTACGAACAGCAAGCGACCTATGGCACCGGCGCGAGCGCCGATGTCACCATCAAGGGCACGACGATCTCGAACTCCACGATCGCGGCGGTATCGGTCGACGACAGCGCGGCCAGCGGCGGACAGACGATCGTTCGCTTCGACGCCGGAACTCCGCCCACGCTGACGGCCAATGCGCTCGAAATCCAGATGAACGGTGCGGACAGCCGCTTCGTCGCGAACGGATTCGATCCCGCGCTCAGCATCCACGGTGACGGCGCCAATAACACGATCGTCGGCGGTGACGGCGGCGACACGATTCAAGGATACGCGGGCGCCGACACGATCACCGGCGGCGCCGGCAACGACATCATTTACGGCGGAACCACCGCTGGCGACGACGCCAACAGCACGATCGACACCGCGACCTATTCGTCGGGTTCGATCTCTTGGAACGGCACAGCCTGGGAAGTGACGAGCGGGAGCGACGTCGACACTCTGCATGGCATCGAGCATGTCGTCATCGGCAGCCAGCACTATTGGCTCGTCGATAAGACCGCGGACGGCGGCTTTGCAACTGTCCAGTCTGCCGTGAATGCGGCCAGTGCGGATGCGGGCGCGACCGACACGGTCCTGATCGCCACTGGTTCTTATGCCGAACAGGTGTTCGTCAATGGCGCCGGTTCAAACAATCTGACAATCGAAAAAGCAACGGGCGCAGGGGCAGTCTCAATCAAGGCTCCGAACACGGGGCCGTTGGCCACAAACGGCATCATCGACCCGATCTCCAACAAGGACATCAACGCAGTCGTTGCCGTCGTGAACGCGAACGACGTCACGATCCGTGGCATCACGGTCGATGGCGATGGACGCGGCGCGCTGGCGGTCGAAGGTCTTGGCTCCGGTCAAAAGGATTTCATCGGTATCGCGTTCATCAATACGGACGACGGCCTCGTCGAGAATGTGACGGTAACAGGCGTTCGCTACACGCCCTACAATGGCGTGCAGGAGGGTCAGGCGGTTCTTGTTTCCAACGCTACGACGCCTGCGCCGGTGAACAGCTTTACGATCAAGGATTCGTTTGTCCTGGATTTCCAGAAGACCGGCATCATCGCGCGCAATACGATTGTCGATATCGATAACGTCCATGTCACCGGACAAGGCCCGACCGCCGCGATTGGGCAGAACGGAATTCAACTCAGCAGCAATTCTACAGGCTCCGTCACCGACAACACGATCGGCGGCTTCGGCTACACGCCTGGGACTGTGACTCCGGTCGGCCTGCTCGTCTTTGGGGGTACCGGACTGCAAGTCACCGGTAACACCTACAACGGCACGGGCGTGACCGATACCGGCATCTATCTGATCGGTGCTTCAGGCGCGACCGTCGAAGGCAACCACATCAACACGGCCGACTACGGGATCATCGAGGAAGGGACCATCGCGGTCGACAACAACATCAACAACCTCGGTTCTGGCGCCAACGACTTCACCGGCATCGGCGTCCACAATTACGAATACTTTGCAGCCGACGGTTCGGTGTCTCCGATGACCGTCGAAGGCTCGGACGGCGTTGATTTCATTAATCTGTCAACCGCTGTCGAAAACGTCGATGCGGGCGGCGGCAACGACACGATCGAGGTCTCTGCGCCGGCTGATTTCACCGGCGACACCGTCGACGGCGGCGCAGGCACCGGCGACACCCTGGAGATCAGCGGCCCCGGCAGCTACAGCTTTGGCGCCAACGGCGACCTGACGAACGTCGAAAAGATTGTCATCGATGGCGCGGTTGCGGCAAACCTCGATCTGTCCGCTCAGACAGATGGCTTTGACATCACCGGCTCTACGGCAGCGAACAACATCATTGGTTCGCAGGGCAATGACACGATCCACTATGCGGCGGGCGACGGCGCCGACACCATCGATGGCCAGGGCGGAATCGACACCCTTGCGCTGACCGGCACGTCGGGCAACGACACGATCGTCATCAACGGCACGACCTGGTCCGGCACGTCGGCCCCCGCGAGCGTTACCAACGTCGAGAACATCAATATCGATCTTGGGGCCGGCAACGATTCCGCAACGGTGACTGGCGCGGCCGGCACCGGAGCGACCTACACAATCAATGGCGGAGAGAACACGCCCGACGACGACGTTCCAGCAACCGACACTGACACATTGACAGTCAACCTCAATGACGCGGTGAGCGGTACGGACGATGTAGCGACCCTTGGCGTCTCGGCAGGGCGTGTCGTCATCAACCTCGATGCCGACGTGGCGGCCGAGCTGTCGGTCAAGGATTTCGAGAACATCACCGTCAATGCGCGCGGCGGAGATGACACGATCACGGCGAGCGGTGATTTCGTCTCGGCGGGCGTCTCGACCAGCACGATCATCGTCAACCTCGGCGGCGGCAACGACGTTTTCGATGCGACAGGCTCGAATGTCGAATTCGTCGTGAACGGCGAGGCCGGCCAGGATGAGATCACCGGCGGCGACCTCGCCGACATACTGACCGGCGGTACTGAGGCCGACACGTTCCATGGCGGCCTCGGCAACGACGCGATCTACGGCGGCACGGTTGCGAGCGACGACGCCAACACCACGACCGACACTGCGATCTACGCATCCGGTACGGTCGCGTGGAATGCAGGGGCCGGCGCCTGGGAGGTGACCAACGGCGGCGATACCGACACCCTGCACGGCATCGAGAAGGTTCAGATCGGGGGCACGACCTACTGGCTGGTCGACAACGATGCGACCAACGGCGGCTTCACCAGCATCAACGCCGCGATCACAGCCGCCACGGCGGGCGATACCATCCTGGTGGCACCCGGAACCTACACCGAGAACGTCGACTTCTCGAAGTCCGTCATCTTGCTCGGCGCAAAGGCCGGCACCGCGGGCGACGCACCGGCTGGCCGCGATGCGGCGGGAGGGGTTGGCGAGACCAACCTGATCGGGCGCCACGACATCACGACATCAGCGCCGGTGACGATCGATGGCCTTCGCTTCATCAACAACGGGACCACGACGGGTGGTGGCGCCGCCGACCCGATCCTTCAGGTTCACGCCAGCGGCAGCGGCGCGGGCCATCTAATCACCGACTCGATCTTCTGGTCGACGATCGCGGGCGCCGCCAACGACGACCGCGCGATCTCGAACGGTCCGCTCGGAGCCGGCACGCTCACGATCACCGACAACCTGTTCAGTGGTAGCAGCACCGGAGCGTTCTCGACTGCGTCGTGGGGCCGGGCGATCTGGTCCGACGGCGGAGCGGTCACGCTCGAGATCGCCGACAACACCTTCAAGTACGTCCGCACCGCGCTCAACCTCGACACCCCTGGCACGACGACGTCGGTCCACGACAACGCGTTCGACACCGCCGGAACGGCGGTCTCGCTCGGGCTGAACGCCGGCGGAACGGTCGACTGGATCACCGACAATTCCTTCAATCTCGTCGATACGGACTTTAACTTCCGTGGCGTGTCGCCGTCATTCACGTTCGACGCATTGGCCAGCGGCAATACGTTCCTGGATGGAGGCCCGGCCGCCGCGAATCTCGTCAAGATCCTCGGCTCGGATGGCGCAGATACCATCACGGGCACAGCCAATGCCGACTACATCGCGGGCGACGCCAGCCTCAACTCCGATGGCATCGATTTCGGCGGCGCGTCGCCGATCAATGACGCGAACACGCTGAGCGGCCTCGGCGGCAACGACATCATTCTCGGATCGACCGGCGCCGATATCATCGACGGCGGCAGCGGCGACGATACGCTCGCCGGCGGCGGCGGGAACGACACGTTCACCGGCGGCCTCGGCAACGACACAATCTATGGCGGGTCGAGTACGACCGACATGGGCGTCGCCGACACGGCGGTTTATGCCGACGTGCGCGACCACTACGCGATCGTCGTGACGACGGGACCCGGCGGCTTCGTGACGGGCTTCACCAGCATCACCGACAGTCAACCGGGGGCACTCGGCGACGAAGGAATCGACACGCTCAACGGCATTGAACGGCTGTCGTTCAGCGGTGGGCGCACCCTTGACCTGAACCAGCCTGTGCAGGTCTTCCACAGCACCCTCTTGGTCGGCACCTACGCCTCGATCCAGGCCGCGATCGACGACGCCGGGACTCTGTCCGGCGATACGATTCTGGTCGGCTCGAGCTACGCCCTCATCAATGAGGACGTGAACGTCACCAAGGCGCTGACAATCCAGTCCGTCGGTGCCAGCAAGGCGCAAGTCGCCTCTTTCAACATTGATCCCGCCATTCTGACGGGCGGTGCGAACGTCACGATCGACCATTTCAAGGTCATACCGGAAGGCGCGGGGCCGGAAGTCGGCATCCAGATGAACGGCGCGTTCAACGCGGCCGGCGGCCCCACGGGCTCGATCACCGTCACCAACACCGACGTGTCAGGCTTCGCCAACAACGGCCTGTTCATCAGCGGCGGGGGCAAGAATCTGTCCGTCTCGCTGACGAACTCGACCTTCACCGATAACGGCGCGACCGGCCTGAGCGGCCCGGCGCAAGTGAAGTTCTACGAGTTCACGGGCAACGCCACGCTCACCAATGTCGACATCACCAATGCCGGGACGGTGCTTACCGATACCGACCACGGTCTGCTCTTCGCCGGCTACGACGCGCCGGCGCAGGACGTGGCCGCGCCGATCGGCAACGTCACCATCAACGACGTGACGGTGAACGGCGCCTACGCCAAGACGCTTGCCTACTTCGTCGGCTACAACGACTACTCCAATCTCTTGTTCACCGGCACCGGGCTGCAGCTCGGCAACATCGGCGCGACTGCCGGCTGGACCGGCCTGTTCGTCGACGGCGGCTCGCAGGGCGGCGGCTACATCAACGACGGCGCTCCGCCCTCCACGCTCAACCTGTCGAACGTCACGCTCGGGACGATCGGCGGCGGGCTTCTTTTCACCAAGCCGGCGCTCGTTATCGGGACGCCGACCGCGGACGTCATCACCGGCACCTCTGGCGCCGATCTGATCATCGCCGGGCAGGGCACCGATACGGTGCATTCGGGCGGCGGCGCCGATACGGTCGCCTATATCATCGGTGACGGCAACGACACGGTCGATGGCGAGGGCGGCATCGATACGCTCGGTGTGTTCGGCTCGTCCGGTGACGATACCGTCAAGATCGACTCTACGAGCGCGATCTCGATTGGCGGCGGCACGGTCGCTCACTCCGGGTTCGAAGTGATTGCGCTTGATGCCAAGCAGATCCCGCTCCCGGGCGGCCCGACGCCCACCGACACCAGCAGCAATGATACGCTTGATCTTTCTGCCGCGACCGCGTCGGTCTCGGTCGACCTCAACAATCCGGGAGCTCTGCCCAATGTCACGGGCGCTCTCGGCAGCTACTACGCGATCGACTTCGAGAACGTGACCGGCGGCAGCGGCGCGGACACGCTGACCGGCAATTCCGAGGCCAATATCATCATTGGCGGCGATGGCGCGGACGCGATGTCCGGCGGTGCCGGCAACGACACGTTCGTTATTGCGGCGGCAGCCGACTACGACGCCGGCGAGACGATCGACGGCGGTGCGAATTCCGACACGATCCGCTTCACCGAATCCGGCGGCACGCTGACGCTCGGACCGAATGGTGCGGTCACCAACGTCGAAACGATCGAACTCGTCAGCAATTCGAGCATCGACGCGTCGAGCCAGACCGAAAACTTTACGATCAACGGCTCGGCACAGGCCAATACGATCACCGGCTCGGCTGGCATAGACACGATCAATGCCGGCGATGGCGCCGACGTCATCAATTACAACCTGGGCAACGGCGCGGACATCGTCGACGGTGAAGATGGCGTCGACATCCTGAACGTAATCGGCGCCTCTTCGGCCGACACGGTCACGATGTTCTCCAATACGGTCGGTGGCCTCTCCTCCGTGGTGAACGTCGAAACCGTCAACGTCAACCTCGGTGACGGCGATGACACGATGATCGTCAGCGCGATGATCACCGGAGGGGCGACTGTCCGTAACCTCGACGGCGAAGGCGGCGCCGGTGACACGCTCGACGTATCTAGTTTGTCGACCGCGACTCCCGGACCGGGCTTTGGAGTCACCCTGACGCTTGGTCCTTCGATGACCGCTGTTACCGGCGGTAATATCGGACCCGGCTCGCTTAATCAGGCGAATTTCGAGAACGCCATCGGCGGCGCAGGCGCCGACAGTCTCACTGGCGACGGTCAGGCCAACGTTCTCACTGGCAACGGTGGCGCGGATACTCTGAGTGGTCTGGGAGGTGGCGATACGCTCAACGGCGGTGACGGAAACGACATCCTGGAGGGCGGAGCCGGCATCGACTCGATCAACGCCGGCAATGACGACGACCGCATTCTCATTTCCACCGACACGGACTACGTGTCGGGCGACGTAATGGATGGCGGCGCGGGCAGCGACATCCTCGAAATCAGCACCAACACCAAGCTCGCCCTGTCGAGCGACGGGGCCGTGATCGGGATTGAGACGATCAGTCTGTTCGGCACGTCTGGCGTCGACGCCTCCACGCAATCGGAGGGGTTCGCGATCAATGGATCGAGCCTGGCGAATGACATCACTGGCTCCACTGGTGCCGATACGATTCACGCTGGCGACGGCATCGACACGATTGATGGGTTCGGTGGCATCGACAACATCTTCGGTGAGGGTGGAAACGACGCGATCACCGGCGGCGCCGGCAACGATACGATCACCGGCGGCGCCGGTGACGATGCGATCGCGGGCGGATCCGGCACCGACACGGCGGTTTATGCCGGCGCGTGGGCCGAATACGATATCACGTTCGACCCGATCTCGGGCACGTTCACGATCGTGGACACCGTCGCTGCGCGCGACGGAACCGACACGGTCGTGGTGATCGGCAGTGAGCGAGTCGAGAACTTCACGTTCAACGGCGTGACGTTCACGGCAAGTCAGCTGATCAATCAGGCACCGGTCTTCAGCACGGCGGTGCAGCCCGACTCGATCGATGAAAACGTCGGCCAGACACCGCCGACCTGGTCCTTCAATGCCGCATTGGACGTTACGGACCCGAACATTCCGACGCCCGGCGATGCTCTGACCTATAGCTTGGTCAACGACGCCGGCGGACGCTTCCAGATCAATGCGACGACCGGCGTAGTGACGATCGCGAACTACGCGCTGATCGATTACGAAACCAACCACTCGCACAGCATTGCCGTCAAAGTCGAGGATGCGGGCGGTCTGTTCGACATCCAGACGTTCACCGTCGACGTCAATCCGCTCAACGACGCGCCGGTGGCCGCGAACATCGCGAGCGTGACAACAAGCGAAGACGCACCGGTTGTTATCGACGTGCTCGCGCTGGCGACGGACGTCGACACAGCTCACGGCTCACTGAGCATCACCAGCGCGACCGCGGCTCACGGCACCATCGACTACTCGACCGGCAAACTGATCTATTCTCCGAATGTCAACTACAATGGTGCCGACTCGATCAGCTATACGATCTCGGACGGCAGTAAGACGTCGAGCGCGACTGTCCAGCTGACAATCACCACGGTGAACGACGCGCCGGGCGCGCCGGCGCTTGCCGGGCAGGTTGCGGTACCGGAGAACGCCGCGACCAACTTCGTGGTCGGCACGCTCTCGGCGAGCGATGTCGAGGACGGCGCGCTGGGTGCGGCGGCCTTTACGGTCAGCGACAGCCGCTTTGTGGTGTTCAACAATGCCGGGGTGCTCGAGCTGCGCGTCGCGGCCGGTGCCAGCTTTGACTTCGAGACCGAGAAGACGGTCCCGGTCGGCGTGCTGGTCACCGACAGCAACGGTGCGACCGCGCAGACGCTGTTCACCGTCGCGGTGTCCAACGTCAACGAGAACCCGGTTGCGGTCAGCGACGCGTTCACCACCCAGGAAGACACCCCGATCACGTTCGGCCCGCTGGGCAACGACAGCGATCCGGATGGGGCAACGACGCTGACCATCACCCAGGTGGCCGGCCTGGCGATCAGCTCCGGCGGACCGGCGGTGGACGTCGGCCCCGGCCTGGTGACACTGAACGGCAGCCTGCTGACCTTCACGCCGGACGCCAACACCAACGGCCCGGTCAGCTTCAGCTACACCATCTCGGATGGACTGGGCG
>JBAVXH010000254.1:0-7879 GCA_049698215.1 Xanthobacteraceae bacterium | reverse complement strand
CCTTGAAGCGGACCGCGCCCAGCATCGGGAAGGGCGAGGCGATCGCGCCGTCGCTGCCTGCGACCAGACACGGCACGCCGAGAACGCGCGACCACAGCTGCCACTCGGCCACGACGTCGTCCGAATTCTGCGCCGAATAGAGTTCGATCGAGAGCGCCGGATCGCGATGTTCGAGGAACACGCCGATGCCGGCCGGCGCGCCGTTCTGCTCCGGCGTGAGCCGGATCGCGACGCCGAGAAACGCCTGCACCGGAACGTTGAGCGCGATGCGCATCCCCTGCACGGCACGGCGCAGAATCACGCGCTCGCGATGCAGCTCGACATGGCGGACGCTTTCGTCGGCCACGGCATCGCTCGCCGTGAAGCGGACGGGCAGAGCGAGGGGGTCGAGCCGCGCAGTGCGGCCCGACCCGGCTGAGCCGAGCTCGGTTTGACGCCTCACGAAATCGCTCCCTGCCGGACTTGTTTTTTTGTGTCCGGACGTTGCGCGCACCATGCCAGAGCGACATCGGAATCGGCTTAATTTCGCTGGTTAATGGGCCGTAGCGCAGGCCAGTTCCGCCGACATGATTGACGCCGTCTTGCCGGGGTCGCGCGATTTGTCGGGAAATGGGCCACCCTCGCATCAATTTGAGGCTTGCCGATAACGACGCGGAAACCAACATGAGGGCTGCGGGCCCTTCCTGGTCGATTTTGAGCGCCCTTGCCAGCCTTCCAGCCACTCCCTAAAGCGTAAGCGCCTGATGTCATCCTTTCTCGACCAATCCCAGCTCATCGATCTTGCCGAGCGCCTCGTGAGCGCCGCGCGCCGTGCCGGCGCGGACGCAGCGGACGCGGTTGCGGTGCGCTCGATTTCGCAATCGGTCGACGTGCGCGACGGGGCGGTCGAGGAGAGCCAGCGCGCCGAAGGCGACGACATGGGCCTGCGCGTGCTGGTGGGCAAACGCCAGGCCGTGGTCTCCACCAACGACGTAAAGGGCAATGGCGCGGACGCACTCGCCGAACGCGCGGTCGCGATGGCGCGTGTCGCGCCGGAGGATCAGTTCGCGGGTCTTGCGGACGCGGCGTTGCTGGCGCGCACGTTTCCCGATCTCGACCTGGTCGACCCGGAGTTGCCGGATGTCGGGGAACTGGAGAAGCGCGCCCGTGCCGCCGAGGCGGCCGCGCTTGGCGTCAAGGGCGTGAGCAAATCAGGCGGCGCCGGTGCGTCCGCGGGAATCGGCGGGATGGTGCTGGTCACCAGCCACGGGTTTCGCGGCGCTTACGTCGGCTCGCACCACTCGATGTCGATGGTCGCGATTGCCGGTGAAGGCACCGCAATGGAGCGCGACTACGATTTTTCAGCCACGCTGCACGGGAGCGACCTCGAAGCGCCGGAGAAGATCGGCAAGCTTGCCGGCGAGCGCGCCGTGAAGCGGCTCAATCCGCGCAAGGTCGAGACCCGGCGCGTGCCGGTCGTGTTCGATCCGCGCGTCGCGAACACGCTGGTCGGGTCGCTCGCGTCCGCGATCAACGGCGCATCGATCGCGCGCAAGACGAGCTTCCTGAAAGACCGCATGGGCGACAAGCTGTTCCGCTCCGGGATTCGCATCGTCGACGATCCGCTGCGTAAGCGCGGGCTGCGCTCGCGGCCGTTCGATTCGGAAGGCGTTGCGGGCAAGCCGCTCGCCGTCGTCGAAGACGGCGTGCTCAGATCGTGGTTCCTCGATTCGGCGACCGCGCGCGAACTCGGGCTCGAGACCACGGGGCACGCGGGACGCGGGGTCTCGTCGGCCCCCTCGCCCGCCCCGACCAACATGCATCTCGAAGCGGGCAGTAAGACGCCGAAGGAATTGATCGCCGAGATCAAGGACGGCTTCTACGTAACCGACTTGATCGGCATGGGCACCAACCTGGTCACCGGGGATTACAGCCGCGGCGCCTCCGGGCTGTGGATCGAGAACGGCGAACTCACCTACGCGGTGAGCGAAGTGACGATCGCCGGCCACCTCAACGACATTTTCGCTTCGCTCACGCCCGCGAACGATCTCGAATTCCGCCATGGCACGAACGCGCCGACGCTGCGCCTTGAGGGATTGACCGTTGCGGGCACCTGATTCCGCATCGCTGCAAGCCGGAATCGAAGCCGTGGTGCGCGAGGCAGGTGCGCTCGCGCTCAGAGCACGCGAGGCCTCGCCGAAAAGCTGGAGCAAGCAAGGCGGCTCGCCGGTCAGCGATGCCGACATCGCGGTCGACAATTTCCTGCGCGAGCACCTGATGCAACTTGCACCGGATGTTGGCTGGCTCTCTGAAGAGACCGAGGACGACCGCGCCCGCCTGCACGCACCGCGCATCTGGGTGGTCGATCCGATTGACGGCACGCGCGCGTTCCTGTCCGGCCGTCACGATTGGTCGATCTCGGTCGCGCTGGTGGAGAATGGGCGCCCTGTGATTGCCGCGATCTTCGCGCCGGTTCAGGACGCGTTTTACGCCGCGGCGGCCGGCTCGCCGACAACGCGCAATGGCATTGCCGTTACGGCAAATTCCGGCGCGAGCCTCGACGGCATCAAGGCCGCGGGCCCGAAACCGATGCTGGAGCGGCTCGCGAAGCATGCGCCGGACCTCGTTATGGAACCAAAGGTTTTCTCGCTGGCGCTGCGACTCACCCGTGTGGCTGAAGGAACGCTCGATCTCGCCTTCGCGTCGATCAACAGCCACGACTGGGACCTTGCGGCTGCCGATCTTTTGGTGCACCAAGCCGGCGGCGCACTGACCACGTTCGCGGGTCAAACCCTTGTCTACAATCGCGCCGATCCGGTGCATGGCGCGCTTGTTGCCGCCGGGCGTTCGCGTCACGAGGCCTTCCTCGTGCTGGTGCGCGAGAAGAGCCAAGCGTTTGCCTGAGCTGGGGCAGGAATCAGGACATGACTGAAACTGAACCGAAGCAACTGCTTCATTTGGTGTTCGGCGGCGAGCTGAAGTCCCTCGACTCGGTCGAGTTCAAGGATCAGGACAAGTTCGACATCGTCGGCATCTACCCAAACTATGCGACCGCCTATGCGGCCTGGAAAGGCCGCGCCCAGCGCACCGTCGACAACGCCCTGATGCGCTACTTCATCGTGCACATGCACCGCCTGCTCGATCCCGCGACCGAAGCGACGCGACAGGGCTGACGCACGTTTTGCCGATGTTATCGTGGAAGCGCCTCGGGAGTCAGCGCTGGGTGCAGGTCGCAGCCGGCACGCTTGCGGCGGAATACATGCGTTTCGTCTACGCCACGACGCGCGTGACGATCGATCCGCCGAACGGCTATGCGCGCATCGACGCTCATCTGCCGGTCATCATCGCGATGTGGCACGGCCAGCATTTCATGAGCGCGTTCGCGAAACGGCCCGGCGATCGCGGTAAGGTGCTGATCTCGCGTCATCGCGACGCCGAAATCAACGCGATCGCGGCCAAGCGGCTCGGCATCGAGACGATCCGCGGCTCCGGCGACATGGGCATTGAGTTTCTCCGAAAGGGCGGCCTCGGTGCATTCCAGGCGCTGCTCACGACTCTTCAGGCGGGCGACTCGGTTGCGTTGACCGCGGATGTGCCAAAGATCGCGCGCGTCGCGGGTCGCGGCATCGTCATGCTGGCGCGTGAATCGGGACGTCCGATCTTTCCCATCGCGCTCGCGACCAGCCGGCGCTACGTTCTCGACAACTGGGACAAGACAACCATAAATCTGCCGTTCAGCCGTGGCGGGGCTGTGTGCGGCGAGCCGGTCTGGGTGCCGGCCGACACGGACAACGGTGCGCTGGAGCAATACCGGCAGCAGGTCGAGGACAATCTGAACGCGGCGACGTCGCGGGCCTACGCGATTGCCGACAATCGGAGCGGAGATACCGGGCGTGGCTGAACGGCTGCCATGGACGTTGCGCGCCTATCAAAGCTTCGCCTCGATGGCGACGCCGTTGTCGCGTCTCGTCCTGGCAAGGCGCCTCTCCCGCGGCAAGGAGCACCCGCAGCGCCTCGCCGAACGGCGCGGCGAACCCTCCGTTGCGCGTCCGCCCGGACCGCTGGTCTGGGCCCACGGCGCAAGTGTCGGCGAGATGCTTGCCGTGATCCCGCTGGTCGAGAGCATACGCGCCCGCAATTTCACTGTGCTTGTGACGTCGGGCACCGTGACCTCGGCACGGCTTGCCGAACGGCGGCTGCCGCAAGGGGCAATCCACCAATTCGTTCCGCTCGACGCGCCGCGCTATGCGGCGCGCTTCTTCGAGCATTGGCGTCCCAATCTCGCGCTGCTCGCCGAATCCGATCTCTGGCCGAACCTCATCCTCGCCTGCACCGAGAGAGATATTCCGCTGATCCTGGTCAACGGACGCCTGTCGGAGCGCTCGTTCACGCGCTGGCGCTATCTGCCGCACACCATCGGTGCGCTGTTGTCGCGCTTCGACCTGTGCCTTGCGCAATCCGAGCCTGATGCCGAGCGCTATTCCGAGCTTGGTGCACCGCGCGTCAGCATGACCGGGAACCTGAAGCTCGATGTGCCGGCGCCGCCGGTCGATGCCGGGAAGCTCACCGCGATCCGCGCGGTCGTGCGCCAGCGACCGGTGATCGCCGCGGCGTCCACGCATCCCGGCGAGGAAGCAGTCATCATCGATGCGCACCGCCGCCTGCGGCAGACCTTTCCGGGCCTGCTCACCATCATCGCGCCGCGCCATCCGGAGCGCGGCTCCGGTGTGGTGGAGATCGCGACCGCTGCCGGCCTCAATGCGGTGGCGCGCTCGCGTGGCCTGCTGCCGGACCGCGGCACCGAGGTCTATGTCGCGGACACCATCGGCGAGCTCGGGTTGATCTACCGTCTCGCGCCGATCGTGTTCATGGGCGGCTCGCTGGTGCGTCACGGCGGGCAAAACCCGATCGAGGCCGCGAAGCTCGGCGCTGCGATCCTGCACGGGCCGCATGTTTGGAATTTCAACGAAATCTATGCGGCGCTCGACGAGGCGCGCGGGGCCGAGGAAGTGCTCGACGTCAATCGCCTCGCAGTGCGCATCGGCGCCTGGCTGACCGATGCGGCGGCACGCAAGCAGGTGGCGGATTCAGCGCTTGCGACGGTCGATCAGCTCGGCGGCGCGCTGCGCCGCACGCTCGCGGCGATCGAGCCGTATCTGATGCAGCTCGATCTGGAACGCAGGTAGCGCATGACCCCGAAAAGCATGTCCTCGACCCCGATCGGGGATGGGCACCGGTTTTCGGATAAGGTCATGCGCAAATGAAGGCGCCGCGCTTCTGGTGGGACAAGCCGGGGGCGATGGCGGCGTTGCTTGCTCCATTCGCCTCGCTCTACGGCACGATCGCGGCGCGACGGCTCAGGCAGGAAGGAACGCGCGCGCGCATTCCGGTTATTTGCGTCGGGAATCCGACCGTCGGCGGCGCCGGCAAGACGCCGGCCGCGATGGCCATCGCGCGGATGCTGGTCGAAGCAGGTGAGCGGCCGTACTTCCTCACCCGCGGCTATGGCGGAAGGCTTGCCGGACCCGTGGTCGTCGAAGCAGGCCACACTGCCGTACAGGTCGGCGACGAGCCGTTGCTGCTGGCGCGTGTCGCGCCGACGGTCGTCGCGGCGAACCGTGTCGCGGGCGCTGAGCTCGCGCGGGAAAAAGGCGCGAGCATCATCGTGATGGATGACGGATTTCAGAATCCATCGCTCGTGAAAGACTTCTCGATCCTGGTGATCGACGGCGTGCGCGGGATCGGCAATGCCCGCGTGCTTCCCGCCGGCCCGCTGCGGGCTCCGCTCGAGCCCCAGCTTGATCGCGCGGACGCAATCCTGGTCGTCGGCAACGGGACCGGAGCGGCGTCTGTCATCACCGCGGCGCGGGCACACAATCTGCCGCTGTTTCACGCCACGCTCGAGCCGGATGGTGCAGCGATCGCGGCTCTGGCCGGCCAGAAGGTGATAGCCTTCGCGGGGATCGGCGACCCGGAAAAGTTCTTTGCGACTGTCGGGGCGGCTGGGATTGACGCTTCCATCAAGCGCGGTTTTTCCGATCATCGTCGGTTCAGCGTCAAGGAGGCAAGGCGTCTCCTCGACGAGGCGAAGCGCAACAAGCTGGTCCTGCTGACGACCGAGAAGGATGCGGCGCGCATTCAGGGCGATGCGGCATTGGGCGAGCTTGCTGCCCGGGCACGCGTGCTGCCCGTGACGCTGACGGCCACGGAAAGCGAGGCTTTTCGAAAGCTGGTGCTGGCGGCTTGCAAACGCGCCTGACGATCAATCCTTAAACCGCCCCGGCGCATGGCGGTTCAACACCGCTTCGGGCGTCGCGTAGGCTTCCTGCAGCTCCACGCTCCAGTACTTCAGCTCTTCGAGCGGGATCGGGACGTTGGTAACGGCGCACCGCACGAAGGCGCCGGGCCGCACCACGCGGAAGTCCCCGTCGAGATACTTGACCTCGGCCTCCCCCGGCATCGGCGAAGGTCCGCTGAAGCGATTCAGCACGTTCAGTCTCCGTTCAGGCCGTTTGGCCCTTATTGCGGCGCAGCGAGCCAAGAACATAGTGGTTCGCGCCGTACCGTTAAACCCTTCGATCGGCCGGCCAGCAATGCGGCTTCGGACAGCAATCATCTGCGCGGCCGCCCTGTGGGCGGGGCTGCCGGGTATTGCGTGCGCCGCCGCAGCAGCAGCAGCAGCAGCAGCAGCGACGCCGGCGCCCGAACGCATCGAAATCGCCGCCGAGGGGCTGAAGCTCAAGGCCTTCCTTTACCGCCCCGAGGGGAATGGCCCATTTCCGGCGGTCGTTGCGCTGCATAACTGCGACGGGCTCGCCGGCCGGCGCACCAATCTGGCGCGGCGCTATCGCGACTGGGGCGAGCGGCTTGTGGCGGCGGGCTATGTGGCGGTGTTCCCCGACAGCTTCGGCTCGCGCGGTATTGGCTCCCAGTGCATCCCGGGCCAGCGCACGCTCCGCTCCGGCCGCGACCGCGTGGTCGACGCCGACGCGGCGCGCCACTGGTTGCAGCAGCAGAGCTATGTGGCGGCAGATCGCATATCGCTGATCGGCTGGGCCAATGGCGGGGTCGCGGCGCTCTGGACCATACGGCCGCGCGCCGGAAAGAAGGACGACAAGCCCGACTTCCGCTCGGCGATCGCTTTCTATCCGGGCTGCCGGCGCCTGCGTGACACGGCCTGGAGCGCGCGCATGCCGACACTCATCCTGGTTGGCGCGAAGGACGACTGGTCGAGCGCTTCGGCCTGTCAGCAGATGGTGGCGGGCGCGCGCGGGCGCACGGCGCGCGCGACGATCCAGATCTATCCGAACGCTTACCACGACTTCGACCACCCGAATTTGCCGCTGCAACAGCGCAACAACGTTCTCGTCAATGGCGCGCCCGCGCGGGTCCACGTTGGGACCGATCCGGCGGCGCGCGTCGACGCCATGAAGCGCGTCGCCGAGTGGCTCGCGCGCTAGACCTTGCCCCTTCGGATCAATAGGTTAGACCCCGAAATTCTCGGGGAGGACGATGGTCGCCACACTTGTTTCGGGCGCTGTTCGGCGCGAGGGCGCAGAGATCACCGAACGCGCGCTGCGCGGCGTGACCGGCCTCGCCGCGCTCGGCGTCGGTGAAGGCGATGTCGTCGCCGTCATGCTGCGCAACGAGATCGCGTTTCTCGAAGCGATGCTCGTGGCGCGCCAGGCCGGCTGCTACTCCTGCCCGATCAACTGGCACTACAAGGCCGATGAGGCCGGCTACATCCTGCGCGATGTCGGCGCGAAAGCGCTGATCGTCCACGCCGACCTGTTGCGCCAGATCGAAGGCGGCGTGCCGCCCGGTTGCCGTGTGATCGTGGTCGAGCCGAGCGCCGAGACGCGTGCGGCGTTCCGCATCCCGGCCGAGCAATGCGGCGCGC
>JBAVXH010000253.1:0-17796 GCA_049698215.1 Xanthobacteraceae bacterium | reverse complement strand
GTCCGATGACCACCCCGGGCGCAACAACGGCGGCGCCGCCGCCGCGCGACGAGCCGCAGTAGTTCAGGCCGTTCGCCTCGCAAACACTGGGCGGGCCCGGAATGTAACGGCCGCCGGAATTGCAGCTGCGGCCGCACATCGCGGCTTCCGCCGCGCTGCTGATGCCGAAGCCAACGACGAGAGCGGCGAATCCCAAAAGAACTCCTTGGCGCATGACGTCTCCTCTGGCGAGTCCCAAGCCTGACGGCTCAGGCGATCCCCTTGTTGATTGCCCTGCGGTGCGCGTGACTGCGGTGCGCGTGGACGCGACACAGGCAAGCGGTAACGATTGCGCGAGGGGTAGGTTCCGCCGCTTCGTGCCGTATCGCGCCGGCTCCTCCAACGTGATGCGCGATCTCGTCGCCGGCCATATCGACCTCACCTTCGATCAGGCGATCAGCGCGCTCCCTTATGTGCGCAACGGCCAGGTGCGCGCCTATGCGATCACGGCGAAATCGCGCATCGCCTCGGCGCCCGACATTCCGAAAAACATTGGCACGGTGCGACGGCAACGCTCGGCATGACGCATATCGCGATTTCCGAGGCGCTCGATGGGAAGACCGTGGATTGGCTGGAGCAGGTGTCCGACGAGCAGTATCAAAGATGATTCTTCTCGCCTCAATGCGCTTTCCAACGATCAAGTGAAGTGGCATCTTGAGGTGGGGGGCTCAACACAACGAGCCGACGATCTGACCGCGCAGGCGGTGCGCCTGAGCACGGGTGTTACGTGCCCTGTGGCCATCCGGCGCGCTCGGGAAGCGATGAGAAGAGGGGCGGATGTCGATTTTTGCAAAAATCCTGATCGCGCTGGTTGCGCTCGAGCACATCTATTTTCTGGTGCTCGAGATGTTCCTGTGGACGACGCCGGTCGCGCGCAAGGCCCTCGGCATGAGCCCCGAAAAGGCGGAGCACACGAAAGTGCTTGCCGCCAATCAGGGGCTCTACAACGGCTTTCTCGCGGCCGGTCTGTTCTGGTCGCTGCTCGCGCCCGCGACGTATGCGATGCAGCTTGCGCTGTTCTTCCTCGGCTGCGTGCTGGTCGCCGGCCTTTACGGCGGCGCCACCGTGGGCAAGCCCATCTGGGCTATGCAGGCGCTCCCGGCCGCGATCGCGCTCCTCGTGTTGCTGGTCACGTAACGCGAGCGCGCGGGCTTACTTCAGCGGGATACGCGGTTTGGCGGTGGGCGGCGGCTCGGCCGCCGGCGAGATCGCGAGCGTCACCCAGGCATTCCATCCGGACGGCCGGTTCTGGGCTTCGAACTCAGCGTAGCCCTTCAGGTTGAGGTAGCCCTGCATGTCGAAGACCGGAAACAGGTAGCCGATCTGCGGGCCGACACCAAACACGCGCGACTTGAACTCGCCCAGAAGAGGCGACTGGCCCTTGTCGGGAGTGAGTTGCTGGTAAGCGTACCCGACCGCGCCGACAAAGAGCTGCTTCGACAGAAACTTTGACGCGCCCCAGTCGAGATGCCAGTCGATGCCGTTTTGATAGTCGGTCTGAGTGTTCTTGAGATTGTAGGTCGCGCCGGTGACCACAGAAAATTCATGTCCGGTCGCCGGGTTGAAGTAGGTGTAGCCGATGCCCGCGTCGGCCGCGCCGTGACCGATGCCGAGATTGGCGAGGTTGCTCGGATCGTAGGTGCCGACCGGGATGTCGCCCGTTCCGTAGACCATGAAATTGTGGATGCCGTGATTCCAGCGCAGCGACGCCATGGGATAAAGGTCGCCCCAACCGAACCTGCTGTCAGAGATGCTGCCCGTGCGCGTCGCCGTTAGGCCGCCGATCGATGCCGTCAGCACGCCGTCGATCGACGTCGTGGGGCGGCCAAATGCGCCCGTCATTCCCATCGCAAGCTGCCCGCCCAAGACGGGCGTCGCGAACACGTAATTCACATTCACGAAATCAGCCGGCACACGCGCGCGCAACGTCGCATTGAGATCGACATTGACGGTCGGGCTGAACCGGCCGAGCGTGATCTGGCGCGCGGCCGCCACCTCACCCGACGCTCTGATGTCGGTGTAATAGCCGATGGTGGCGAACGCCCATCCGGGCTGAGCCGGCGCCGCCGCGAGGCTGCCGAATTGTCCTGGGATCCAGAAGCTCACGCCGCCCTCGTCGGCGCGCGATGTTTCTTGACTGACAGTGACCGTAACGGCGGCGACCGCGACCGGCAGGATGAGCGCGGCCAATCCTCGCATCGGACCGTTCGGCTTGATTGTCATCGCGTGCCCCTCCTCAAACCAACTCGCGAACGACGGAGCCGCGCCGTGCGCAGCGGCTACAGCGTAAGGCTGAGACAGTGCGGCTGGAGGTAGCGCGTAACTGCCAAGGCGAGTTGCCGCGGGTGTGGCATCCGCGCACCACGAGGCTTGCTACAACTGGCTGCCGGCGCCGAAAGTTGTGCTCCGGTTCAATTCGTTTTTTCGATGTCGCTCAGCACCCAGCTCTTGTCGTAGAGCGGCTGGAGCGGACCGTAGAAGCGGAAGATCGGGAACCAGCCTTTGCCGGCGACCGTCTTGATCCAGTTCTTCTCCTGTCCCGCCGGCGTCTGCGGGCCGAAATAGACATCGACCGATCCGTCGGCATTGATCGTGGGGTCGGAGTACTTGCTGACCGAGGGAAACGGCTCGCCGTTCTTCAACTCGGAGCGGCTCAGCGAGTCGTAGACCAGCACCGACCAGAAATCCTTGGCCGGCACATTCGCCGGGATGTGCAGCTTGTAGCTTTGCGCGCCGTCGAGGAAGCCGCCGGCAGCGTCCTTGTAGGTCCACAGATAGTAGGAGCCGACACCGACGTTCTTGTCCATCATGGCCGGCGAATTGCCGACCGCCATGTAATAGACGTAGGCGCGGCGATCGACCTCCAGCACGCCGCCCTTCAGAAAGTTGTACGGCACGTTGCCGACGAACTGCCATTTGCGGTCCTTGTAGTAGTATGTGTCGGGATCGTGCGACGCGAAGCTGTTGGCGCGCGCCATCGCGCCGGCAACCCGCGCGGCTTCCGAAAGCAAAGTTTTTGCCTTCGCATCCGGATTGAACGGCTTGCCCTTCTCGATGCCGATCGCCTGCATGTAGAAGCGTTCGAGCGGCGTGAAGACTTCTGCCGGTTCTTCGTTGACGAGCTGAGACAGCATCTCGAAGAACCTGATGGTGTCGGAGTGGATCGTGTCTATCGGTTTGCCGGAGCCGTTGAGGAATTCCATCTTCGGCTGACCGGCTTTCTTCGGGAGCGGGTAGACCTTGATCTGCTTCATCAGCGCGACGGCCTGGTCGGTCTTGCCGTCCACCTTGAAGCCACGCAGGAAGTAACTGACGCTGTAGGTCGGCGACTTGACGACGAAATATCCCGTCGGCACCGCGCCCGCGTAACCCGGCGGGAGAAACAGATATTTCCCGCCCTTGCCCTTGTCGGGCCCGAGCGGGCCTATATCGACAAGAAAGCGCTGCAAGGTATCCATCGCCGCGCCCAACATCCCGGGCGGGGCTTCCATGACGGTCGCACCATCGCCCTTCAGGTCGAGGAAGCCCATGCCGTAGACCGTCTCGGTGTTCGCCGTGAGGACAAGCGTCTCGGCATCCATCAGGTTTTCCCAGATAACGATCTGGTTGGACCGTTTGGCTCCGAAATCGCGGATGCCACGCCGTGAGTCGATGATGGCAACGGCCGGCAACTGGGTGAGGTAGACCTCGACCGCCCGATTAGATTTCAACTGATCGAGCAAGGCGTCGGCCGCCGCGGCGGTTGGATAGCCGTTCTTGAACTCGAAGTTGCCGAACCGGGTGTTGACCGTCTCGGTGCCGAGCCAGCCGTGCGGATCGGCGGGCTGTTGTGCCTGCGAGGGCACAGCGAGAAGGATCGCGGCAAGGGTCGCAGCGATGGCAAGCGTGGTGCTGCCGAGCAGGATGTTGCGGCGGTTCAGGTTGTTGGGGCGTGCGTCGTGTCGTTTGGTCTCGTTGTTGCGAGTTGTCACAGCGACCTTCTCCCTTTGTTTGTTTCAGTTCACGGACTTCCCTTGGTTCGCACCACGCAGCGAAACCCGACATGGCTCGTCGACGTGTCGATCGGCTCGGCGTGGCGCGCCGCCGGGCGATAGCGCCGGCAATAGCTCGGCGCGCACAGATGCGAGCCGCCCTTGAGCACCTTGCGGGAAATCCTGACGTCGGGCTGGCAGGAATCGTAGCTCGCGGCTTCCGCTCCGCCGCGCGGATTTTGCGGAATGCAGCAGGCCTTCGGCGCGTCGGCCTCGTGCTTCACCGACCACCAGTCGGTGGTCCATTCCCACACGTTGCCGATCATGTCGTGGACGCCGTAACCGTTCGGCGGGAAAGCCGTCACCGGCGAGGTGCGCGCGTATCCGTCGCTTGCAAGATTTTCGTGCGGGAACGCGCCTTGCCAGGTGTTCGCCATGTGGCGGCCCTCGGGCGTGAACTGATTGCCCCAGGCAAACTCGGCGTCCTCGAGCCCGCCGCGCGCCGCGAACTCCCACTCGGCTTCGGTCGGCAATTCCTTGCCGGCCCACGTCGCGTAGGCCTCGGCATCGCGATAGGCGATGTGCACGACCGGATGATCGTCGAGCCCGCTGATCGAGGAGCGCGGCCCGTAGGGTCTGCGCCACTCCGCGCCGAACTTGAAGTTCCACCACTGCGACCAGTCGCGCGTATCGACCGGATGCTTCGGCGGCGTGAACACGAGCGAACCCGCCTTGAGCATGTGCGGCAGCGCGCCGGGATAATCCTTCGCCTTCGGCTTGATTTCCGCGAAGGTGACGTGGCCGGTCGCGTTGACGAACTTGCGGAACTCGCGATTGGTGACCGGCGTGCGGTCGATCCAGAAGCCGTCAACGGTAACGCGATGCGCCGGGGCTTCCTCGGGATAGTGACTGTCCGAACCCATGCGGAACGTGCCGCCGGGGATGAAGATCATCCCGTGGCGGGATACCTGTCCGTGGGATGGACTGTCGGGGCGGGCGTCCGGCGCAAGATCGACCATGCTCGACTCGCGAAAGTTTTTTCGCCGCATGAGCACGCTGCAGCCCGCAACGGAGCGTCATGTGGGGCAGGTGATGTGAGGTCTTCCCTGTCGGTAAATTTGTCTACCGTCCGGCGTTGAGCCGAAGGAATTGCCCCTAGGTCCAATGCGCCTATCCGTTTGGAGGATTCGCTCCGGCATCTCGGCCTGACATAGAGCAAGGCAAGAGCGCGTCCGGGATGGCAGCGAGCAAACGGGCCCGCCGCGCAAGCGAATGACGTGCTACGATACTCACGTTTATTTTTATCGACGAAGGGATAGGAATGGGCGATTCCGTCGTTTGATACACCAGCGGAACTCGCAAGCCTTGCCGATGAACCTGTTTTCCCTCACCGTTGTGGCCGTCGCGCTCGCGCTGCAGCTCCATTCCGCGCGTGCGCAGGCGCCCGCACTCACCGACCGGGTGCGCATCGTCTACGAAGAGCCGACTGAGGAGAAGTATCGCGTCATCCACGACGCCATGCGGGACCGCCGCATTCTCGAGATCGTCGGTTCGCTGCTCAACTCTTTCCGTTTGCCGCGCGAGCTGACGCTGGAGGTACGCGGCTGCCAGGGCCGCGAGACCGCCTGGTATGGCTTCGACCGGGCGACGTTCTGCTACGAGTACGTCGACCTCATCCAGCGTCATGCGCCGAAAGTCGCGACGCCCGGCGGCGTGCAGCGCGGCGACGCGATCGTCGGTGCGGTGATCGACACGCTATTCCACGAGGCCGCGCACGGCATCTTCGACCTGCTCGAGGTCCCCGTGATGGGGCGCGAGGAGGACGCGGCCGACTTCTTCTCGATCTATCTGATGCTGCAGTTTCCGCCCGAGGACGCGCGGCGCCTGATCGAAGGCATCGCGTTCAACATGGGCAGCGAAGCGCGCAAGGATTTCTCGGAGCGGCCGGTGCCGCAGAAATTCGCCGGGCCGCACGGGCCAAACGTGCAGCGCCATTACAACGTGCTGTGCCTCGCCTATGCGGCGAACCAGGCCTTGTTCGACAATCTGGTGCCGGCCGGCCTGCCGCCCTGGCGCGCGCGCACATGCTGGGAGGAGTGGGCGATGCTCAAGCGCGGCTTCGCCAAGCTGATCCTGCCGCATGTCGACGAGGCGAGGCTGCGCGAGGCGATCGCGAATGTGCACTTTAACTGGAGCCCGCTGATCACCGAGGCGGCGAGTGTCGACAAGCCGCCGCTGGGGGATTGAGGCTTTATCTGTAGGGTTCGCTCACTCACTACTCAGTGTCTCGCCTGTTGTGCTCTCGACGCCTCCTGGATTACGATAGGATTCCGTCGCAGCTTCACCGCTAGGCGGAGGGGACAATATGAGTAAGCATAGTAAGCGAGATTTGCTAACCACCTAGAATGTGTACACGATTGCCATCACTCAAAGCGCGCAAGATATCATGATCACGCCAAGGGTTTTCATTTCTTACTCTTGGGACGACGACGAGCACAAAGCATGGGTGCGAGGATTGTCAGAAGAATTGGTTAAGTCTGGTGTCGAGGTAAGATTGGATCAATGGCATGTCCGTTATGGAGAAAGTTTCACCCAATTTATGGAAGAGGAAGTTTCGAAGGCGGATCACATATTGGTAATATGCACGCCCGAGTATGCAAGAAAGTCTAATACCCGACGAGGAGGCGTTGGTTACGAGCAGCAGATAGTGTCAGGTCAAATTGTGGTGGGTACTCCACGCTGGAAGTTCATTCCGATAATTCGCAAAGGAACGTTGGATTCAGGTGCTGAATGCGCCATCCCTCCTCACTTCTCTGGGATCTCAGCTATTGAGTGGAGAGAAGACCTGAGCTCCGATCAACGGCTGGAGGAGGTGCTGCGGGCGGTTTATGCAAAGCCACGTTTCGTGCCGCCTCCCTTGGGAGAGGCCCCGCGCTTTGTTCGTGAACACAGCGTAGAACGTTTGGCCGAGGGCTCATCCGAGAGCAAATCAGACGGGAAAGTCGCCAATCGTGAAAGCGTGAATGTTGTAGAGTCGATTGCGAGTTTAAAGCAAACTAAGAAGCTCGAAGACCGAATTCGCGCGTTGTTTGATGATGTTAATGTACCCGACCAGATAGTGCAGACTTTTCTGTCCATCTTTGGCGACGCCGCTGTTTGTATAGAAGATCTTCGAAGGACTGCTACAATAGATAAATACGATGCCAGATTAAGCGCCTACAATGTTCGCGTAGCGACGAATTACAATCTCCGGAACTTGCTGCCACATGTAGCAGTAACGGCGTCAATTCCGTTGACGCTAGTCCCAGACAATTTTGGAAGAGAAAAACCCCACGAGCTGGGTAGAATACTCGCTCTGCGCGTGGACTCCGAGTCGCGGTTGGAACGCTCAATCGACTTGGGACCGAGGGGATTTTCCTTCGATCTTTCTGTAAATATTCCAGGAGGTGGTACGGCATCCGTTCTGTTCGAATACTTCGCGTGGATGAAGGTAGATGAGGATCACACGTTTACGATTAGGCGGGTGACATCGAAAGCGTCTATGATGTTATTCAATCGGTCGGAGTCAATTCCACGTATAGTGATTGATAATGATCCTCGCGGCCAGCTAGCGCTCCCTTACAATGAGCCAGTGATGTTTGCGGAACTCACCGATGCTGCCCCCGGCAGCACAATTTTTGGCTTCAAGTTGCTTTCACCTGCGAGGTGATTGACCCGTGTACTTGACCTCACCAGCTCCCGCATTGCCTTGTCCAGCCCCGCGAGCGTCAGCGGATACATCCGGTGGCCCATCAGCTGGCGGATGCGGATCGAGTCGGTGTGCGGGACTGAGCAGATGCAGGCCCGGAATGTGTCCCCATTTGGCAGCGCCAAAGCGCTGACCCCGCCCTACTGGTTCACCCGGTTGCCGAGCTCCCTGTAGAACCGTGAGGCGACCACCACCGCGATCGTGAAGCCAAGCACGCCGATCGCCGCATCGAAGATGCTGGTGACGGCGAGCCAGCCGATTGACGGCCGCGCGATCTCCTTCGGCGCCCCCAGGGAGAGCGCAATCAGCCCCAGCAAAAGCGCAAGGCCGATCAGCGGCAGCGCCGAGACAAGGCCGATGAACAGGATGCGCCATACGCTCCCCTTGGTATCGGCCATCGCGTTGCGCCAGGTTGCACCCGGCGCATCGACGGCGATGGCCGGGAACAGGATAATCAGGCGGAGCGAGATGATCGTCGCAACGACGATGTAGATGAAGCTGCCAAGCGCGAACGAGAGTGTGCCCCCTGATGTCGATACTCCCTTGACGGTCCACAACAAGAACGGCGGAGCCCATGCCAGCAAGGAAAGCGCGATCGACCACATGAAGAAAAGCTGGAAACGGTGCTCGCCCGGCGCCAGCGTATAGCGCCCGGTCTCGCCCAGGATGACGAAGCGGTGCACCGCGATCAGGAACGGGGTGAGCAGAAAAGCTTGCGCGATCGACAGAATGAATTCGCCGAGCAGCACCGCGGTTGCGGTGCCTGGATCGGCGGGCAGCAGGAAGCGGCGCGCCACCGACATCATCAGATAGATGAAGAATGCGATCTGCGCCGGACCGGCGAGCGTGCTCAATGCGGCGCGTGTGTCGCGCCATGCCTGCGCGGCCGCTTGTCCGATCGTGAGGTGTGGCGCGCCCCCGCTTGGCCCCAGGCTCACCGCACCAGCTCCCGCATCGCGCGATCCAGTCCCTCCAGCGTGAGCGGAACTATTACCACATGCGGGATCGAGTTCACGAACGGCGATGCGCCGGGGCTGCGGTTGAAGGCGCGACGGCGCGGCCGTGAGGGCAGGGAGTGAAAACCGCCAAGTCGTAAGTGCCAATTGTGCTTGCTCCTACGTGTCATTTTTGACACAATGCTGGGCTAATGGCGACGCGCTGGAAGAAGATCACCGGCCGGTTTTACGCCACCTCGGCCGGTGGACGGCCGGTTCGCGAATGGCTGCTTGGACTGCCGAAGGAAGATCGTCGAGATATCGGGCGTGCGATCCAGAAAGTCGAGTTCGGCTGGCCAATCGGCATGCCGTACTGCCGCTCGCTCGGACATGGGCTGTGGGAGGTGCGCGCAGACTTGAGCGGAGGCCGCATCGCACGGGTGATCTTTTGGATCAGCGGTGCCGAAATGATCCTGCTGCACGGGTCCGAGAAGAAAACACAGAAGACTCCGCCCCACGACATCGAACTTGCGCGCAAGCGCAAACAGGAGATCGATCGATGAAGAAGAAAAAGAGCAACGCGAAACGCGGTTACGTAGACCGCAGCGAAACGTTCGATGAATTTCTCGCGAAGGATGGTCTGCTGGCCGAAACCGAAGATGCAGCGTTGAAGGAAATCATCGCGGACCAGATTAAAGTGGCGATGAGGACGGAGGGCCTCACCAAGACCGCGATGGCGACACGCATGAAGACGAGCAGGCGTCAGCTGGATCGATTGCTCGATGGCGACAATCAATCCGTGACGCTCACCACCCTGCGAAGGGCGGCGAGTGCGGTGGGCAGGAATTTGAGGGTAGAATTGGAGTAAGCGGCGTCCGGATTCTAGGCGCCCTCGTCGGACTTCCTGCGCCACGACCCAAGTTTATCGCGGGCGCTAGAGAATCCAGTTTTTGCCGCACCCGCTAACCCAGCCGCGCCGTCACCCACTCCCTTTGCCACGTTCACGGCCGATGCTTTCGCTTTGTTGATTGTCTCGCCGCGGGCCACAGCGGCCGCCGCTCGTTTAGCGGCTTGTTCTCGTTTCTGGAGCTCGCGCTCGCGTACTTCGCGGCGCTCGCGGATATAGTGTGAAGCGACACCAAACATCACGATTGCAGCCAAGGCCCCTACGAAACCCGCGGACAAATACATTTTGGCGTCGACGAGAAATACTGTGACGCCGCAAAGTAGGATGGCTCCGACGAGAATGATCGTATTCTTCCATCGGCGGAAGAAGGCATATCGCGCGCCAATGCGAATTACGGCTCCCCACATTGGCGTCCCCCCAATTACAATTCGCTGGCAGATTTTGAGGAGGTAGCGTATCCCCGGATTTCGGTGCGCTCAATCCAGGCTACGGCCTGATTTCACCGCACCAGCTCCCGCATCGCGCGATCCAGTCCCTCCAGCGTGAGCGGAAACATCCGGTGGCTCATCAGCTGGCGGACCATGCGGATCGAATAGGTGTAGTCCCACTGCTCTTCCGGCACCGGGTTGAGCCAGATGCAGGCCGGATAGGTGCGCGTGACGCGCTCGAGCCACACCGCGCCCGCTTCCTCGTTGAAGTGCTCGACCGAGCCGCCCGGCGTGGTGATCTCGTAAGGGCTCATCGAGGCGTCGCCGACGATCACCACCTTGTAGTCGTGCGGGTACTTGTGCAGCACGTCCCAGGTCGGCGTCGTCTCCTGATAGCGGCGGCGGTTTTCCTTCCAGACTTTCTCGTACACGCAGTTGTGGAAATAGAAATGCACCAGATGCTTGAACTCGACACGCGCGGCTGAGAACAGCTCCTCGACGAGCTTGATGTGCCAGTCCATCGAGCCGCCGATGTCGAACAGCGCCAGCACTTTAATAGTGTTGTGCCGCTCCGGGCGCATGTGGATGTCGAGATAGCCCTTGTGCGCGGTGCCCTTCACGGTGTTGTCGAGATCGAACTCGTCGGGCGCGCCGGTGCGCGCGAACTTGCGCAGCCGCCGCAGCGCGATCTTGATGTTGCGCGTGCCGAGCTCGACCTGGTCGTCGAGATCCTTGAACTCGCGCCGGTCCCACACCTTCACGGCGCGGCGGTGTTTGCTTTCCCCGCCGATGCGGATGCCTTCCGGATTGTAGCCGGCGTTGCCGAACGGTGAGGTGCCGCCGGTGCCGATCCATTTCTTGCCGCCCTGGTGGCGGCCTTTCTGTTCCTCGAGGCGCTTGCGCAGCGTTTCCAGGAGTTTGTCGAGGCCGCCCATCGCCTCGATCTGCTTTTTCTCGTCCTCGGTGAGATATTTCTCGGAAATCTTGCGCAGCCATTCTTCGGGGATTTCCGCGGTGAGCGCCTGCTCGATCAGGTCGAGGCCCTTGAACACGTGACCGAACACGCGGTCGAACTTGTCGAGGTTGCGCTCGTCCTTCACCAGCGCGGTGCGCGAGAGATAATAGAAGTCCTCGACCTTGCGGCCGGCGAGGTCTTTCTCCATCGCCTCCATCAAGGTGAGGTATTCGCGCAGCGTCACCGGGACGCCCGCCTGCTTCAGCTCGGAGAAGAACTGGACGAACATGGGGTGACTTTAGCGGGAGTCGTAGGGTGGGCAAAGCGCCGCGCGGCGGCGCGTGCCCACGTCTTCCTTTCGCGTATGAAACGCGCGGGCACGGCGCGCAGCGCGCGCCTTTGCCCACCCTACGATGCCTACGATGGCTTCCCGAATCGTTTCCCCAAAAACCCCAACACATCCTCCGTGCACCGGTCCGGCACGCTGTCGCAGATGTTGTGCGGCAGGCCTTCGTAGGAAATCACCTCGACGTCCGGAATGCGGTCGCGCATCGCATCGTAATTGTGCGTCGAGCCGACCGTCTCGGCGCCCGGATAGACGACGAGCGTCGGGCACTTGATCCGGTCCAACTGGTCCGACCATTCGAGCGAGGCCATCAGCGTCACGAAGCGCGCGATGTAAGCCGTATCGTTCTTGGCTGCCTCGTCGAGAAACCATGTCACATGGCGCGGGTCGGCATCGGCAGGGAAGCGGTCCGAGATCGTGTCGGCGAGGAATTTGCGCAGGCCGTCCTTGGCGACGCGTGGGATCCAGGTCAGCGCCTGGCTGTTCTTCAGCCCGGGCGTCGAGCCGAACAGCATCAGGCTGGTGACGCGTTCGGGCGAGTTCATCGCGAGCTGCTGTCCGATGTAGCCGCCGGCGGAATTTCCGACGATGTGCGCGCTCGCAACGCCCAGATGATCGAGCAGCTCGCGTGTGTCCTGCACGAGGCGCTCCATCGTGAGCGGGGGCTCGGCGGCCGGCACTTCGGATGAGCCGTGCCCGCGCAGGTCCATGCGCACCACGCGGTAATGCCGGCACAGCTTCGGCACCCAGGCGTAGTAGCGCTTCGAATGTCCCATCGCGGCATGCAGCAAGAGCAGCGTCGGCGCCTTGAGCCACGGATCGGTGAAGTCGTCGGTCGTGTAGGCGAGCCTCAGTCCATCGCTCGCGCGGAAATGCTGCACTGTGCACCTTGTGATGAGTTGTTGCGGCGTGAACGCGAATGATAGCATCCGCGCAGATTTGAGGACATGGGATGCGACAGTTCAGGCTTGCGCTCGGCGCATTGTTCGCAGTGCTTCTCTGCACGCCTGCGCTCGCGCAATCCTACCCGGCGCGGCCGATCCGCCTGGTGGTGCCGTTCGGGGCGGGCGGCGGCACCGACAATCTGGCGCGCATCATCGAGCCGCTGGTGACGAAGGCGCTCGGCCAGCCGCTGGTGATCGAGAACCGGCCGGGCGGCGGCAGCAGCATCGGCATGGATGCGGTCGCGAAGGCCGCGCCCGACGGCTACACGCTGGTGATGACGGACACGTCGATCGCCGTGAACCCTTCTCTGAAGCCGCTGCCGTACGACACCATCAACGACTTTGCGCCGGTGAGCCTGCTTGCGACAGCGCCGGTGATCCTGGTGGCGCACCCGTCCGTGCCGGCGAAGACCTTGGCTGAGTTCGTGGCGCTCGCGAAGGCCAAGCCCGGCGAGCTCAACTACGCCTCGGGCGGCATCGGTGCTTCGACGCATCTCGGCGGTGAGTTATTGAAGTTCGTTGCCGGGATCGATGTGAAGCATGTGCCTTACAAGGGCACGGGACCGGCGATGAACGATCTCATCGGCGGCCATGTGCAGGTGATGTTCTCCGGTATTTCGTCGGCGCGGCCGCACATGGATGCCGGAACGCTGCGCGCGCTTGGCGTGACCGGCGACGCGCGCAATGCCGCGACGCCGGACGTGCCGACCTTCGCCGAGGCCGGACTGCCGGGCGTGACGGCCTCGACCTATTGGGGCGTGCTCGCGCCGAAAGGCACGCCGCAGGCGATCGTGGATCGGTTGAGCGCCGAGTTCGCCAAAGCCATCCGCGACCCGGAGGTGGTGAAGCGCATCGCCGACTTGGGCTATCTGCCGATCGGCGGCGGCCCATCGGACTATGCGGCCAACATCAGGTCCGAGATCGCCAAGTGGGCGCCCGTGGTCAAGGCCGCCAACATCAAGGCCGAGTAGCATGCGCCTTGCCGGCCGCGTTGCGCTGATCAGCGGCGGCGCATGGGGCATCGGCCGCGCGGCGGCGGAACTGTTCGCGCGCGAGGGCGCGAAGGTCGCGATTGCCGACATCGATGAAGCGGCGGGCGGGGCGCTCGCCCGCGACCTCGGCGCGCTGTTCCTGCCAACCGACGTGACGGATGAGGCGGCGGTAAGGGCCGCAGTCGCCACGGTGGAGCGCCAGTTCGGCAACCTCGACATCCTGTTCAACTGCGCGGGCGGCTCGGTCGGCGAGGACGCGCCCGTCGGCAAGGTCGATGTGGCGGCAGTCTGGGACAAGACCATGCGGCTCGACCTGCTCGGCACCATCAACTGCTGCCAGCACGCCATTCCGGCCATCGTGCGGGCAGGGGGCGGCGCGGTCGTGAACATGTCCTCGGGCGCGGCGCTGCGTGGTGCGAGCCCGGCGCACATCTACACCGCCGCGAAGGGCGGCATCGTCTCGCTGACGCGCGCGCTCGCCGGGACCTACGCGAAGCACAATGTGCGGGTGAACGCGATCTGCGCCGGGCGCATCCTGACCGAGCGCATCCTGACGCGGTACGGCACGCCCGACGATCCGAAGCCCGCGGAGGATCAGCAGGCCGATGCGCGCATGAGGGACTATCCCTACTGGGTCGGCAAGCCGCAGGACATCGCGAACATCGCGCTGTTTCTCGCTTCAGAGGAGGCGCGCATGATCACCGGCGCGGCGATCCCGGCGGATGGCGGACGGTCGGCTTACTAGGCGCAGCACCCGCCCGTCGATCGCCGCAAGGCCCGCGCCGATCAGCGCCATGCCGAGAAAATGCTGCGCCGACAAGCGCTCGCTCAGCACCAGCGCGCCGAGCACGATCGCGCTCACCGGAATGAGAAAGGTCACGAGCAGCAGGTTGGTGGCACCGGCGGTGGCGAGGATGCGGAAATAGAGGATGTAGCCGAGGGCGGTCGACAGCCCCGCGGTGCCGAGGATCGCGGCAAAGGTGCCTGCGCTCGGCATCGGAAGCGTCCACGGGCGGTCAACGAGCAGCGCGAGGGGGAGCAGCATTGCGGTCGACGCAATGACCTGTCCGGTCGCGGCGGCTATCGGTGCGATGCCTAGCCGCCGGATGCGCCTTCCGAACACGCCCGCGAAGGCATATGACAGCGCCGCCGCGAGCACGGCAAGCTGTGCCAGCACGTCGCCGCCGAGCCCCTGCAGCGCCGCAAGGCCGATGGTCACCACGACGCCCATCATTCCGATCAGCACCCCGGCGAGCCGGTTGCCGGTCATTCGCTCGTCGTTGGTGAACACATGCGCGACCAGCACCGTAAACAATGGCGTGGTCGCATTGAGGATCGCGGCAAGCCCCGAAGCGATGTGGGTCTGGCCCCACACGATCAGGCAGAACGGGATCGCGTTGTTGAGCAGTCCCATCCCGAAGAATGCGGCCCAGGCGCGCCGCTCGCGCGGAAGGACGAGGCGGAGCAGGCGAAGCGTCAGCCAAAGCATGGCGGCGGCGAGACCGACCCGCAGCGCGACGATGGTCAGCGGCGGCAGCTCCTTTACGGCAATGCCGACAAAGAAGAACGAGCCGCCCCACAGCACCGACATGGCCAGGAGCATCGACCACTCGGCGCCCGTCATGGTGCGGTTGGCCTTCAGGTCCTGTGCCATCGACCTTCGCTCAAGGAAGGCCGGCATGTGGCGCGACGGGGAAGCGGTCCGCCACCCGTTTCCCGGAATGAACCGCGAGAGGTGCGAGCCGCGCGCGCGGTAGAGCGCTCAGCGCAGAGCGGGGTACTCGGCGATGCACGCGAATCTTGCGCGCAACGCTGACACGATTTTAGCTTTCGCAAGAATTGGCGAGCCTATCAGCCAGGCCACCGATCGAGGAAGCGTCGCACATCACGGAAACCGTAATGCTCAACGTACTCGGCCACCCGTTGTCGAAGGGCGGCCGATAGATGCCGCTTGCCGTTCAAGAGGTCGATCCAATAGGCAAAGTACGGATACACCCTGGCCGGATCAACGAGGTTGTTCTGCATCGCACGTTCGAACTGCTCGATATACATGAAGAAGCGGTCGAAGGTGTCCCGTATCGCCATCTCGAGTTCGTCAAATCCACTCTCGTCGTGTTTGCGTAACGCTGCGAGGAGAATGGGCTCCGTGCAGATGTGCAGGTTTGGTGACGTCTCCGAACCAAAGTTGATTCGCCGATCACCCCAATCCAGCAACCACATGGCGCGCTGACATGCCGGATCATCGACAAGATCCTTGTACAACTTCGCTATGAACTCGTTCTTTTTCCAGCTCTCTCCTCTCTGGTACTGGTAGACAGCGAACGCAAAAATCAAGACCGCGAAGATTGCGCTCAAGCTACTGAAGGCGTCTTTGTACTCCTTCAGGAAATCCAAGATGCCGGTCATCGCGTCCCCGCGCTGCGCCTGTTTGTGGCGACGTGAAGACGTGCCGCGTCAGGTGGTATTCGATGTTCCTCAAAAATGCAATTTTAGGTACAAGAACCACCGAGCCAAGGCCGCTGTCGCGCTGCCCTGATCTTGCCGCGAGGCCGCCGTAGAGCCTATGGCAGCCGTAGAGCCTATGGCAAAGGAACAGCTGGTTTTGGTCTTTTCGATGGGTCGATTCACGATCGCGATTTTTTGCGCGCTCGCTGCTTGCGCCGCCGCGCCTGCCGTTGCGCAAACGCAAATTCAGCCGCCGATCACGGCGCCGCCCTCCGGGCCGCTGCAGATTCTGCCGCCGACGATCTCGCCCGACCTGCGCATCGTGTGGGAGGTGAAGAACCGCTTCCGCCTGTTCCGCCGCGAAGCGGACTTCCTCAAGCACGTCGCCGCGCAAAGCATCAAGAGCGTGCTCGCCGCCGAACAGATCATGGCGAGCGAGACCGACGGGCGCGGCTGGGCGCGCGCCATGCTCGGCAATCTCTGCATCGACCAGATGGGCGGCGTGGTGACAACCTGCGAGCGCGACGGCGCGCGCGAGAATTATCTCGCGCCGGCCGACCATCGCGTCGAGATGAGGATCGCCGGAGCGTCACCGCAGGCGAGCTGCGCCTGGGTGTTCGACGAAGGCGAGGGCGCGCCGCGCACCTTCACGGGCCCCTGCGAAGAGGAAGTCCGCATCCGCCTTCTCTACGGCAAGACGACCAACGTCACGGTCGATGTCAGCAATCCGGGTGCTCCGCCGCTGCGTGCCACCGAGCAGGTGGTGGTGCGCGATCTGCTGATCGCGGGGCTTGGGGACTCGATTGCGGCAGGCGAGGGCAATCCGGACCGGCCGGTCACGCTCTCGGATGAAGGATTTTGCTTCCGCCGCTTCGGCACCGGCAGCGAGTATTACCGGCCGGGCCGCGCGACCTATACCGGCGACCGCTCATGCGAAGCCTCGCCGCAGGCAACGAGCCAACTGCCGGAATGGACGCGGCTTGGCGCCCGCTGGATGAGCCAGGCGTGCCACCGCTCGCTCTACGGCTACCAGATCCGCACTGCGCTCGCGCTCGCGATCGAGAATCCGCACGTGGCCGTCACCTTCCTGCCGCTCGCCTGCACGGGTGCGACGATCGAGACCGGCGTGCTCGGCTCGATGCGCGCGCGCGAGGTCAACTGCGCGCCGGACAAGAACTGTCCGAGCACGGTGCCGGCGCAGATCACGCAGCTGCAGGGCTATCTCGCGACCGCGCGGCGCACGCGGCCGAACCGCAATCTCGATCTCGTGCTGCTCACTGTCGGCGCGAACGACATCGATTTCTCCGGGCTGGTCGCCAACGTCATCATCGATGCGACGCGCGAGCGCGTGCTGTTCAACAGCATGATGACTTCGCCCGAGTCGGCCGAGAGCGCGCTCACCCGCACGCTGCCAGGAAATTTCGCCAAGCTGCGCACCGCATTGAAGCCGATGGTGGGCGGCGATCTTGCGCGCGTCGTGTTCGTCTCCTACGGCAATCCCGCGCTGCGTCCGGACGGGTCCGCCTGCGGCGGCGGGCAAACAGGCTTTGACGTGCATCCAGCCTTCAAGGTCGATGGCGACCGGATGCGGCGCGTCGCCGAGTTTGTCGGGGCGCGGTTTCTTCCGATTCTCAAAAGCATCGCGACCTGCGCGGGCAATGCGTGCGCCAATCCGGCCGACCGCATGACCTTCGTCGATGCCCATCAGCAGGCATTCCTGGGGCACGGGGTGTGCGCACGCTCCGAGCAGGATCCCGAGTTCGACCGCGCCTGTTTCCTGCCCGATGGCAAGTCGTTCGCATCCAGTCCGGTGCAGGCCGCGACAGAGCCGCTCACTTGCGGCGCCGCTTCGTCGGAATTCCGCCCCTATGCTCCGCGGGCGCGCTGGGTTCGCACCGCGAACGACAGCTATTTCGCCGCGATGACCTATCCGGAAGGCCTGCCGGCGACCTTGCAGCCGACCGACATCCATGATGCGACTTGGGGCGTGGTCAGCGCGGTGTATGGCGGCGCGATCCACCCGACTGCGGAGGGCCATGCCGCGATGGCAGACGCCGCCGTTGTCGCGGCGCGGCAGGTGCTGAAC
>JBAVXH010000252.1:0-2002 GCA_049698215.1 Xanthobacteraceae bacterium | reverse complement strand
GAGGTCGCGCGCGCCGGACTCGCGGGGATAGCCGTGGTCGCAGGCGGGTCGATCGTCGCCGAACCGGCCGCGGTTGCGGCAGCGGCCGACAAGGCGAAGATCTTCGTCGCCGGCATCAAGGCCGGCGCGCTATGACCCGTCCGCCGAAGCTGTCTCTTATCGCGGCGGAGGAATCCGGAGACGCGCTCGGTGGCGCACTGATGGCGGCGCTCCGCGAGCAGCATCCTTTGGTCGCGTTCACGGGCGTGGGCGGTCGCGCGATGACGCGTGAGGGGTTGACGAGCCCGTTTGATACCGCCGATCTCTCGATCATCGGTCTCGCCTCGATTCCCGGCAAGCTACCGCTGATTTTCCGGCGCATTCGCGAAACCGCCGAAGCGGTGATCGCCGCGCGGCCGGACGCGCTGGTCATCATCGACAGCCCGGATTTCACGCACCGCGTGGCGCGGCGCGTGCGCAAGACCGCGCCTGATATCCCGATCTTCAATTATGCGCCGCCGACGGTGTGGGCCTGGCGGCCATGGCGTGCGCGCGCGATGCGCGCGTATGTCGACGACGTGCTGGCGACCCTGCCGTTCGAACCTGCGGCCTTCGCTCGCCTTGCCGGACCGCCCTGCACCTACGTCGGCCATCCGCTCGCGGAGCGCATCAACGAACTGCGCCCGAATGCCGAGGAGGCGCGCCGCCGCACCTCCGGCCCACCGCTCCTGCTCGTTATGCCGGGGAGCCGCGCGAGCGAGATCCGTCAGCTTGCCGGCATCTTTGGCGCTGCGATCGCAGATGTGGCGAAAGGGGTCGAGTTGCTCGATGTGGTGCTGCCGACGCTGCCGCATCTTGCCGAACGGGTGACCGCGGCGGTCGCCGACTGGCCGGTGCGCCCCCGTGTCGTCGTCGGAGCTGAGGAAAAATACGCCGCGTTCCGGGCTGCGCGCGCCGCGCTTGCCGCATCCGGCACCGTGACGCTTGAGCTGGCGCTGGCGCAGATTCCGACCGTCGCCGCCTACCGCATCCGGGCCTGGGAGGGCGCCGTGTTCCGCTTGATGGCGCACATCGACACCGTGATCCTCGCCAATCTGGTGCTCGACGAGAAAGCCGTGCCGGAGTTTCTGCAGGGTGAGTGCACAGCGGACCGGCTTGCGCGCGCGCTTGTTCCGCTGCTCGGCAATACAGCGGAGCGGCAGCGGCAACTCGAGGCCTTCGCACGCCTGGACGCGATCATGGGCCTTTCCGGCGAGGCTCCGAGCCGGCGCGCCGCACATGCGGTTCTCGCCGGAATCGAGCGCAAGACCGCCCTACCATCGGCATCGGCTTCATGTTAACCGCAGTGCACAAATCGGCGGGGACATGGCCAAAACCAAGAGCGTGAAGCCGAGTTTGAATCGCGTAAAGCCTACCCGCGCGGCGATTACGGCCGTCCACGGATACGTTCCGCCCGACGTGCTGACCAATACGGAACTCGCCCGGTTGGTCGACACCTCGGATGCCTGGATCACGGAGCGCACGGGCATCAAGGAGCGCCATATCCTCAAAGGAGAGGGGCTCGGCACCTCGCATATGGGTGCCGAGGCGGTGCGCGGGCTGCTGCAGAAGACCAACACGGCACCCAAGGACGTCGATCTGTTGATCTGCGCCACCACGACGCCGGATTTCGTGTTCCCGTCGACCGCGAACCTGATCTGCGACATGGTCGGCATCCGCAACATCGGCTCCTTCGACGTGCAGGCGGCGTGCTCAGGCTTTGTCTACGCGCTCGCGATCGCCACCCAGTTCATCGAGAACGGCGGAGCCAAGAAGATCGTGGTCGTCGGCGCCGACAAGATGTCGTCGGTGCTCGACTATACCGACCGTGCCACCTGCGTTCTGTTCGGCGACGGTGCGGGCGCGGTGCTCCTCGAGCCATCGGAGAACGGCCACGGCATCCGCGACGTGCTGATCCGCTCCGACGGGGCGGGCATGCCGCATCTGCATCAGAAGGCGGGCGGCAGCCGCATGCCGCCGAGTG
>JBAVXH010000251.1:0-21004 GCA_049698215.1 Xanthobacteraceae bacterium | reverse complement strand
CCCTCAGCCTCTCCACTTCCTCCTTCGCGAGGCGCGCCTTCTCGGCGGCGACGCGGCGGGCTTCCTCTGCGGCGAGGCGACGCGCTTCCTTCTCGGCGGCACGTCTGGCCTCTTCCTCCGCGCGCCGCGCTTCGGCTTCAGCCTTGCGCGCGGCCTTCTCGGCTTCGAAGCGCGCCTGCCGTGCCTCGGATTCGCGCCGGGCCTGATCGCGATAGCGCGAAATCCGTTCGGCAACGGCATCGCGCCGCTGCATCAGCCAGAACACCGTCTGGGCGGCGGTGCGCCCGAACGCCCCGCCGGCCCAGACCAACTCGTAGGATGAAAACAGCCGCCAGCGGTCGTCGCCGTCGAGGATCGCGCGCGCGATCATCTCGCCAGCCATTGCGGTGGTGTTGAGCCCGTGCCCGCCGAAGGCGCTCGCGATCCAATAGCCGGGGGCAAGCTCGCCGAGCTGCGGCATCTTGTGCACCGCGTAGGCCATCGTACCGGCCCAGGCGTGTTCGATCTCGAAATCGCCGAGCTGCGGATAGACCGTCAGGATGTCGCGCCGGATCTGCGCCTTGAGCCGGCGCGGCTCGGAGGTGCGCGTGCTGATACGGCCACCCCAGAGCAACCGGTCGTCATCGACGATGCGGTAGTAGTCGCACGCGCGGCGCGTGTCGGCGACCGCGCCGGTATAGCGCACGGCTTCGAATAGTTTTTCTCCGAGCTTGGCGGTCACCCCGATGTAGGTCGAAACCGGCAGCACGGTCGCGGCGAGTTCGCCGTCCACCGGCCCGATGCCGGTGCTGCCGGCAAGTACGACATGCCGCGCCCGCACCAGACCGCCGGTCGTCTGCACACGCTTGCGCACGCCAGCCGGATCGATGCCGGTCGCTTGCGTGTACTGGAAAATCCGCGCGCCGTGTTTTTCCGCGTCGGCGGCAAGGCCTAGCGCATAATTCAGCGGATGAATGTGAAACGCCTGCGCAAAATGGATGCCCTGAAAATAGTATGGGCTGCGCAGCACCTCGCGCACCTGGTCGGTCGGCCACGCCTCGACGTCCGCGCCGAAATCGACGCGCAACATCGCGGCATGCTCGAGCAATCTGGGCTCATCGTCGGTACGCCGGACCGACAGGCGCCCGTCGCGCGGCTCGACGCCGGGCATTCCGGTGTCGCTGATCGCGCGCCGGACGTAGTCGACGCCGGAGAGGGACAACGCCCACAATTCCTTTGCGCGCGGCAGCCCGACGCGATCCACGATCGCATCGAGACCCTCGGCGAATCCCGGCGATACGAAGCCAGCGTTGCGCCCCGAAGCGCTGCCCGCGATCTCGCCGGCGTCGAGAACCGCGACCGACCAGCCGCGCCGCGCGACGTCTCGCGCAACGGTCAGTCCCGCAAGTCCCGCCCCGATGACGCAGACATCCGCGTCGAGATCGTGGTTGAGCGGTAGACGCTCCGGCGCAGCAACCGCCGTCGCCGCGTACCAGGTTTTGGGCTCGGTCATCGTCCCTTGATGCCGTGCTACCAGGGTTCTCGCAAGCCGCCCGTCGCGGCATACTCTCGGGACTGGAGTGCACCATGCGCCGCCTGATGCTGTTGCGTCACGCCAAATCCGACTGGTCCGCCCCGGGAACGCGCGATCAGGAGCGCCCCTTGAGTGCGCGCGGGCGCGAGGCCGCGCCGAAGATGGGCACCTACATGGCCCGCCATGGACTTGTGCCCGACCTGGTCATCGCGTCACCGGCCACGCGTGTGACCGAAACACTCGCGCTGGTGCTGCCGGCGTTCGCCAAACAGCCGAAGGCCATGCCCGACGCCCGGATTTACGAGACGGACGCCGATGAGCTCCTCAAGGTGATCAAGGGGGCCCCGCGTTCCGTTCACAATTTGCTGCTGGCCGGCCATAATCCTTCGCTGGCCGATCTCGCGTCGCTGCTGATGGCGTCTGGCGATGTCGACACACGCCAGCGTCTGATTGAAAAATTTCCGACTGCGGCGCTGGCGGTGATCGATTTTCCGCTCGACGACTGGAGCAAGATCCACCCCAAATCCGGCCGACTCGACCGGTTCGTGCTGCCGAAGGCGCTGGACAGCGAAACCGCCTGACTGGTGAAACCAGCGCGGGCCGACTATCTCACGTCAGAACGATGGCTTCCCTCACTGACATCGCGGAAGAAATCCGGCTCGCCGGCCGCGCGCTTGGCGAGTTCGGCGCAGGCTTGCTCAATCCGACCATCCGCCTCGGTGTGACCGGCCTCTCCGGCGCCGGCAAGACGGTGTTCATCACCGCGCTCGTACATCACCTGCTGCATGGCGGGCGTTTACCGGTCTTCGAGCCGCTGGCGAGCGGACGCATCGCCCGCGCGCGGCTCGAGCCGCAGCCCGACGATGCGGTGCCCCGCTTCGATTACGAGGCGCATGTTCGCGCACTGACGGAAGAGCGGCGCTGGCCTGAGTCGACCCGCCGCATCAGCGAGTTGCGGCTGGTCATCGACTATCAGTCGGCGCGCAGCGGCCGCGACCGCACACTCACGCTCGACATCGTGGATTACCCGGGCGAGTGGCTGCTCGATCTGCCGCTGCTGACGACCAGCTATTCACAATGGTCCGCCGGCACCCTGCGGCTCTCGCATTCAGGTCCGCGCGCCATACTCGCGTCGCGCTGGCACAAGCATCTGGCGACGCTCAACCCGGACGGCCCGGAAAACGAGCAGGCCGCGCTGCAGGCGGCGCAACTGTTCACCGAGTATCTGAAAGCCTGCCGCGACGAGCGCTACGCGATGCGGCTGCTCCCGCCCGGCCGTTTCCTGATGCCGGGTGATCTTGCGGGCTCGCCTGCCCTCACCTTTGCGCCGCTCGAACTCTCCGGCGCCGCGCCCGCCCCTGCCGGATCGCTGCATGCGATGATGGAGCGCCGCTACGAGGCCTACAAGGACGTGGTCGTGCACCCATTCTACCGCGAGCACTTTGCACGCCTTGATCGCCAGATCGTCCTCGTCGATGCACTGGCGGCTTTCAACGCAGGCCCCGATGCCGTGAAGGATCTCGAAAGCGCGCTGGCCGCGATCCTCGGATCGTTTCGCACCGGCCGATCCACGATCGCGAGCGCGCTGTTCCGGCCGCGCATCGACCGCATCCTGTTCGCGGCGACGAAGGCGGATCACCTGCATCACTCAAACCACGACCGGCTGGAGCGATTCCTTGCGCGCATCACCGAGCGCGCGGTCGAGCGTGCGAAGTTCTCCGGCGCGACCGTCGATGTCGTCGCCCTCGCCGCCGTCCGCGCGACGCACGAGGCGATGGTGGCGCGTGGCCGCGACAAGCTTGCTGCCATCACGGGCACGCCGCTTGCGGGCGAACGGCTCGGACCTGACAGCTTCGACGGCGAGACCGAGATCGCTTCGTTTCCCGGCGATTTGCCGGACGATCCCGCCGTACTGTTCAAGAACTTCACCGGCCTGACCAAAGCGGAGGAGACCGACTACCGTTTCCTGCGCTTCCGCCCGCCGCAAACCGAGCCAGGCGCGACCGGCGCACCGACCCTGCCCCACATCCGCCTCGACCGTGCGCTGCAATTCCTGCTCGGAGACCGCCTCGCATGACACGCAAGCCTGCGGCATTTCGGCTGGATGATCCACACGTCATCGTGGCGGATGACAAGGCGCGCGCCGCGCGCGGCACCGTCCGCGTCGTCCCGCAGCCTGAAGAGTTCGATCTTCCGGTTCCTGTCGACGCACCGCTTCCGGCAAAGCGGCGCTTTCCATGGGGCAAGGTCTTCTGGTCCGCGCTCGCCGGACTGCTCGCGCTGGGTACCGGGCTCGCCACAACGGCACTGATCGAGGAGCTCTATGCGCGGGCGACCTGGCTCGGCACGTTCGGCGCCGTGCTCGCCGCGCTCGCGGGCCTGGCGCTCCTCGTCATCTGTATCCGCGAAATCGCGGGGCTGTTCCGGCTCGCCTCAATCGAAAAGCTACGCGCACGCGCCGAGCTGGCGCTGGCCGAGGACGATCGCGATGCGGCGCGCGCAATCGTGCGCGAACTGACCGCAAAGCTTTCCGCAACGCCGCAACTCGCGCGCAGCCGCGGCGAGCTCGAGGCCCACCTCACCGAAATCATCGACGGCCGCGACCTTCTGCACATCGCAGAGCGTGGCTTGATGGCGCCGCTCGATCAGGAGGCCTCGCGCCTCGTCGCCCGCACGGCGACCCGGGTTTCCGTCGTGACCGCGGTCAGCCCGCGCGCGGCAGTCGATCTCGCCTTCGTGTTGTTCGCAGCGCTGGGCATGATCCGCCGCCTCGCGGCGCTCTACGGCGGGCGGCCGGGCTTTCTCAGCATGATCCGGCTGGTGCGCCACATCATTGCCCACCTCACCGTCACCGGCACGCTCGCGGCCGGCGACAGCCTGATCCAGCAGATGCTCGGCCACGGCATCGCCGCGAAGCTCTCGGCCCGGCTCGGCGAGGGTGTGCTGAATGGGCTCCTGACCGCCCGGCTGGGGCTCGCCGCCATCGAGGTGGCCCGCCCCCTGCCGTTCGCGGCGCTGCCAAAACCCGCCCTTTCCGACATCGCGGGCGACCTGCTGCGCCGCCGCGAAGCCGCGGTGGAACTCCCCTCAAAGGACTGATAGGCCACGCCCTCCCGTTGTGGCAGACTTACCGTCCGGTGTGCTGCTGGGAGGAGCTCGCCATGTTCCAAAGAATACTGGTCCCGGTCGATCTCGCCGACCCGGATTTCGTCAAGCCTGCACTCGATACGGCGGTCGAGCTTGCCCGTGCGTCGGGGGGCGCGGTGCGGCTGATCAATGTCATCCCGATGACGCCGGTGATGCTCGCCGAGTACGTCCCGCCCGATTTCGACGTGCAGCAGCGCGGCTCGGCCGAGGAAGCGCTGGCGACGATCGCCAAGGACAGCGGGCTCGATGCCGCGAAGGTCTCGACCGTCGTGCGCCAGGGCGGCATCTATCACGAGGTGCTGGAAGAGGCGAAAGTCTTCGGGTGCGATGTCATCGTCATGAGCTCGCACCGGCCCGCGATGAAAACCTACTTCCTTGGCTCGAATGCCGGCCACATGGTGCGCTACGCCAAGTGTTCGGTGCTGGTCGTGCGCAAGCCGCCCTCACCCGCGGGGCAGCACTGACTCCGGGATCGTGTCCGGCCGAAAAACGCCAGGGCGGTTGCGGCGGAAGAACGTGCCGGCCTGCCAGAGAAAGAGGCCGAGAAAGGCCGCGATGAACACCGCGCCGCCCCAAGCGCCAATCTGGAGCGCTTGCACGATCAGGCTTGCCAGCGCGAGCGAGGCGGCAACGAACACGACGACGCCGATCCAGTAGAGGATCGCCGGCGAGCCGGTCTGAAACCGCGTCTCTCCCCCGGCCGCGCCGATGCGCCGACACAGCTCCGGCACGAACGCGCGATAGCGCGCATCGAGCCGCTCGTGCTCGACCATGCTTTTCCACGATGTCGAAGCGATCGTGAGCTTCGGGCCGGCCGTCCAGATCTCGGCGACGAACCGATGATTCTGCATGGTCAGCGGTCGGAAGCTGAGCCGGACCCGCCGGATCTGGCGGTAGGGCGTGTGTCCCCGGACCCCACCTTTTCCCCAGTCAAGCGCATCGGATGTCAGCCGGAATTCGAACGGAGCGCTAACCACCGAAGACTTATACGAATAGGTGAACTGATCACCCGTCGTCGCATCGTCATGAGGCTCTTCCATCAACGTTTCTCAAACTTACGCCCTGCGCGAGGGCATCGGCCTTGATTCACCCCCGCCGGTATGCATCTTCGCATGACGCAACGCCACCGAGGTCTCCATGGCTTCCACCCGTACGCTCTCTGGTCTTCTTGCTGGTCTTGTACTCGCGATTTCGCTCGGCTCGCCAGTCGAAGCTCGCACCAGCGAGCGCACGATGGGCCGCACAGCTTATGACGGCAACTGGAGCGTGCTGATCGTCACAAACAGCGGGCCCTGCGACCGTGGATACCGCTACGGCCTGTCGATCCGCGGAGGCAGGGTCTTTTACCAAGGGAGCCTTGCCGTCAATGTCGACGGCCAGGTGAGCGGTAACGGCATGGTGCGGGTGCGGGTTTCTGCCGGTTCGCAGGGCGCGACCGGCGTTGGCCGTCTGTCACGCGACTACGGCGAGGGCTCGTGGCGAGGGGACGGCTCCGCGGGTTCGTGCTCCGGCACATGGACCGCGGAGCGGCGCTGAAAAATGAAAAGCCCGCGCGCCGGATGGCACGCGAGCCTTCTTCGTTCCTGATGCCTAAACTTACGCGGCTTTGCGATTGACCGAGCTCTCGGCGAGCGCCGTCAGCTTCTTGTCCGCCGCCTTTTCCTCCTCGAGGTTCTGCTGCAGCACGGTTGCGCAGTCGCTGCGGCCAAGCTGCTTGGCCCACGCGACCAGCGTTCCGTAGCGGGTGATCTCGTAGTGCTCGACCGCCTGTGCGGCGGCGATCAGCGCGGCATCGAGCACCTGCTTGTCGTCGACCTCGCCGGCGACCTCGTCGGCTTCCTCGAGGATGCCGTCGATCGCCGGGCAGTCGACCCCCTCGATCTTGACACCATGCATCTGAAACACCTGCTCCAGCCGTTTCACTTGCGTGCGCGTCTCGGCGAGGTGACTTTTGAAGCTCTCCTTCAGCTTCGGATCGGTCGCCTTCTCGATCATGTCGGGCAAGGCTTTCAGGATCTGATTCTCCGCGTAGTAGATGTCCTTCAGCGTGTGGACGAACAGATCGTCCATCGTCTCGATGTCTTTGGAAAAGAAGCCCATGGCGCCATCCTTTTTCTTGATGAGTCTTCGGTTGGGTAGCGGAACCCGGTTCAGCAAAGGCACCGCCGTGCTCGTTCAACGATGCAGCGACAGGTACGTTCCGGTTCCTCAAGCAGGGGAACGCGTTGCGCGGGCGCGCGTTTCCCAAACGGGGCGCCGACCAACGGAATGCTCCGATGCTCCGACAATTCCTGTTCGCCATGGCTTTAACCAGTGTCGTGACGGGAGCTGTCGCGCAGACGCCCCCGCCTGCTAACGCGCCCAAGGAATGCCCGCCCGGCACCGGCGCGAACGCGCCCGGCCTCAACAACGATTCGAGAGGCAACCTCACCGACAAGCTCGCCTCGTCGAAAGGCATCATCTGTCCGCCCGCGGGTGTCGATCCTGGGATGCAGCAGAAGCCGCCGGAGGGTGGCGCCATGAAAGTCATACCGCCTCCCGGCTCGCCGGGTGGCGACCAGCGCGTGCAGCCGAAGTAGCGATGCGAAAGGTTGTCGTCATCGCGCCGCTGATCGCCCTGCTCGCGATCGCGGTGTGGTTCGCGATCTATTCGTGGCATGCAATCGAAGGGCCGCCCATTCCCGCGGGTGGCTACGTCGCGCTGTGGCTTGGCATCATCTCTTCGATCGTGATTGGCTGCGGCCTTATGGCGCTCGTGTTCTACTCGAGCCGGCGCGGCTACGACGCGCCGCCGCACTATGAAGCGCCGCATGACGGCCGGAACACCTGACGGTTCAGCCCCACAAAGGTCCAAAATCGCTCCTTACTTGCGTTTGCCTCTGGGGCGTGTTTCCCCTATCGACCCTCCTCCCTGGGATTCCTCATGCGCGTGTCGCCGGCCCTTCTCGCTTGCCTTGTCTCCTTTGCGCTGACCGGCGTCACGCCAGCTGCCGCGCAGGGCAAGCAGCGCAATCTGGCGGAGCGATGCACCAAGGAGGATTTTGCCAAGAGGAATCCGAAGAGCTGCGCGCAGTTCGCGAAGCCCGCAGAAGCGGCGAAGCAGCCCGAGCAGCCGTCCCGGTCGGACTTCACCGCAGAGGACCAGGCCGCCGCTGTCATTCCGGGAATCCCCGATGCGCGGTTCTGGGCGGACTCCGAGAAGGACTTCCTGGCCGCGCTTCCTACGACGCCCGGTCCATGGCTCGCGCTGTCGACCGGTGGCGGCGATGGCGCATTCGGCGCCGGCCTGCTCAACGGCTGGTCCGAGTCCGGCAAGCGGCCTGAGTTCTCCGTTGTCACGGGGGTGAGTACCGGGGCGCTGATGGCGCCGTACGCTTTCGTCGGCTCCGCGCAAGACCCGGGACTGAAGCGCGCCTACACCGAATACAACGCGGGCGACATCTTCGAAGACGTCAAGACACCGGAGAGTCTCGTCGACACCTGGCCGCTCAAGCGGCTGATCGGCAAGGAGGTCACCCCCGAACTGCTCGCGCAGGTCGCCGAGGCGCACAAGCGTGGCCGCCGCCTGTTTGTCGCGACCACCAATCTCGACGCAAACCGCGGCGTGATCTGGAACATGGGTGCGATCGCTTCCAAGAGCGACGAGGTCTCGCTGGAGCTCTTCCGCAACGTGCTGCGCGCGTCGACCGCGATTCCCGGCCTGTTTCCCCCAGTCCTGATCGACGTCGAGGCGAACGGCAAGAAGACGCAGGAGATGCACGCCGACGGCGGGCTCACGGCACAGATCTTCGTTGCGCCGGAGTCGATGCTCAATACGTCCAGCACCACCAAGTTGCCGGCAACCGAGCTCTACTTGATCGCCAACAACCGCCTGACGCCCGAATTCCAGATGACCGAGCGATCGCTGATCTTTGTGATCGGGCATTCGATCGCCGTCGGCGTGCAGTCGATGCTGCGGGTCAATATCGACCGTGCCTACGCGGCGGCCAAACGGAATGGGATCCCGTTCTACCTCGCCTACCCGGCGCTCGCCGCGGACCAGCAGGGCAAGGGCGCCTTCGACCCCGAGTTCATGAAGGATCTGTTCCAGTCGGGCGTGGCCCGCGGGCGGGGCGAGAGCCCGTTCGTGCAGGAGGCTGGCGAGGCGTTACGTGGGTCCCTTTCGCCGGGCAAATAGCCCCAAACAGGGTTGCGGACGCAGCTACCGCAAACTTTTTTCGACCCCCGGCGCTAACCACGACAATTTAGGAAAATTGAAGGATTCCGGTGCTTTATTGGCCGGGTGAGGGCATAGGCATGGCAGCCGGTTCTCACATCGGGAACACGGAACATTGAACCTTTTTCCGTCTCCCGCGACGAAACAAATAGGTGCGTCTGCGCGTAATAGGCCCACATGAAGGTCTTCTGCACCGCACCACACAAGAGTTGGCTGACAAAAGCCCGTGTTAACCCGGTTAACAACGACTTGGAGGCTGCCATGACCCGTTTTCCGGCCTTGCGCGCCGTAGCCCCCGCCTTGGCGGTGTTGGGCATTCTGGCTGCGACCGTCCCGGCATCAGCGCCCGCATCGGCCCGCTCGAATTTCGACGGGACCTGGAGCGTCCTGATCGTCACCCATAAGGGCACCTGCGACCGCGCCTACCGCTATCCGGTCAAGATCGACAATGGCTCGGTCGGCTACGCGGGCGACGCCTCGTTCACGGTGTCCGGCAAGGTCGGCGACAACGGCACCGTGACCGTGCGTGTCGCGCGCGGCAGCCAGAGCGCCAACGGCCAAGGCAGGCTGTCTTCGACCGACGGCTCTGGCCAGTGGGTCGCCGGCTCGGGCGACTGCTCGGGCACCTGGACCGCCGAGCGCCGCTCCTCGTAACCCGGCCAATATCAATGGCTTGAAGCCCGGCTCGTGCCGGGCTTTTGCTTTTCGGCCTCCCGGCTAGCCTCGGCAATACAGAATTACAACCGCGCGACACAGACGAAACAATCGCAACATCCTGCCGAAACAGGCGTGGGTTAATCCTGACGCCAACGAAATTCAAAAACGTTCTGGAGCTTGCGATGACCCTCTTCCGCCCCCTCTCTGCCGCCGCCGCTCTCGCGATCCTTGCCATCTCGACGCTTCCGGCCTCCCCGGCTCCGATGTCCGCCACCAAGCAGAGCTTCGATGGCGCCTGGAGCGTTCTGATCGTGACCGAGCAAGGCAAGTGCGATCGCGCCTACCGCTATCCGGTGAAGATCGAGAACGGCGCGGTAGGCTATGCGGGCAGTGCCTCCTTTACGGTTTCCGGCAAGGTCGATCCGAAAGGCGCCGTGACGGTGACCGTCGCGCGCGGCAGCCAGAGCGCGACCGGTACCGGCCGCATGTCCGGCACCGATGGCTCGGGCACCTGGACCGCCGGTTCGGGCGACTGCTCCGGCACCTGGACCGCCGAGCGCCGCTCCTAAGTTTCTCTCTTTATTGGACTGACCTCCAAAACCTTGGCCCGGCCCCGCGCCGGGCCTTTTTCTTTTGCTCCAGAAATTTTCCGGCGTGCCGCTGTCGAAATCCCGCGCCGCCATTCGTCGCCTAGTCAGAGCTTCCGCGAAACAGAATCACCAGCGGCCGACACAGATGAAACACGCACAACATTCGGCGGAAACGAGACTTGGTTAGACAAGTGACAACGAAATTCTCAATGACAGGGGACTGACATGACCGGCTTCAACCAGATCGCTGCCTCCGCGCTGACCGCCTTCGCGCTTCTCACTGCGTCGGGTTTTCCGGCCTCACCGGCGCCCATGAGCGCCAGCAAGCAAAGCTTCGACGGCACCTGGAGCGTCCTGATCGTGACCGAGAAGGGCACCTGCGATCGCGCCTACCGTTACCCTGTGCGGATCAGCAACGGCGCGGTCGGCTACGCCGGCGAAGCCTCGTTCAACGTGTCGGGCAGCGTCGGTCCGAACGGCACCGTGACTGTCATGGTTTCGAAGGGCAACCAGAGCGCCCGGGGCTCAGGCCAGTTATCGGGGAGCGACGGCTCCGGCCGCTGGGTCGCAGGCTCCGGCGAATGCTCGGGCACCTGGACCGCCGAACGCCGCTCCTGAGGATCTCTCACCAGTTTTCATCGCGACTCTCTCTGCAACCTCCAGACTTGAAAGCCCGGCGCAAGCCGGGCTTTTTTTCTGGGGGGCAGGTTAGGACGCGAGCGGGACGACCTGCGTCTGCATGACATCACAGGCCAAGCACTCGTAGGTGTGCAGGTCCGTGTGTGGCTGCGTCGGATGCGGCTCGATTCCGACGAGCCGGGTGTGTCGGCCGCATTCGAGACAGGCCGGGCCGAGATCGGGCGAGTAGTGTGGGAGGTCGATCTGAAGTGTGCTCATGGCGGCATTCTAGGCCGCTTCAAAGTATTTGCAAGCGAATACTTCGTATTACTTATGTTACGTAGTATAAGTCAATTGTTGCATTTCCATTACCTGCGCCAATGCATGAAATGACCCCTGCGACAAAAATTGAGTGAAGGACGCCTTTTGAGTAAGGAACTCAACTTGCATCAGCGTATTACTTTGAGCAGAATGGGTCAGGAAAGGATGATCGAAAACGGGGTAGTCCAATGAGTGACGATCAAACGCGGGGCGAACGGCTGCAAATCATGCTCTCGCCGGACGAACTGACCGTTGTGGATGACTTCCGCTTCAAGGGGCGGATGCCGAGCCGAGCGGCTGCGGTGCGCGAGCTGTTGAAGCGGGGTTTAGCGGCCGAAGGCTATGCGCTTGCCGCCGCGGGAACCAAATCGAGCGACTATGGCGTCATCGGCAAGCCGGATGGAGAATCCGGGGGCCGGAGACTGTCCGCCAAATAGCCGGCGTCAGAACGCGCCGGTAAAGACTCCGCCGTCGATCAGCAGGTTCTGCCCGGTGATGTAACCGGCGTGCGCCGAGCACAGGAACGCGCAGGCGACGCCGAACTCGTCGGCCTCGCCGAAGCGCTTCGCCGGCACGCTCGCCATCCGCGCCTTGCTCGCCTCCTCGACGGTGATCTTCTGCCGCTCGGCGACGATCTTCATGTTCGACATCAGCCGGTCGGTCGCGAAGGTGCCCGGCAGCAGGAAGTTGATCGTGACGTTGTTGGCGGCCACCTGCCGCGCGATGCCGGCGAGAAAGGCCGTAAGGCCGGCGCGCGCCCCGGAGGAGAGATCGAGCCCCGCGAGCGGCATCTTCACTGAGCCCGACGTGATGTTGACGATGCGGCCGAATTTCTTTGCCTGCATCGGATCGATCACCTTCTGGATCAGCTCGACCGCCACGACCATGTTGGCGATCACGCCGTCGATCATCTTCTGCCGGTCGAGCTCGCGGAAATCGCGAAATGGAGGTCCGGCATTGTTGTTCACCAGGATGTCGGGCTCCTTCATGGCGGCGAACAGTGCCGCCTGCCCTTCCGCGGTTCCGACATCCGCCACCACCGGAATGACCTTCGCGCCGGTCGCCTTCGCGATCTCGGCCGCCGTGCCTTCGGTCCTGGTCTTGTCGCGGCCGTTCACCACCACCTCGCAGCCGGCCTCCGCCAGCCGGAACGCACAGGCGCGGCCGAGCCCGCGGCTCGAGGCGCAAACGATGGCCTTACGGCCGGCGATGCCGAGATCCATGGGGCAGCTCCCTGAAATTGAACGCCGCGGGACAATAGCGGCCCCAATCGGCAGTGGGAACCACACCGCTCGCGCCTTGCTTCCCTCCCGCTCGCAGCGCTACCTTCCGGCATGTCAGCCACAACCGAATCCGCCGCTCCGCCGACCGCCGCCGATGTCGATGCGGCCGCCCGGCGCCTTGCGGGCGTTGCGCTGCGCACCCCGCTGGTCTGCTCGCCGGTACTCGATGCCGCGACCGGGGCGCGCGTTTTCCTCAAGGCCGAGACCCTGCAGCGCACCGGATCGTTCAAATTCCGCGGCGCCTTCAACAAGCTCTCCTCCATCGCACCCGAGAAGCGCTCCGGCGGCGTCGTTGCCTTCTCGTCCGGCAATCATGCGCAGGGCGTGGCACACGCCGCGAAGCTGCTTGAGATGCCCTCCGTCATCGTGATGCCCTCGGATGCGCCGCGCCCGAAGCGCGAGCGCACCAAGGCCTTCGGCGCCGAGGTCGTGCTCTACGACCGCGAGAAGGAGGATCGCGAGGCGATCGCGCGCGGCATTGCGGAGAAGCGCGGCGCGACGTTGGTCCCGCCCTACGACGATCCGTTCATCATCGCCGGCCAGGGCACCGCCGGTCGCGAGATCATGGAAGACCTGATCGCGCTCGGGTTGACGCCTGACGTCGTGGTCATCGGTGCTTCGGGCGGCGGCCTTGCGGCCGGCATTTCGCTCGCCATCAAGGCGCGCGCGCCGGACGCAAAAATCTACACCGCGGAGCCCGAAGGCTTCGACGACACCGCGCGCTCGTTCCGCTCCGGCAAGCACGAGCACAACGCGCGGCTTTCCGGCACGATCTGCGACGCGCTGATGTCCAATACGCCGGGCAAGATCACGTTTGACATCAATCGCAGACTGATCGGCGAAGGAATCACGGCGACCGATGCGGAGGTCGCGCGCGCCGTGTCATTTGCGTTCCGCGAGCTCAAACTCGTGGTCGAGCCGGGCGGCGCGATCGGCCTCGCAGCGCTGCTCGCCGGACGGCCGGACGTGAAGGGCAAGGTCGTGGTCGCGGTGCTCTCGGGCGGAAACGTAGACCCGGAGCTGTTTCACAGACTGGTGGCGTGACGCGTCCGCCGCCCCGCCATCGTTGCCAGGGCATGATCCCGAAAAGCATGTCCTCGACCCCGATCGGGGATGGATACCAGTTTTTCGGACAAGATCATGCCCAGAATAAAAGAAAAGGCGACGAGTGTGATTCAACGAAGTTGGATCACACTCTAAGGCCTGTTGAGATTCATCGGGAATTTATCACGGCAGCGGCGAGATGAATGATGGCGGCGAAGCTGTGATCAGTTTTGTCTGCGCGCATGGCGATGCGTTTGAATTCCTTGAGCTTGCAGAAGAAATTCTCGATCAGGTGGCGCCACTTGTAGAGGTCGGCATCGACGGGCAGAGGCGAAGCACGCCGTGGATGCTGTGAGATAACGATCTTGGCGCCGCGTTCGTTGAGGTCGGCGATGATGGAATTGCTGTCGAAGGCCTTGTCGGCGATGAAGCCGCCAAAGGTGAGGCCGTCGATGAGCGGAGGGACGCCGACTGTATCGAAACGATGGCCGGGCAGGAGAACAAAGCGAACGAGATTGCCGAGTGCATCGGTCAGCGCCAAGATCTTCGTCGTCATGCCGCCCTTGGAACGGCCGATGGCCTGGCTCTGAGTCCCCCTTTTGCGCCCTGTCCGTGGCGATGGACCTTGACGATGGTGGCGTCGACCATGGCGTATTCCATATCCGGCTCGTCCGAGCAGGCCTCGAAAAGCCTGAGGAAAACATCGGCTTTGACCCAATCCCGGTAGCGTTTGAAGACCGTGTTCCAGTTGCCGAAGAAAGCCGGAAGATCACGCCATGGACTTCCCGTCCGCGCGATCCAGAGCACCGCTTCGACGAAACGGCGGTTGTCGCTTCCGCTGCGCCCGGGGTCCGTCGGCTTGCCCAGGCAATGCGGCTCCATCTTCGCCCATTGGGCGTCCGTCAGCACGAATCGTTCCATCCAAAGCTTGAATCACGAGCACGCCTCAGATGGAATCCTGAATCTCAACAGGCCTTAGACGACCTCCGGGTCCAGACGAACGCCCTGCTCCTTCCCGGTGGTCACGCGCCGGCGTGCCAGAACGGCTCGAATTTCCGTGATCTTGGCTTGGATGGTGCTGTACCGGTCTGACGGTATCTCCTCTCGCACGTAGTGCTCCATCAACCACTCGGATAGCTCACCCAGTTCGTTTTCGATTCGATCCAAGTCGTCGGGCGAAGCGGTTTTGATGGCCAAAACGTAAGAAGGTAAAGCCGCAATCCGCTCCCGCGTTTCGCCGCGCAGGCGCCTGGTCAGGAAACCCGCCAGCCAGGCCCCAAGGGAGCCAAGAGCTCCCAATACCAAGGACCCGATGGCCACATAAGTCAGAGCGTCATCGAGCGTTGTTGGCTTTTCGCCAGCGAGAAGCGCCAGCGTTCCGGGATGAATCGGAAATACGGTCTCGTCGGTATCGGGCGCCTCAATCTGTCCGACGACGTCGATGTCGCTGGCGGCGAGCCTCGCCTTGGTGGCCATGATGGCGCGCGTGATCTCTCCTGCCGAAGAGTTCGACAGCGTGCGATTCGACACGAGCCTCACCGCGACGGAAATTGCGGCCGCATCCTCGGAAGGCACCGGCGGCGATCCGACCAGCGCGCCTTGCGACACGTCGAGCTTGTCATAGGCCGGATAACGTTCGGCCATGGCATCCGCTCCATCAAGCTCCAGAACCTTCGGCGCCCTCTCGGTCGCGAGCCCGATGGCGCGCGCGGCGTCCGATATGGCGCCCGGACCCGGCGCGCCAATCGCAAGCAGCGCCGCGATGTGCCCGCCCGCGATCTGAGCGCCTACGTCCATTGGCGCTACCAAGCGGACCCTCTCCGTCCCGATGTCGTAGAAATCGAGCACAATCTTCTGCAACGGGTCGATCTGACCCGAGCTCGACAGTACGCCGATCGTCTTCCCCTTGAGGTCTGCCCAATTCTTTGCGCTCGACTGGCCGCTGAGGATTGCCATCACGGCAATCGTCCGCATGATCGCGAGTGTACGTCCCTCCGCGGCCATCGGGTTATCGCTGCGCACGAGCGCAGCATCGGCCCGGCCATTCTTCAGCGCCTCGGCACTCGTATCGAAATCCGGTGTTTGAATAAACGCGACCTGAATGCGGGGGCTTTCTTTCGCCATTTCGCGCAGAAGCGAATCGGCGAACTTCTCATCCGATTTCGTCAGAGGCCCGGTCGCAATCCGGACGGTGTCCCTCGTCGAAAACAGCCAAGAATAGTTCTGAAAGGCAAGGACCATGGAGCCGCCCGCAACCGCGGCGACCAGGAGGAGAGGTACAACCCACAACAAGGTGCGGCGCATACTGAACCGTCGTCTCGCAAATTTCCCCTTGCGATGAGACGCCTGGTCGATGTGTGGCCCAGGCAGTCTCCAGGAGCGTTCGGTGCGCGCGATGGTAGTCGCCGGTCTGCCGGCTCACAAGCATGTCGCTGCGCTCGGCGCTTCGTGACGGCCTTTCTGGGTTCGTTTTGGCGGCCGGAGATAAAGCACACCCCTACGTAAACACCGCGATCTTCTCCTCCGCGCTTAAGCCATGAACGGCGCGAGCGGATCGCGGGCGGACGTTGAAACGCGCGGCCGGGGCGGCGGGGCTTCGATCACGGCGGGCTCGGCGTGCTTGTCAGAAAACGTCGACCGTTGGAAAGCGCGGCACGCCTGTCAGACAATCCCAGAGATAGATCGCAAGGCCCACATCACCGGTCCAGAGCGAGTATCGGCCGCGTCCGTATTCGTGGCGTGCCTCCCGGCATTGCGCAATCGCCGTCATCGCGAACGCCCGCGCGCGTTCGAGCCACACGGTGTGCCGCGTTCGTTGATAGAGCTTGAGGAACGCGTAACCATTGCCGCCAGTGCCGTGGCAAAGATTGGAGCCTTTGGCGAGCGGCCCGGCCGCCCAGGTAAATTCCCCGCCCTGCTCGAGAAGCGTCTCCAGCTCCGGCTGTTTGAACGGTGAGTCGGCAAATGTCGCCACCATGCCCGGAGCTCCGTGACAGTACTGGCAAAGCGACGGTGGTTTGTCGCCGGCAACTCTTGGTCGCCACGACGCTCCGATTTCGGTCCGCCAGGCATTCCGGCTGAGCGTGCGCGGGATCGCATCGATCACGCGGACTCGCTGCTCATCCGTCAGCCAATCCCACCCTTGCAACAGCGGCAGCATGTTGCCCGCATATCCGTGTACGGGACCGAGGAACTTCGCATGCTGCCCATAAAGATCCTGTTCCCAGATCGGGCCATCAGCCGTTTCCTGCAGGTCGGCAAGGAGACGGGCGGCTTGAATGTCAAACAGCGACCGCCAGCGCGCTTCATTTGTCATCTCGCTCATGAAAAGACATGCGAGCATCGAGCCCGGCATGCCCCACATCAGCTCTCGAATGGGCAGCCGCGTGTTCGCGTCTGCGCGTGTGTAGACGAGTTCGGCCATGGCCGCGGACGGCGCAAGGCGCATCGCGACCAGCGCAGTGCCCATGTCGCCGGCCAGAAGTGATCCGTTGACCGCATAGTCTTCGTACGTGGCCATCTCGGCCTGGATCTTGGCCAGGAGTTGCGGCAAATGCTGTTCGAAATCAAAATCGTCTTTGATCGCCCCGATGCGCCGCAAGTATTCGAGGCCCCAGATGACGCCTGCCGCACCGTAATAGATGCCGCTGTGTCCTCTGCCGTCATCGAGCGTGTGCCCAGGCCAAAACAGATCAGGCTCGAAATGAGCAAGCGCATCGGCGGCAATTTCGGCGATCGCCTCTTTCGCCGCATCCGGATCCCAAGGCAAATCGCGCAATGGGACATGGCGCGCATATTCTATCATGGTGCGCTCGTGGAAACGCGGTCTGCGGCCAATCTGCGCCAAAAACAAGTATTTAGCACGACCTTCAGAGCGACGGCGACGGCAGCACTGGTCGTGCGACCTTGGCCCTAAGGGGAAGTATGGCCCGCCACACGAAATGTCTGCTTTCTTGCGGAAGAGCGGATGCCGGGCTTTACGAGTACAGGCCCTACGTAAACAGCGCGATCTTCTCTTCGGCGCTCAGCGCCATGAACGGCGCGAGCGGGTCACTGCCCCCTGAGGCACGCGGCCTGGGCGGCGGGACCTCGATGGGCGGCTCTGCGTCCATCTCGATCTCCTCGAAGTCATCGTCAGACATCGCGACGGGCTCCGGCACCGCCGGCATTTCCGGCATAATGTCCTCAACCGCCGCCTCGATCACGGCTTCTTCGACTAACTCAATCGGCGGCACGGTTTCCTCGGGACGTGAAACGGCCGCCGGCCCCATCACCAGATCAACGTCGGCCTGATCGAGCCCCTGCCCGGGCCGTGCCGGTCCGTTGAGCAGCGCCGTGCCAGCATCCACCGCGCGCTTTTCGGCGGCCTCCGCGGCAAGTGCGCCGTCGAGCCCCCAGATCTCGATCATCGCATTGATGCGGCCTTCGAGATAACGCAGCACGCCGGTCACCTTGCGGGTGCGCTGGCCGGTCAGATCCTGAAACGAGCAGGCGGTATAGACCTCGGTCGCCTTGGCATCGAGCAGGTCGCAGACTTCCGCGTCGAGCCCCTGCTCGCGCAAGGTCCAGGCGATCTCCTGGATGCGCTCGGCGCACTCCAGAATGTCGGAGGTCGCGGCTTCGGTCGCCTGCACCACCGAGTCGAGTTCCTCGGTCGCCTCGCCGAACTTGCCGTGATGGTCCGCATCCGGCTTCATCGCGGCGATTTCGGTCTTGGTGCGCGCGATCGCCTTCGACATCTCTACGAGGTCGAAGCGAATCCGGTCGACCGATTCGACCGACTGCTCGCCGCGGATCACGGCCTCGATGCGATCGAGCGCCTTGAGCAGCATGGTGGTGTCGGCGCTGCGGTTGCGCCGCGCGTATTCGGCGAGGAACCAGCGCCCCCGCGCCGTCTCCATGACAGCCGCCTCGATGGCCTCGTAGTCGGCCTCGCTGATCGGCGCGGGTACGGGAAGGTTGGCCATTGTCCGTCGGATTGTGGGAAAACCGATGCGACAAATACTGCACGAATCGTCACGATCAGTTTAATGGCCCAAGGCAATCCCACAATCGTTAACGACTCGTTCGCGTGGCGGCTTTCGTTCGTCTACGCGGCCTTTTTCCTCATCATTGGCTGGCACTTGCCGCTGTTTCCGGTGTGGCTGACGGCACGCGGGCTCGATCCGGCGGCAATCGGCTTCGTGCTGGCGGCGATGCAGGCGGTCCGCGTCATCGCCACTCCGGCCGGAACCCGCATTGCCGACCGTTATGGCTCGCTGCACCGCGCAATCGTCATCACGGCGGTCGCGACCGCCGCCGCGATCGCGCTGCTTGGCAACGCAACCGGTTTCACGTTCATCCTGATCGCCGCGGTCACGGTTGCGTTCGTCTCCGCGCCGGTGCTGCCGCTGACCGATGCCTACGGCCTCAAAGGGCTGGCGGCGCGGGCGAAGAGCTACGGGCCGGTTCGCCTGTGGGGCTCGGTCGCGTTCATCGCGGCGAACCTGACCGGCGGCGTGCTGCTCAATGTCCTTGCGCCCGGAAACCTGATCTGGGTGATCTGCGCAGGAAACTGTGCGCTGGCGCTCGCCGCAATGCTGCTGCCGCCGATGCCCGCTGACAGTGCCCCGCGCCACGCGGGTTCGCACAGCCATCTGCGCCAGCCCGTCTTCCTTGCCATCGCAGCCGCCGCGAGCCTGATCCAGGCCAGCCATGCGGTCTACTACGCCTTCTCGACGCTCGACTGGACCGCGAAGGGTTTCGACGGGATGACGATCGGCGTGCTGTGGGCGCTCGGCGTCGTGGCCGAGATCGTGCTGTTCGCTTTTGCCGGACGGCTGCCGCGCAGCATCGGGCCGGTGACCCTCATCCTGATCGGCGCCGCCGGAGGCATCCTGCGCTGGAGCGCGATGACCTTCGATCCGCCGGCCCTCCTGCTGTTTCCGCTGCAGCTGCTGCACGCGCTCTCCTTCGGCGCGACGCATCTCGGCATGATGATGTTTCTGTTGCACAATGCGCCGGAGGGAAATCGCGCCGCCGCGCAGGGCGACGTCTCGACCGCGAGCAGCCTCGCGATGGCGGCAGCCTCAGCGCTCGCCGGCGTGCTCTATGGGGCGAGCGGCGCTGCGGCGTATGTTGCGATGGCAGCGCTAGCCGCCGCGGGCGGCGGGTTTGTGCTTCTGGCTGCACGCTTCACGCGGTCCCTACCCCCAAAGGACTGACGCCGCCGGATAGACCAGGCTGCCCTCATAGCGCAGCCCGTGCTCGCGATCGCGCGCCAGCAACAGCGCTCCGTCGAGATCGACCACGCGGGCGCGTTGCGCGAGGAGCACGGCAGGCGCCATCGAGAGCGAGGTCGCGACCATGCAGCCGACCATGATTGCGAAGCCGAGCCGCTCGGCTTCCGCCGCCATCGCCAGCGCCTCGGTCAAGCCGCCGGTCTTGTCGAGCTTGATGTTCACGGCGTCGTACTTGCCGACCAGCGAGCCAAGCGAGGGGCGATCGTGCACGCTCTCGTCCGCGCACACCGGGATCGGCCGCGCGATGGAGGCAAGCGCGGCATCATGCGCGGCGGGCAGCGGTTGCTCCACAAGGGTCACGCCGGCGCCAGCGCACGCGGCCAGATTTGCCGCGAGGTTGTCCGCAGTCCACGCTTCATTGGCGTCAACGATCAGCTCGGAGCTCGGCGCCGCCGCGCGCACGGCGCGAATGCGCTCCGGATCGCCCTCCCCGCCGAGCTTCACCTTCAGGAGCTTGCGCGTGGCCGCTTTCCGCGCCGCCGCGCTCATCGCCTCCGGCGTGCCGAGCGAGATGGTGTAGGCGGTGACGAGCGCGCGCGGCTCAGGCGCGCCCGCAAGCACATGGACCGGCTGGCCAGCCACCTTCGCCTCGAGATCCCACAAGGCACAGTCGAGCGCGTTGCGCGCGGCGCCCGCAGTCATCGCGTTCTGCAGCGCCTGCCGGCTCAAGCCGTCCGCCAGCGGAACACGCATCGCCTCGAGCGCGGCCGCAACACCCGCGACCGTCTCGCCATAGCGCGCATAGGGCACGCATTCGCCGCGGCCTCGATGCGTGCCGTCGCTCACTTCCGCGACGACGACCTCGGCTTCGGTCTTTGCGCCGCGCGAGATCGTGAAGCTGCCCGCGATCGGCCAGCGCTCCGTGCGGATGGTGAGGGAAAGGCCCATGCATCGCCGCGATGCCTGACTCGCGCGCAAAAGAAAAGGGCGCCGTGGCGCCCCTTTCCGTCAACTCCGTCCCGCGGCCTACTCAAAGCGGCCGGCCGCGTGCGCCAGCATGGTGTAGACCTTGCCGGTGTCCGAGGTGAGGTAGGCGCGCGCCGTCGCCTGCCCGCGCTCGTCCTCCGAGACCTCGTTCAGCAGCCGCTCGAACTCCGCGATATAGCGGTCGACCGTGGCCTTGAACTCGCGGTCGCTCCGGTAGCGGTTGCGGATCTCGTCAAACGTCTTCTGGCCCTGCATCGTGTAGAGCCGGCGCGTGAACACGTTGCGTTCGCCGCGCTTGTAGCGCTCCCACAGCTCGGCCGCCGCATCGTGATCGATCATGCGGGCGATATCGACCGAGAGTGAGTCGAGCGACTCGATCGCGCGCCGCGCCTGCCGGCTTTCAGGTG
>JBAVXH010000250.1:0-19942 GCA_049698215.1 Xanthobacteraceae bacterium | reverse complement strand
GCGCGCCAGAAACCGCTCGACCATGCCCATGGCGATGATCGCTTCGGCATTGCGGCGGCTCGACTCGACCAGCCGGCTGCGCGCTGCGGATTGCGCGGCCGCTTCGCGGACCGGCGCGCGCGACAGGACTTCGCTCAACCCGGTCAGGACCACCAGCACGGCCGCGCCGGTGAGCGCCGTCATGCCGATCCAGACATGGAACGCAAAGCAGATCGCCAGATAGAGCGGCACCCACGGGAGATCGAACAGCGCGGTCGGACCGGCGCCGGACACGAACGAGCGGATCGCGTCGAGATCGCGCACCGGCTGCTGGGCGTCATGGCCGGATTTCGCCAGCCTGATGGTCGCGTCGTAGACGCGCGGCCCAAGTGCGGCATCGACGTGTCCGCCGATGCGGACGAGCAGGCGCCCGCGCACGGTGTCGAGGAGCGCCTGGAAGGTGAACAGAACGGCCGCCAGCACACATAGCGCGACCAGCGTCGGCACACTGCGGCTCGGCAGCACGCGATCGTAGACCTCCAGCATGAACAGCGCGCCGGTCAACATCAGGATGTTGACCAGGCCGCTGAACACGCCGACGCCGATGAAAGCCGCCCTGGCTGACTTAAGTGCAGCGCGCAACTCGGATTTTCTGGCAGGTGTGACCCGCTTCTTCATGAGAGCCTCCCCGGCGAACGAAAGTGGCAATGAATTGGTGCTGAAAGGGTGGCCGCCCGGGCGTACCCGGGCGACCCTTGTTGCTAGATCAGGACGTGATCGATCGGACCGATGCCGCGCCCGATAGGATCGAGGCTCTGCAGCGGAGCAAAGCTGCCGATCACGACGTTGTCGCCCGGACCGCCGTCGAGAACGTCCTGCCCGCCGCCGCCGATCAGCACGTCGTCGCCCGCGCCGCCGGTGAGGACGTCGTTGTTGACGCTGCCGATCAGCACATCGTCACCATCGCCGCCGTTGGCGGTGAGCTGGATCGAGCCCGCACCGAGCCCGGATGCTTCGACCACGTCATCGCCCGCAAGAGTGTTGATGACGATGCGGTCATTGGCTGCCTCGAAGCCCGTGATGTTGACCTGTGTCGCGAGACCCAGCACCGAGACGCTGCCGTTGTCGCCCACGACAACCACCACATCGTCGCCGCTCGTAGCGTTGATGATGATGGTATCGGCCGCGCCGTCGCCGAGCCCGTTGGATCCGGCGAGATCGATGTTAACCTCGGTGACGTCGGTGCCGGACATGTCGTTGACGATGATCTTGTCGGCACCGCCAAGGGCCTTGAAGTTGATCGACTCCACGCCGTTCAGGTCCATCGTGACCGCGGCGACATCGCGCGTGAAAATCGCACGCTCGCCGTTGGCCGAGATCGTGATCTGCTCCGCGATGTTGGCGCCGTTGAAGGCCATCTTGTCGAACCCGGCTTGACCCTCGACGATGTCGTTGTCGTCACCCGGGTTCCAGACGAAGGTGTCGTCACCGGCACCCATCAGGGCGGTGTCGTTTCCGTCGCCACCGTTGATGAGGTCGCCGCCCTCGCTGCCGATGAGCAAGTCGTTGCCAAGGCCGCCGTTCATCGTCAGCTGGATGCCGTCCGCCTCCAGGCTCGCGGCGTTGATCACGTCGTCGCCGCCTTGTCCGTTCACGACCAGCCGGTCGTTGGCCTGCTCCTGAGAGAAGATGTTGACGTCGGCATGAAGGCCGGACACCAAGATGCCGCCGGCGTCGCCCGCGACGCTGATGACGTCAGCGCCCTGCGTGCCGTTGACGGTGACAGTGTCGGCCGCGCCATCGCCGCCGCCGTTCGGGCCGCGCAGGTCGATATCGACCCGGGTGACGTCCGTGCCGCTGAGATCGCCGACCGTGATGTTGTCGGCGCCGCCGAGGGCACGAAATTCGATGTGCTCGACATTGTCGAGATCCATCGTGATGTTGGCGACGTCGCGGGTGAAGAGCGCGTGCCCGCCGTTCGCCACGATGTTGATGTTCTCGTTGATGTTGGCACCGAAGAACAGCATCAGGTCGGTGCCGTCCTGGCCGTCGATCGTGTCGCTGCCGTCGCCCGGGTTCCACTGGAACGCGTCGTCGCCGGCGCCCAGCATGGCGACATCGTCGCCGCGTCCGCCGATCACGAAGTCGTCGCCGTCACCGCCGAGGATCGTGTCGGCGCCCTGGCTGCCCTGGATGGTGTCATCGCCGGCACCGCCGTCGAGCGTCAGCTTGATGATGCCAGCCGGCAGCGTCGCCGCGGTGATGCCGTCGTCGCCGGCGCCACCCTTGATCACGAGCGAGTCGTTCGCGCCTTCCGCATTCGTGATTTTGACCGCGGCCGGCAAGCCGAGCACCGACACCGACGTGCCTGCGCCGAACACGTTGATGATGTCGATCCCGCCCGTCCCATTGACGGTCACGGTGTCGGCCGCCGCATCGCCCGCGGTGCCGCCGATCGCGCCCGCGAGATTGACGTTCACCTCGGTCACGCCGGTACCGCTGAGATCGTTCAGGGTGACCGTGTCGGCGCCGCCGAGCGCATTGAGATCGATCTTCTCGATGCCGTTCAGATCCATGACGATATTGCCGACGTTGCGCGTGAACGACACGCGGCCGCCGTTTGCCGACGCCGTGAAGATCTCGTTTGCGGCGCTGCCGTTGAACAGCATCCTGTCGGTGCCGTCCCCGCCCTCGACCGTGTCGGAGCCGTCGCCCGGATCCCACTGCATCGTGTCGTTGCCGGCGCCGAGGCGGATGGTGTCATTGCCCTGCTGGCCGTCGATGAAGTCGTCGCCGTCACCGCCCAGCAGCGTGTCGTTGCCGTTGCTGCCGAGGATGGTGTCGTTGCCGGTGCCGCCGTCGACCGTGACCTTGATCAGCGCGGCGAGATTGCCGGTGGCGCTGAACGTATCGTTGCCGCCGTTCATGTTGACGACAAGATTTTCGGTCGTGCCGATGTCGAGGTTGAACGGCGCCGGATTGATGCGGTCGAACCGCACGCGCGTGCCGTTCGCGGTGAGCGTGAACTGCTCGTCTCCATTGCCGCCGTTGACCTCGGCGGTATCGTTGCCGGCGCCGCCTTCCATCAGGTCGCTGTCGTCGCCGGGATTCCAGATCATGCGATCGTCGCCGGCTTCGCCGAACATCTGGTCGTCGGCGTCGCCGCCGGTGAGCGTGTCATTACCGGCACCGCCGAACAGGAAATCGCTGCCGCCCTTGCCGAGCAGCGTGTCGTTGCCGGCCTGGCCGAACAGCAGGTCGTTACCCGAACCGCCGGTGATCACGTCGTTGCCGGCGCCGCCAAAAATCTGCGCCGCAGGGAGCGCGCCGTTCGCCTCGTTGAGCGTGATGGTGTCGTTGCCGCCTTGGCCGAAGATTTGGGTTAAGGCGGTGTTGGCGACGGTCGGTGTGCCGCCCGTGATGGCGACCGCGCCGCCGTTGATGAGGATTTTGCCGGCCGCATCGCGGCTCTCGGTAATGGTGTTGTCGAGATTGTCGCCGAATACTGAGAGTGTGCCGGTCTTAACGATGAAGGTACCTGTAACGGCCATTGTCGTATCTCCAGAAGTTGCGCCGCGGCGGGGGGAGCGTTGGCGGGGTTTGTTGTGGCGGGTGTCACCGCCGGTTGGTTGCAGGCAGCGTCTGCCGTCGACGCGAGCGGGGAAGCTCACGCCTTCGGGTCGTTCGATGTCGGAGGTGTTGCCGGCAGATCAGCGCATCAGCTGTCCGGCCGGCAAAGTCGGCGTGCGGCGGCTAGTCGCGATAGGGATTTCGCCGCCCCAACCGGACGCAGGATTCGATCTCGCTTCGCGTGAGGCCGATGTCCCGCAGCATGTGGTCATCGAGTCCTTGAAGCTCGGCGACGGCGCGCTTCACGATCCATTCTTCCGTGGCATGGCGAACGGCGCGAGCGAGCGACTCGCGATATCGCCGCAGCAGGCCGGAGTGGGTGGGTGCGGACGCGGACAGCAGCAGGTCAACGAAAGTCATGGGTAGCTCCTTTTGTTGTTCTTGGGGGGAAGCGCGCTAGTTCGAATTGTCGGACAGCAGGCCAAACCCGGGCACGCCGCCCTCGACCGACGACCAGTCGTATTCGAGGTAGCCGAGCGACTGCGGCATCTCGGGACCATTCGTCGCAGGCGCCGGGACCGTGACAAATTCTTCCAGTCCGGAGCGCAGTGCGCCGGACGGTGCGGGTCCCAGGACAGCGGTTGCGGGCACCAGTGCAACGGCGATCACAGCCGCCATGACGATTGCGTGAGGCCGGTGGGATTTCCACGTCCACACGACTAAGTCCTTCGTGAAAGCAGTCATTGCCGTAACCTTTCGTTTCTCAATCAAGTGGGCACGATCGAAATGTCTCGTCAGCCGGGCACACATTCGCTTCGACCAACGCGTCGTTCGTTGGTGGACTATCTAGAGAAGCGTGGCGCCGTTCGCTTGAAGGCCAGCTTGAGAGCGTCGTTATTCTTCTGGAGATTCTCTGGAGATTTTGAAAATCATGGTATCTCTTGATCTGCAGCGGCCATCTTCGATCGGACTTCGCCCGCCTTCAGGGCGCAGTTCGGCCGGCATCCGTGTTCGGGAGCGAGACTTGATCCTCCGCTTCGACGCCTATGAAGTCGATCTCGCGCAGCAGGAATTGCGGCGCGCCGGTACCATCGTGCCCATCGAACCGCAGGTGTTCGACGTGCTCGCCTACCTGGTGCAGAACCAGGGCCGGATCGTCAGCAAGGATGAGCTGCTCGACGCGGTCTGGCAGGGGCGCATCGTGTCGGATGCAGCGCTGACCTCGCGAATCAGCGCGGCGCGCCGCGCCATCGGCGACGATGGCGCCACGCAGACCTTCATCCGCACCGTGCACAAGCGCGGGCTTCGCTTCGTCGGAGAGGTGCAGGCCGACGACGTCGCCGCAGCCCCCGACGGCGAGGTGAAAGACTCGGCGCCAAGGCAAATTCTCAGCCAGGACACCCCGACCCTTGCTCCCGCAGTTGCGCCGGCTGAACCGCTGCCGCTTCCAAACAAGCCGTCGATCGCGGTGCTGCCGTTCCAGAACATGAGCGGCGACCCGGAGCAGGAGTATTTCGCGGACGGCCTGACCGAGGACATCATCACCGGCCTTTCGCAGCAGCAGTGGTTCTTCGTGATCGCGCGCAACTCCTCCTTCACCTACAAAGGGGAGGCGGGCGATGTGCGTCAGATCGCCGAACAACTTGGCGTGCGCTACATTCTGGAAGGAAGCGTGCGCAAATCAGCGAGCCGCGTGCGTGTGACGGGTCAGCTCATCGACGCGACGCTCGGCAATCACCTCTGGGCCGAGCGATACGACCGCGAGCTCGCCGACATTTTCGAGCTGCAGGACGAAATCACGACGCGCGTGGTCGGGTCAGTCAGCCCGCAGATCCTGCTCGCCGAGGCCGCGCGGGTAAAACGCAAGACTCCGCAGAGCATCGAGGCATGGGATCTCGTGATGCAGGCGCTGCCGTACATGTGGCGCATGACGACCGAGGACCACGGCCGCGCGCAGGACCTGCTCCTGGAGGCGATTACGCTCGATCCAGAATACGCCCACGCCTATGCGCTGCTCGGCTGGACCTATGTCACGATGTTCAATCTCGACACCGGCAAGCCGATTCACGAATTCACCGAACGCGCGCTCGATGCCGGCACGCGCGCCGTCGAGCTCGACGATCAGGATCCGTGGGGACACCTGGTGTTGGGCCTCGCGCATGCGCGGCGGCGGCAGCCAAAACCCGCGCTGATGCACCTCTCAAAGGCGATCGAGCTCAATCCGAACTTCGCCCTGGGCCATGCCGGGCTCGGCTACGGGCTGGCGGCGGGCGGACACCCGGAGCGCGGGCTCGAGGCGCTGGAGCAGGCGCATCGGCTAAGCCCGCGCGACCCGTTCCTCGCGATCTATGCGCCGACCGTTCGCTACATGGCTCTCTTTGCGCTCACGCGCTACGAGGAGGCCATCCATGTGTGCCGCTCGACGATCACGCTGCATCCGAAGCACGCCGGCGCCTGGCGGCTTTTGACTGTCTCGCTGGGCCTGCTCGGCAAGACCGATGAGGCGAAGGCCGCGCTGGCGCAGACGCTGAAGCTGCAGCCCGACTTGTCGCTCGGTCACGTGGAGAGCAATACGATCTACGCCGACCCCGCTGATCGTGCGCGGTTTCGCGAAGGGCTGCTCAAGGCCGGACTGGATCGCTAGAGCACGCAAGCCATCCGTCATTGCGAGCCAACGAGTCCGCGCTGCGCGGATTCTCGCCATCGTCATCGCCCGCGAAAGCGGGCGACCCAGTACATACGGCACGCGCGGCCTACGAAGGCTCGTGCAATCATCTCGTTCGATGTGTACTGGGTGCCCCGCTTTCGCGGGGCATGACGAATGAGAGAGCTCTAACCACGAGCGCTCGCCACGCGGCCGGCGGTTAGCTGATCTCCACAATCTCCGCCTCGCCCGCGCCGGCCTGCACGACGTCGCCGACGGACTTGTTCATCAACGCGCGGGCGACCGGCGACGCGTAGGAGAGCGTACCCTGTGTGGGCTCGGCCTCGTCCTCGCCGACGATACGCCAGGTCTGGCGGCGGCCGTCGTCGCGCTCGATCGTCACCGTCGAGCCGAACTGCACCTTCGCGGTCCCTTCCGGAGCGGGCATCAGCTGTGCGGTCGAGCGCCGCGCGGTCCAGTAGCGCAGATCCCGCCCCGCATGCGCGAGCGCGCCGCGGTCATTTGCCGCCTGCGCGAGTGTCAATTCCTCCTGGGCGCGGGCCATCGCGTCCTCGATCTGCGCAAGGCCCTCGGCCGTCACCAGATTGGGATGCTCGGAAAGCGGACGATCGGGAAGGTCCTCTACGGCCTCGCCTTCGTCCGGCTCTTTGGTGAATGCACGGCTCATGAAAGGCAAGTTGTGGCGCGCGAAATAGTTCCGCAAGGGGTGTCAATCGAGGCTGGCTTGAGGCAGACCATAGCGGCGCTTCGATTCGAAGCAGTCAACATTGAGGGGCTGTCGATGATCCGCAAATTCGCCTTGGCTTTCGCGCTCACTTTCGCCGCCAGTCTGATCGCTCAGATTGCGGCCGTCAGCGAGGCGTCTGCGCAGAAGAAGGCATGTACCTACACGAGTTCGGACAAGAAGAAGGGCTACAAGTGCTGATGCACTGAGCCGCGTTGTGATTGCAGAAGCCCGGCCCAAACGGCCGGGTTTTTCTGCTTCATGAGACGCCGAGCATTCACGCCGCGGCTTGCAGCGCCGCCGCCTCCAGCACCATGCGCGCGCACTTCTCGCCGATCATGATGCTCGGCGCGTTCGTATTTCCCGAGGTGAGCGTCGGCATGATCGAGGCGTCGGCGACGCGCAGATTCGTGATGCCGTGCACGCGCAACTGGTCGTCGACCACGGCCAAAGGATCCGAGCCCATCTTGGCTGTGCCGACCGGGTGATAGGTCGTCTCGGCGTTGCGTGTGACGAAGTCGAGCAGTTCGGCATCCGACTGCGCCTTGGGTCCAGGCGCGATTTCTTCCGGATCGAGCCAGGCCAGCGCCGGCGCCCCCATCAGGCGGCGCGTGATGCGCATGGTCGCGAGCAGGCATTCGCGATCGATGCTCTCGGCGAGGAAGTTGAAGCGGATCGCGGGCGGCTGGCTCGCGTCCGCGGTCTTGATGTGAATCGAGCCTTTGCTCTCCGGCCGCATCTGCTGCACGATGATGGTGATGCCGGTTTCCTTCGCGAGCTTCACGTCAGGCGTCACGAACATCGGCTGCAGCGCGAGCAGGGCGTCGGGCGAGTCGAGGCCCTCGCGCGTCTTGATGAAGGCGCGCATCGGCGATGCCGGGTGGCTGAGAAAGCCCTTGCCCGCGCCGACATAGAGCAGGCCCTGCCACAGCCCGCGCAAGCCGCGCGCGCGCTCGTTGAAGGTCACGCCGTGACGCCCGACGCGCCACTTCATGCGCGGCGCCCAGTGGTCGCGCAAGTTCTCGCCGACGCCGCGAAGCTCATGCACCATCGTGATGCCGAGCTGCCGTAGGCGGTCGGCCTGGCCGATGCCGGAAAGTTCAAGCAGCTGCGGTGATGCGATCGAGCCGGCCGACACGATGACTTCGCGTGACGCCCGTGCTTCGAACTGCTGCCCCTGCATGGTGTAGCGCACGCCGGTGCAGCGCTTGCCCTCGAACATGAGACATTGTGCGCTCGCGCCGGTCTCGACCCGCAGATTGCGCCGCGCGCGCGCCGGCTCGAGATAGACGCGCGCCGTGCTCATGCGCCGGCCCCGATCGATGGAGCCCTGCGTCATCGCGATGCCTTCCTGCTCGCCGCCGTTGTAATCGGGATTGCGCGGAATCCCGATGCTCTCGGCCGCGGCGAACAGGCTGTCGTAGAGCGGCCCGCTTTCGTCGATGTCGTTGATCTTCACCGGACCGCTACGGCCGCGCACCTCGTCCGCGCCGCCCTTGTAGCTCTCGATCCCCTTGAAGATCGGCAGCACGTCCTGCCAGCTCCAGCCGCGATTGCCGAGCTGCGCCCAGTGGTCATAGTCCTGACGCTGGCCGCGCACCCACACCATGCCGTTGATCGCGCTCGATCCGCCGAGCATTTTTCCGCGCGGCACCGGAATGTTGCGCCCGCCGGTGGCGGGCTCGGGCTCGGACGCATAGAGCCAGTTGACGCCCGGCCGATTGATGAAGCGGGCGTACGAGATCGGCACGCGCGACAGAGGATGCGTCTCGCCGCCGGCTTCGAGGAGGAGCACCTGATGGCGGCCGTTCTCGGTCAGGCGGTTGGCGAGCGCCGCGCCGGCCGAGCCCGCACCGATGATGACGTAGTCGGCCGTGCGGATGTTCATTCCCGTCCCTCAGGTTTCTGGCTGCTGGGGACGGAGGATATTGCGAGCAGCGCGGGCACAACAAGTGCGGAGCGCGCATAGCACTCCGGCCTCATCCTGAGGAGCGCCAGCATCGCGTCTCGAAGGATGGCCCGGTGCTCCTGGCCATGGTTCGAGACGCCGCCGGAGCCTGTCATCGGGCCGCGCTTCGCGCGGACCCGTTGGGCGGCTCCTCACCATGAGGGTTGGGGCTAAGCTGCGGCCTTCTGCCGCTTGGGCGCAAACCGTCCGTAGAAGCTCTCGCCCTTTTGCGCCATCTCGACGAGCAGCTTGTTCGGCCTGAAGCGCTCGCCGTATTTTTGCGTCAGGCGCTCGCACAGCGCGACGAATTTCTTCGTGCCCATCATGTCGATGTAGCTGAGCGTGCCGCCCGAATACGGCGCGTAGCCGAAGCCGAGGATCGAGCCGACGTCGGCCTCGCGCACGTCGGTGAGCACGCCTTCCTCGAAGCAGCGCGCGGTTTCGAGCGCCTGGATCGCGAGCAGGCGCGCCTTCAGCTCGTCCTTGTCGATCGTGTCGGGATCGAGCTTCTGCTTCTGCAGTTCGGCGAGGCCCGGCCACAGCCGCTTCGGCCCGCTCTGCGGATAATCGTAGAAGCCCTTGGCGTTCTTGCGCCCGAAGCGGCCGCGCTTCTCGACCATCTCTTCGAGCAGCGCCTTCTGCCGCGTGTCGATCGCCTTTGCGCCGAGGTCGGCTTCGGTGGCTTTGAGGATCTTCCAGGCGAGATCGACCGCCACCTCGTCGTTGAGCGAGAGCGGACCGACCGGCATGCCGGCCTGCTTGCCGAGGTTCTCCACCATCGCGGCGGGAACGCCTTCGGTGAGCATCAGGTGGCCTTCGCGGATGTAGGTGCCGACCACGCGCGAGGTGTAGAAGCCTCTCGAGTCGTTCACCACGATCGGCGTCTTGCGGATGGCGCGCACGTAGTCGAGCGCGACTGCCAGCGCGGGGTCCTGCGTCTTCTCGCCCATGATGATTTCCACGAGCATCATCTTGTCGACCGGCGAGAAGAAGTGGATGCCGATGAAGTTCTTCGGATCCTTCGAAGTGTCGGCGAGCGACGAAATCGGCAGGGTCGAGGTGTTGGAGCCGAACACCACCTTGTCGCCGATGACGGCTTGAGCTTTGGCGGTCGCCTCGGCCTTCACCTTGCGATCCTCGAACACGGCCTCGATGACCAGGTCGGTGTCCTTGAGCTGCTCGTAGTCGGGCGTCGGCGTGATGCGCGCGAGCAGCGCATCGGCGTCGGCCTGCTTGGCGCGGCCGCGCTTGATCTGCCCGGCAAGAATGTTCGCCGAATAGGCCTTGCCCTTGTCGGCCGCCTCCTGGTCGCGGTCGATCAGCACCACGTCGATGCCGGCCTGCGCGGTGACGTAGGCGATGCCCGCGCCCATCAGACCGGCGCCGATCACGCCAACCTTCTTCAGGCTGGTCGGCGGCTGATTGTCCGGGCGGCGCGCGCCCTTGTTCAGCTCCTGCATCGAGACGAACAGCGAGCGGATCATCGCCGCCGCCTCGGGCGAGCGCACGATCTTGGCGAAATAGCGCGACTCGATGCGTAGCGCGGTGTCGAACGACACCTGCAGGCCCTCGAACACGCTCGACAGGATGGCGCGCGCCGCCGGATAGTTGTCCGACGTCTCCTTGCGATAGAGCGCATTCGCCGCCGGCCATGTCATCATGCCCATCTTCGACCAGATCGGGCCGCCGGGCAGCTTGAAGCCGTCGACATCCCACGGCTGCTTCGACTTCGGCGAGGCCTTGATCCAGGTTTTCGCGGCGGTGACGAGATCGGCGGCCGGCACGACGTTGTCGACGAGCTTCATCGTCTTGGCGCGGTCGAGCCGGATCTGGTCGCCCTTGAGCAGGAACTGCAGCGCGTCCGCGGTCGCCATCATGCGCGCGATGCGCTGCGTGCCACCCGCGCCAGGGAAGAGCCCGACCTTGATCTCGGGCAGGCCGAGGCGCGTCTTCGGATTGTCGGATGCGATGCGGTGATGGCAGGCGAGCGCCAGCTCGAAGCAGCCGCCCATCGCGGTGCCGTTGAGCGCCGCGACCCACGGCTTCCCTGAGGTCTCGAGCTTGCGATAGGTCAGCGAGAGGCGGCGCGAGAAGTCGAACACCATCTTGTTCGCGGCTTCCTCGCCCTTGGACTTGAGCGTCGCCATGTAGTCGTCGCGCTGCTTCTCCAGCATCGTGAGGTCGGCACCGCCGCCGAACGTGTCCTTGCCGGAGGTCACCACCGCGCCCTTGATGGCGGCATCGGCGGCAATCTTGTCGACCAGCGTGTCGAGCTCCTGCATGACCGAGGCGTCGATCACGTTCATCGACTTGCCGGGCATATCCCAGGTGATCAGCGCAATGCCGTCGGCATCGACGTCGAGCTTGAAATTGGACATTCGTATTTCTCCTTGGAACAGAATGGCCGCCTAGTAGGGCGTGCCGTCTTTGTGAAAGACGCGAACGGTCTTGCCGTCGCGTTCGATTTTCAGGTCGGAGCCCGGATAGTGCGCGCGTTCGCTCGGCGACTTGGTGCCGACTTCGAGCAGCAGCACGTCCGCGCTGGAGCGATTCACGATGCAGTGGCCGTTCGGCACATTCGCCTTCCAGCCCGCGCAATCGCCCGCCTTGAGGATGACTTCGCCCTCGTCCTCGACCAGCACGCACTCGCCTTGCAGGATGTAGACGAACTCGTCTTCTTGCTCGTGCCAGTGCTTGATCGATGTCGCCGCCCCGGGCTCGAGCTTGGTCAGGTTCACACCGAACTGGGAGAGGCCGACCGCATTACCGAGCGCGGTCTTGTGGCGGCCCGCGCACGCCGGCTTGAAGGCCGGCGGATAGTTCGGCGAGCCGATGCGGGTTTCGAGTTTGGAAATGTCGATCTTGGGCATTGTGGTCCAGCTCTCTCGGTTCGCCATTGCCCGCGAAAGCGGGCACCCCAGTAATCGTTGACGGTGTTGCTATGCTCGCTCGTGCCAATCGCACGTTATGTGTTTACTGGGTGCCCCGCTTTCGCGGGGCATGACGACGGTGAGGGCTACACCCTCTCGATAATCGTCGCCGTTCCCATGCCGGCGCCGATGCACAGCGTCACCAGCGCGGTATTGAGATTGCGCCGCTCCAGCTCGTCGAGCACCGTGCCGAAGATCATCGCGCCGGTCGCGCCGAGCGGATGGCCCATCGCGATCGCGCCGCCCGCGACGTTGATCTTGTCGTGCGGGATGTTCAGCGCCTGCATGTAACGCAGGACCACCGAGGCAAAGGCCTCGTTCAGCTCGAACAAGTCGATGTCCTCTATCGTCATGCCGGCCTTCTTCAGTACCTTCTGCGTCACGTCGATCGGGCCGGTGAGCATGATCGCGGGCTCGGAGCCGATATTGGCGAACGCGCGAATGCGCGCGCGCGGCTTCTTGCCGATCTTCGCGCCCGCGTCCTTGTTGCCGATCAGCACGGCCGCCGCGCCATCGACGATGCCGGACGAATTGCCGGCGTGATGCACGTGCGTCACCGTTTCCATCTCGGGATAGGCCTGCACGGCGACTGCGTCGAAGCCGTACATCTCGCCCATCTGCACGAACGAAGGCTGCAACTGCCCGAGCGACTGCATGGTCGTGGTCGGCCGCATGTGCTCGTCATGCCCGAGGATCGTGATGCCGTTGATGTCCTTCACCGGCACGACCGATTTCTTGAAGTTGCCGGCGTCCCATGAGGCCTTGGAGCGCTTCTGGCTCTCGACCGCATAGGCATCCACATCGTCGCGCGAAAAGCCGTATTTGGTCGCGATCACGTCGGCCGAAATGCCCTGCGGCAGGAAGTAGGTCGGCACCGCGATGGCCGGGTCCATCGGCCAGGCGCCGCCCGAGGCGCCCATGCCGACGCGGCTCATCGATTCAACGCCGCCGCCGATCGTCATGTCGTGCTGGCCGGACATCACCTGCGCGGAAGCGAAGTTGATCGCATCGAGGCCGGAGGCGCAGAAGCGGTTGATCTGCACGCCCGCGACCGAGTTGCCGTAGCCGGCCGTGAGCGCGGCGGCGCGCGCGATGTCGCCGCCCGCCTCGCCGACCGGATCGACGCAGCCGAGCACCACGTCATCGACGATCGCCGGATCGGACAGGTTGCGCTCCTTGATCGCGCCGAGTGCTTGGGTCGCAAGCGAGAGCGCGGTCACCTCGTGCAGCGAGCCGTCGGCCTTGCCCTTGCCGCGCGGGGTGCGAACGGCGTCGTATACGAATGCATCGGTCATTGTATCTCTCCATCTCTTCGTCATCCCGGGCGAGCGGAAACCGGGATCCATAAACACGGTCGGTGGTTATAGGTCCCGGCTCGCGCCCTGCGGGCTTGGCCGAGACGACAGGTGAACTACAAACTCCTTGCGATCAGCAGCTTCATGATCTCGTTGGTGCCGGCGTAGATGCGCTGCACCCGCGCGTCGCGGTACATGCGCGAGATCGGGTATTCGTCCATATAGCCATAGCCGCCGAACAATTGCAGGCAGCGGTCGACGATTTTGTTCTGCAGGTCGGTCAGCCAGTATTTCGCCATCGAGGCCGTGACGGTATCGAGCTCCTTACGAAGGTGCCGCTCCACGCAATGATCGTGGAAAACGCGCCCGATGGTCGCCTCGCTCTTGCACTCGGCGAGCTCGAACTGCGTGTTCTGGAAGTCGATGATCGCCTTGCCGAAGGCCTTGCGCTCCTTGACGTAGTCGATGGTGAGGCGCAGCGCACGCTCGATCATGCCGATCGCGGCGGTGCAGACGATCAGCCGCTCCTGCGGCAGGTCCTTCATCAGCTGGTAGAAGCCCTGCCCCTCCTCGGGTCCGAGCAGGCCTTCGGCCGGCAGCTTCACGTCCTCGAAGAACAATTCCGATGTGTCGGCCCAGTCGAGCCCGAGCTTGTTGAGCTTGCGGCCGCGCCGGAAGCCCTGCGCATCGTCGGTCTCGACCATCATCAGCGAGGTGCCCTTGGCGCCCGCGGCCGGATCGGTTTTCGCCACCACGATGATCAGGTTGGCGTGCTGGCCGTTGGTGATGAAGGTCTTCGAGCCGTTGAGCACATAGCCGTTGCCCGACTTTTGCGCACGCGTCTTCACGCCCTGCAGGTCGGAGCCGGTGCCGGGCTCGCTCATCGCGATCGCGCCGATCAGTTCGCCGGTCGCGAGCTTCGGCAGCCACTTCTTCTTCTGCTCTTCGGTGCCGTAGTTCAGGATGTAGGGCGCGACGATTCCGGAGTGCAGCGGTGCGCCGATCGCGTCGAGGCCGGCGTGCGCGATCGCGCGGTTGATGACTGTCTCATGCGCGAACGAGCCGCCCGCGCCGCCGTATTCCTCCGGCATCGAGGCGCAGAGGAGTCCCGCCTGCCCCAGCTTGTCCCAAGCCGAGCGCTCCATGATGCCGGCTTCCGTCCACTTCTCGACATGCGGCACGAGCTCGCTCGCCAGGAAACGCCGCGCCTGCTCCTCGAGCAGCACGAGATCCTCGGTCATCCAGGACGGACGCGGGACTTGCAGGGATTCCATCGGCGTGTCGCTCCCCTCTCCTCTTATGCGCTGCGCTGATTGTTGACCATTTTGTCGGCCTTGTCTTTCTTCATCCACTCGTCGGTGCGCTGCGCCGGTAGCTCATGGATGCCCTTCAGCCACGAGACTTCGCCCTCGGTGCCATATTGCTTCTCAGGCGGCATCGCTTCCGGATCGTCGAGCGAGTTGATGGTCACGCTGATGCGGCCGTTGCCGTCGAACCCATAGGTCAGCGGCGTGCCGCAATCCTTGCAGAAGCCGCGCTGCGCCATGCTGGACGAGCGGAAGAACGACGGTGTGCCGCGCGTCCACTTCAGGTGCTCCATCTTCCCCCCGGTCAGACCCATGAATGGTTGGCCGGAGGCTTTCTGGCACATGCGGCAATAGCACACGCTCGAATAGGCCGGGCGCGTGGTCCACTCGTAGCGCACCGCGCCGCACTGGCAGCCGCCGGTCAGATTTGAATTGCCACTCATCTCTCAACTCGCTCGACCGCCGCGCTTCGCGCGTCGACCTCTCCCCGCAAGCGGGGAGTGGTAAAGGAAGGAGATCAAAACGCCTCCGCGGGCAACTCCATCACCGTGTCCGCGCCTGTCGTGATGCGCTTCAGGTGCGCGGCGCTTTCGGGCAGCACGCGCTGCATGAAGAACCTGGCCGTCACGAGCTTCGCCTTCATGCGGTCTCCCGAGCCGTTCGCGCCATCTTTTAGCTTCTCCTGCGCGGCCTTCGCCATCTGCGCCCACATGTAGGCGAGCGCCACCAGTCCGAAGAGATGCATGTAGTCGGTCGAGCCGGCGCCCGCGTTGTCGGGCTTCTTCAGTCCGTTCTGCGCAAGCCACATGGTCGCCTGCTGCAGCAGCCCGAGCGCCTCGCCGAGCGGGACCACATAGGGCTTCATCGCGTCGTCGGCCGAATGCTGCTTCACGAACTCGGTGACCTCCTTGAAGAAGGCCGAGACCGCGCGGCCGCCGTCGCGTCCGAGCTTGCGGCCAACGAGGTCGAGCGCCTGGATGCCGTTCGCGCCCTCGTAGATCATTGCGATGCGCGCATCGCGCACGAACTGCTCCATGCCGTGCTCGCCGATGTAGCCGTGGCCGCCGAACACCTGCTGCGCCATCACGGTGTTGTCGAAGCCTTTGTCGGTGATCACGCCTTTGATCACCGGCGTCATCAGGCCCATGTGGTCTTCGGCCGCCTGGCGCGCCTTTTCGTCCTCGGAGCGGTGCTGCACATCGCCTTTCAGCGCGGTCCACAGGATCAGAGCGCGCGCCGCCTCGTTGAACGATTTGATCGACATCAGCACGCGGCGGATGTCCGGATGCACGATGATCGGATCGGCCGGCTTGTCGGCTGCCTTCACGCCCGAGATCGCGCGGCCTTGCAGGCGTTCGCGCGCATAGTTCGCGGCGTTCTGGTAGGCGACCTCGGACTGGGAGAGCCCCTGCATGCCGACCGCGAGCCGCGCCTCGTTCATCATCGTGAACATGGCGTGGAGGCCCTTGTTCTCCTGGCCGAGCAGCCAGCCGGTCGCGCCGTCGTAATTCATCACGCAGGTCGAATTGCCGTGAATGCCCATCTTGTGCTCGATCGAGCCGCAGATAAGCGCGTTGCGCGCGCCAAGCGAGCCATCGGCGTTGACCAGGAACTTCGGCACGATGAACAGCGAGATGCCCTTCACGCCCTCCGGCGCGCCTTCGATGCGCGCGAGCACGAGATGGATGATGTTCTCCGACATGTCGTGCTCGCCGGCCGAGATGAAGATCTTGGTGCCGGTGATCTTGTAGGAGCCGTCGGCCTGCTTCACGGCCTTCGAGCGCAGCATGCCAAGGTCCGTGCCGCAGTGCGGCTCGGTCAGGTTCATCGTGCCGGTCCACGCGCCGGTGGTCATCTTCGGCAGATAGGTCTGCTTCTGCTCGTCGGAGGCGTGGTGCAGCAACGCCGCGATCGCGCCCTGCGTCAGCCCCGGATACATCGCGAAGGCCATGTTCGACGAGACGAGAAACTCATTGATGATCATCGTCATCGTGGCCGGCAGTCCCTGCCCGCCATATTCGGTGGGCACTGAAATGCCGACCCAGCCTCCATCGATCATCTGGCGATAGGCTTCCTTGAAGCCCTTCGGCGTGGTGACGCTGCCGTCATCGTTGCGCTTGCAGCCTTCGAGGTCGCCGCTGCGATTGAGCGGCTGCAGCACCTCTTCGGAAAACTTCGCGGCTTCCTCCAGGATCGCCGCGACGACGTCGGGCGACGCGTCGGCGAAGCCCGGCATGTTGCCGTAGCGCTCCATGTGAAACACGTCGTTGAGCAGGAACTTCACGTCGTCCACGGGCGCCTTGTAGGTCGGCATGGGAATGTCTCCTTCGCTCTATTCTTTCGCCGCGACGCGAGTCTCAGCTGAATCTTGCGGAAAACCGGTGCCCACTTTTCCCGGCGCTGCTCCGGGTTCCTTGGTCGCGACGCCGGACGGAAAACCGGTGCCCACTTTTCCTGGCGTCGCTCCGGTAAGCTTCGCTTTCATCACATCACTCGCGCGCGTCAGTTCAGCGACGACGCGGTCGATATCGTTCTTCTGCTTTTCCAGGCGCTCGATGCGCTCGCCGAATTTTGCAAGCGCGACCTTGAGCTGGGTCACCTGCCCGTCGCCGAGATCGTAGAGGTCGAGCATCTCGCGCACTTCCTCGAGCGAGAAGCCGACCTGCTTGCCGGCGAGCACATAGGCCAGCCGTGCACGATCGCGCCGCGAATAGAGGCGCTGCTCACCGCGCCGGGTCGGCTCCAGCAGACCCTTCTCTTCGTAAAAGCGCAGCGTGCGCGCCGAGACGGCGAATTCCTTGGTGAGGTCGCGAATGGTGAAGACGTCCCGGGAGGACGGCTTGCCGGCGTCAAAGCCGGCAACCAGGTCGGATGGGCGGTAGTCAGGGCTTCCCAGTTCAGTCACGCCGCATTCCCTCCCCACGACAGGTTCTACATACATCTAGTTTACGTAAACGTAAAGGTGGGAGTGCAAAAAAATGACGCGGGCGCTCGAAAGGGCGTCCGCGCAAATAACATATTGAATATCAACACTTTTGGCTTGTTAGCGAGGCGGTCCAAGGACACTCCCTTTCGCCAAGTCAGCCGGCGCGGCGCTCTTTCTTGGCGCCAAGCGAGGCATAAAGCCGGGAGAGCTCGTTGAGCCCTTCCTCGATCTCGGCCTTCTGCTTCTTGAGCAGCTCGATCTGCTCCAGGCACTTCTCGCGGCTGATGCCCAGAGATTTGGCGTCAGCATGGCCCTCTTCGGCGGCGATCATCTGGTGGATCTCGCCAAGCGTAAATCCGAGCTTCTTGCCTTTGAGGATCAGCGCGAGCCGCGTGCGGTCGCCCTGCGAATACAGCCGGCTGAGGCCTTCACGGTGTGGTGAGATCAAACCCTTGTTCTCGTAGAAGCGAAGCGCGCGCAACGTGACGCCGAATTCGCGCGAGAGTTCGCCGATGGTGAACGCCGTCTTGTCATTGTCGCCCGACTGGTCTCCTTCGCTGGGCGCAGCCCATACATGTACGACCGAGGTTTCCAAGTCGCGGGAGTCATCCATTTCGATAACCTTCGTCTCTTCTTCGTCTGTTTGGCCCCCCACGGGGCGGTGTTAGCGCGCAGATAGTACGTGTCACACCCAAAAGCGAGCCTCATGACGCTGGGAGACATGACTTAACGGTAATCTGACCAAGGGTTTCCGGCGACACTCCCAGGTTAAGTTGAAATACAACCACAGTTAGCACGACAAGAAAACGTCGCAAGCTGACGCAGCCTGGTAGAGCTTGAGCGTCCCCCGGCGAGCACCTGACTTAACGGCTTATTTACCCTGAGGCTCAAAAGTCAGCCTCCAGGATGTGGGACCGCGCGTTCCATCCACGTCCCGTTAACGGGAGCCGATTCTGTCGGGCGAAACAGCGCTCCCCGTCTGATCGTGCGAAGGCTGCGGAATAGGCAATGAATTCAAGCGCATCTTGGAATGCCGGTGGTCTGAGTCCGGAACTCTACCAGGCGGCGCGTGAAGCCGCGCATCGCGCCGGCATGTCGGTTGAGGATTGGCTGCGATCGACGTTCGGCGATTCGGCGGTCGCGAGCATGCGCCAGCAGAGTTCCGGCCCGCTTGGCGCGCGCCTCGGGGAACTCTCACAACGATTTGGTCACGCCGCGGAGGCAGAGCCCGCGCCGCTGTCGGTGCGCGGCGCGCGTCTCTCCGACACCGTCGCCAAGCTCAACGCACGGCTCGATCAAATGACCGAGGGCCGCACGGCTGCGCCTGCTCCTCAGGCGGCGACAACGGCCCCTACGCCGCCGAAGGCGGACGCGCGCGAGCGCGACATCGATGAGGTAATCGCCGAAATTGCGGCGCGGCAGCAAGCGCTGGACAGCGCGCCCGCCCCCGTCGCAGCTCCGGCACGTATTGCCGCCCCCGTGTCGGCACCAACGGCCAGCCCGGATTTCGCGCGCCTCGAGCAACAGCTTCAACACATCACGCATCAGATCGAGTCGCTGCGTCAGCCCTCCGGCGTCGAAGACGCGATCGTCGGCCTGCGCCGCGACCTCGCCGACGTCGCCCACGCCGTACAGGACGCCTTGCCACGCCGCACGCTGGAAAGCCTGCAGGGCGACGTGAACCTGCTCGCCGAGCGGATCAATAGCGGCTATGGCCGCGGTGCCGATCCATCGCAGCTCGAGACGATCGAGCGCAGCCTTACCGAGGTGCATGAACGGCTCAATGCCATGACGCCGGCCGAAAGCCTGGCGGGCTTCGACGCACGCATCTCCGAACTCTCCCGCAAGATGGACAGCCTTTCGGCCGGCTCGCCCGATCCAGAGACGCTGCGCTATCTGGAAGCCGCAATCACCGAGCTGCGCGAGCTTTCGGCGGGCGTCGCCTCGGCCGAGGGCGTCGCCTCGCTTGCCGGCGACGTACAGGCGCTCTCCGCGCGGATCGATCACATCGCGGAGCGCACCGGCGCGACCGGGCTCGACTCGCTCGCGCACCGCGTCAACGAACTGACGCAGGCGCTCGACACGCGTGTGGAGCAGATCGGACCGCTCCCGCAGAACATCGAGGCGCTGGTCCAGGCGCTCTCCGACAAGCTCAATGGTTCCGACTCCGCGGCGCACGATCAGGTCGCGTTCGAGCACCTGGAACGGCAGATCCTGCACATCGCTGACAAGCTCGATGCGGCGGACCACAAGACCGGCGATTTGCGCGCGATCGAGCGCGGCATCCAGCAGCTCACCTTGCAGGTACGCGAGGCGCGCGAGGAGGCGATTGCCACCGCCGAGCGCGTGGCGCGCAAGGTTGCGGCCGACATGGCCGATGCGCTGCCGAGCGGGGGGGCAGATGTAAGCGCGCTCAAGCGCGATCTTGAATCGCTCCATGTCACGCATGTGGAAAGCGAGCAGCGCACCCACGAGACGCTCGAAGCCGTGCACGACACGCTCGAGCGGCTGGTGGAGCGGCTCGCCACGATGGAGACGGGCGCACAGACCGCACCGCAGGCTTATGCGCCGCACCAGCCCGAGCCACCGGCACCGGCG
>JBAVXH010000249.1:0-5577 GCA_049698215.1 Xanthobacteraceae bacterium | reverse complement strand
CCCCTCACCCGGCTCGCATTCGCTCGCCACCCTCTCCCCGCTGCGCGGGGCGAGGGAAAGCAAGGCGCCCCACTGCCATGCCCGACCTGATCCGCACCTTCATCGAGCGCGGCGATCTTGCGCATCTCGCGCTCGTGCTCTGGGCGGGCTCGGCCACCGCGCTGCTCTATCTCACGCTGCGTGCGCTGGTCGCGGCGTCGCGGCGCTTCGACGATTTCGTGCGCGAGCTCGCGCGCTTCAATGAACGGCATCCCACAGGACGAACAGGAGGGCGACGCTGATGGACACTCTGCATAACGTGCTGCGCTCGATCCACGAGACAAAGTCGAAGCCGGATCATGTGAGCGTGTTCCGCGAATTCCTCGACCACCTCGACCGCATCGGCCGCCGCGCCGCCAAGCGCCCGGTCGCGCGCAAGGCGAAGGTGAAGCGCAAGGCGAAGAGTTAGGCGCGCCCCGAGCCCAGCGCTCCGTCTTTACCCTCCCCCTTGAGGGGAGGGTCGCCGACGAAGTCGGCGGGGTGGGGGTCAGCGTTAGCTGAACGGGTCGCGCCGCAAACTCCGACCCCCACCCCCAACCCCTCCCCGCAAGGGGGAGGGGAGCACACCGAGTTTGTCGCTCCGTCGTTCGCACTCACGCGCTCGCTTCGCGCGAAGGATCCCGCATGCTCGCTCCGTCCGAAAATCCCGCGCAGCTCTTCCGCCCGCGCACCCGCATCGAGGACGACGGCACCGTCGAAGGCTACGCCAGCCTGTTCGGCGAGATCGACGCGGCGCGCGACATGATGATGCCCGGCGCGTTTACGCGCACGCTCAAAGCACGCGGCATCCGCCGCGTGCCGATGCTGTTCCAGCACGACCCGGCCGAGCCGGTCGGCGTGTGGCTCGAGCTCACCGAAGACTTCCGCGGGCTGCGCGCGCGTGGAAAACTCATCCCCGATGTGGCGCGAGCGCGCGAGCTCATCGCGCTGCTGCGCGCCGGCGCGGTCGACGGGCTCTCGATCGGCTTTCGCACCGTGAAGGGGCGCGTCGATCCGGCGAGCCGCGTGCGCAAGCTGATCGACGTCGACCTCTGGGAGATTTCCATCGTCACCTTCCCGCTGCTCAGCGGTGCGCGCGTCAGCGCCGTGAAGGACCTCGCCGCCGGCCGCGACGAGCGCCTGTTTCGCCGGCAGCCGCGCTTCTCGTTCACGCGCGCGCGGGCGGAGGGGGAGGGGGGGAGAGTGCGGGCGGTGTCGTAGGGCGGGCAAAGCGCGTCACGCATCGCGTGGCGCGCGTGCCCGCCATAGGCGTGAACTGAGGGATCGAAGATCACCACGCCCAGTGAAAAATGAGTTCTGCGCCTCGACGCTCGCCGCGAAAGCGAGGACCGATCCAAAACCGTCTGCAACCGCTAGCAGAATGACTGCAGCTCATGTAACATCCATGCCAGCAGCCGCGACTTGGTGGTTATATGGATTATAAACGGCCACGCAGTGAGATTAGAGAATCTACGATAAGTGCGCTGTTCGACAAAGTTCGGCGTAAGAGGCACAACAAATATCTGTCGTCGGTGACGCTGGATAAGTTGAGGAGATTTTCCGGCGCGACGATTTCGTTTGACTTTCCCGTGGTGGCTTTGATCGGGGCGAACGGGAGCGGCAAAACCACGATACTCAATGCGTGCGCCTGCGTATGCTCCACGTCGATTCACAAAAAAGTATTTCAAGCAAGCCAGATTGGCGATGGGAGCATGGAGGGATGGCGGATAGCCTATGAGTTGCTGGATAGAAGTCTTGATCCTGACCCCATTCAGGGGGAGCTTGAGTACAGAGATGGTGCATGGCAAAACTCGACGTCGGCAAAGAGATCGACGTCCCTTCTAGGCTTGATGCGAACGCTTCCCCTTTCCGAGAATCCTTACTTTCAAATCCGAAAGATACTGACAAAAAAGAATGAAAAAAAAGCAGGAAAAAACTGGGTAAGGTCAGAAGAATTATCGGGCGCAATTGTTGATCGGACGAAATCGGAGGGAGAAAGGATACTGGGAAAATCACTGGCGGGATATAAGTGCTTTGAGGTCACTGTAAATAGTCATAAACCGGTACCACTTCATGTTCTTGAACCAAAAGCTCGGTCAGACGGGAAGGTTGATTGGCGCCTGGGTCAGGCTATAGCGGCGCAGGCACCGACGCATACGACCAAGCAAACGATTTTCGTAGGCCAAAATGAACTTGACACCTATTCCGAGTTCAACTTTGGCGCCGGAGAAAGCTCGGTATTGAGAATTATCCACGAGATAGAATCGGTTGATGTTTGTTCTCTTGTTCTCATTGAGGAGATTGAAAATGGGCTTTCACCCAATCGCGGTGAGGCTGCTGGTTGAATACCTGATTGATGTAGCGGAGCGAAGAAGTCTTCAAGTGATATTTACGACGCATAGCGACCACGCGCTTACGTCTTTGCCGGATAAGGCCGTTTGGGCTTGCCTTGATGGCCGGGTCGAGCAAGGTAAACTATCCGTCGAAGCTACTCGGGCAATTTCTGGACGGGCTGAGCAGCGTTTGGCTATTTTTGTTGAGGATAAGTTTGCGGCTCACTGGATATCGACTGTGCTGCGAGGTCCGATTGGCGCGAAGTTTGATGAAATGGAGGTCTATCCGGTCGGCGGCGACAACAAGACCACGCAGACGCATCGCGCACACATGTCAAACCCGTCGCGTCGATTCGGATCGATATGTTTTGTCGACGGGGATTCAGACGAAAAGGAAGATGAGGCCGATGGCATATTCAGATTGCCGGGCGGCGCGCCGGAGGAAACGGTATTTGACAGCGTATGGGCGAACTTGCCATCGAATATTACGAGACTAGCTGACGCATGTCAGGCGCCAAGTGAGGCTGAACTGCTGCGAGTGATCGAGTCGGTGGCGCGTACCAACCGGGATCGCCATTTGCTTTGGGAGCAGATCGGAGAGAGACTCGGTCGGGTGCCAGCGGCAACGATTGCGGGGGGCTTTCTGCGGGTGTGGACACAGACAAATCCCGAAGCCGTGGAGAAGATTGTCGAGCGCGTGACAGCTGCGCTTGGCGACCGAGCTCAAGAGCGCCGATAGCACGTAGCGCGTAGGGCGCAATAAGCGGAGCGCATTGCGCCGGTGTTCCACGCAGCCGCCATGGCACCGCGTTCATTTGCGAACGCTGCGAACGCTGGCGGTTCGCGCACCAACATGATCCTGTTCGGCGTCGGCGGGACGTATCAGACCGCGGTTGGGAATAATTCCGGCGGGCTGATTACCGGAACAACAGTGCCGCTAAGCGGCCGGACAGTCGAGAATATCCCCGCCGGGACGAACATTTAGGCGTCCGGCACCGGATGTCGTTGACGATGCTCCACGACATGTTCTGGTAAAGAAAGTCGAGTAGTTGCCCGGTCGATTTGACGCACCGTTCGATGCCGTCCGGCTGGCGGTAGGTGAACTCCTTGAATGTGGCGAGCAGATATTCAAGGAACAGGACCGGCGACTCGCGGCGCCGCGCACAGATGGCGAAACTGCTGAACTCGACGATGAAGGTGGGCGCAAACCGGTCGATCGTCTTCGTCGCGCCGCGCAGTGCGTCGAACTCGTAGCCTTCTATGTCGAGCTTGATGAGGTCGAGCCGCTTGACATCCGCGCGTTTCACGACGCGATCGATGGTGCTGGCTGTGACCGGCGTACCGGTTCGGCCGATGTGGCTGTGCGCCAGCGTGGTGCATTCGTTAAGACGAACGGCGCCGACGCGATCCGCTAGGGCAGCAGGCACGACAGTGACGTGTTCGTCGATGTGGTTCGCCGCCAGGTTTCGGTGAAGACAGGTGCGGGCCGTCGGCGAAGGTTCTACGGCGAGAATGTAACCGATAGCTGGCGCGGCGCGTGCCGCAGTTAGGGTCATGAGGCCAATGTTGGCCCCACCGTCGAGAACAACGGCGTGCTGTGGCAGGTCGGCAGCGGTTTCGTTGAAGATGCGGTTGTTGGCGGCGTGAATATGGGCGTCGCGAAAGTAGTCGTCGTCGGGGAATCCGAAGATCGTCGCGTCGTTTCCGTAGACTTGGATGGTGCGTGAGGACAGCACGCGCGCACCGGTAGCAGATGGGCAATACATAGACCAATCACAAAATGTAGATCCGTAGGGCGGGCAAAGCGCGAAGCGCATGCCCGCCGCAACACTGATGGCGGGCGCGGCGCGAAGACGCGCCCTTTGCCCGCCCTACGAACGGACGCGCACGTTAATGGTGGGCACGCGCGCCGCGCTGCGGCGCTCCTCACCATGGTGTCGCGGTGTCTACCAGACGGCGATCGGCAACAACTCCAGCGGACGCGTGACGGGAACAATCGTGCCGACTTCCGGCCGCACCGGCGAGAATATCCCAGCCGGCACGAACATCTAATAAGCGAAGTAGCGACGCCAGTCCTGTATGCGTTCGGTGGGCACCAGGAAGTAGTCCCAGTACGCGGTGTCGCAAATCGCCCGCCACTCTCGCTCAGTTTCGATGAGGTTGCCGAACAGGTCGGACAACACGTAGCCCATGTCGGCGGCCAAATCGAACAGCGTCATCACGTTGTGGCCATAGGGGGCATAGCTCGCCTCGCCGTATTCCACGCTTATCAGGGGACGATGCCGCGTGATCGTGTCGCGTCCGCCCGACAGGCAGTCGACCTCGCCGCCCTCGATGTCGATTTTCAGATAGGTGAGGCAGTCGGTCCCCGCAGCTTGGCGGTCGAGGCTGTCAACTTGTACGTTGATGGTTTCCACAGATGTTTGAGTGACGTCATGTCGCGTGCGGAGTCCGGACATTCCGGCAGCTTTCGGTAGGTGGTGGAAGGTCATTTGCGCGGGCGCGCGGCCAAGGGCCACTTCCCGGATGTCAACATTGAATTCCGCGAAACGTCGCGCGAGGGCGCTGGCGAACGCAGGCACGGGCTCGAAGGCGACTACATGGTGTGCGAGCCGAGCGAAGTAATCCAGATGCTGGCCGGTATGTGCGCCGACGTCGAAAATAACGATTCTTTGCTCGCTCATGCGAGCCAGGAAGCGGTGATACGCCTGTGTGAGGGCTTTTTCGTAGTCGGGAATGCAAACGCCGGCATGCATGCCGGCTAAGGCCCGCGCCACGGCAAGTGCGTCGCTCATATCTGTATTTGATAGCAGCGCTTGGCGATCTCCGCCAGCCGACTGAACACGCGGCGCGCCGGGTTCCTCCGAAGGGCTGATCGTTTCCGCTCCAAACAATCGAGGCGGCAAATGCGGGGAGTTCTCGCCGTTCATTTCTTTTGTCTTGCGGTTCCCACAGCGCGTAGGGCGCAATAAGCGCAGCGCATTGCGCCGCTGCTCGACGGCACCGTCATTGCGAACGCTGCGGCGCAATGCGTTTCGCTGCGCGCCACTGATTGCGCCCTGATACTAGGCGACGCGGCGCGCGACATGATGATGCCCGGCGCGTTCGCGCGCACGCTGCGCGAGCGCGGCATCCGCCGCGTGCCGATGCTGTTCCAGCACGATCCGTCCGAGCCGGTCGGCGTGTGGCTCGAACTTTACGAGGACTTCCGCGGCCTGCGCGCGCG
>JBAVXH010000248.1:0-2165 GCA_049698215.1 Xanthobacteraceae bacterium | reverse complement strand
TGATCGTCGGCGCCGGCATCACCGGCGCGATGATCGCCGACGCGCTCGCAGAGGCCGGGCTCGCGACGATCGTCGTCGATCGCCGGCGGCCGACGCAGGGCTCCACCGTCGCGAGCACCGCGCTGGTGGCTCATGAAATCGACATGCCGCTTCGCGATTTGCAGCACAGGATCGGCAAGCGCGATGCGATCCGCGCGTGGCGGCGCTCGCGTCTCGCGGTCGCGAACCTGCAAAGCTGTTTTGCCGAACGCGGCCTCGCGGCGCAGTCGCGCGGCTCGCTTTATCTTTCGGGCAACGAGCTCGGCGTGCGCGATCTGAAGAATGAGGGGGAGCTGCGCCGCGCCGCCGGCATCGACACGGCGTTTCTTGACCGTGCGGCGCTGCGCTCCCGCTTCGACATCGATCATGGCGCCGCGCTGCTCGCGCCCGGCAATCTCACCATCAACCCACGCGAGGTGACGGCGCGACTGCTGCTGCGCGCGCAGAAGCGCGGCGCGCGCATCTACGCGCCAGCCGAGATCGCCGAGCTGGAGCGCAGTCGCTCCACCTGGGTCGCAACCACAAAGGAGGGCCGGCGCATCCGCTGCCAGCATGTGGTGTTTGCGAGCGGCTACGAATTTCCCAAGTTCGTCCCGCTGAAGGGGCACAAGATCAGGACCACCTGGGCGTTCGCCACCCGCCCGCAGCCGCGCAAGCTGTGGCCCGAGCAATGCCTCGTGTGGGAGGCCTCCTCGCCCTACCTCTATGCGCGCACCACGCCGGACGGGCGCGTCCTGTGCGGCGGCGAAGACGAGGATTCCTCCGAGGCGGTCGAGCGCGACGGGATGGCGGAGCGGAAGGTCGCGCGCCTGCAGGTCAAGCTCGCCAGGCTGTTCCCGCAGCTCGACACGGAAGCCGAGTTCGCCTGGGCGGCTTCCTTCGGCGAGTCCGCGACCGGCCTGCCGACCATCGGCGAAATCCCCCGCCACAGGAATTGCTGGGCCGCGCTCGGCTATGGCGGCAACGGCATCACCTACAGCCGCATCGCCGCCGAGATCATTCGCTCGGCGCTGACCGGCGAGCGGGACGCGGACGCCGATCTGTACGGGTTCAGGCGCTGAGCTCGAACTACCGTGGAAACGTCAGGCCCCACAGCGAGCGCGACGGATCATCTTGGCGGCGCCGCACAGCCGGCATTGGTATTCGCGCCGCGCTGCGGACGCGTCGCTGGCGCGATATTCGCCGTTGAGTTTCATCGCCACGTTACAGGCCTCGCACAGCGGCGCCGGAAACGACGCGAGCCGGGCGCGCGGATACAATGCATCGGGATGGGCGACGAGCTGCATGTGTCTCTCCTGCAGCTAGAACTCACGACGGAGAGCCGGGTTCCGTCCCGATCAGGCGTCCTGTCATGCGGAAGGACATTACGGCAGGGCGGGCGCTCGCGTATGGTAGTCGGTTTCGCCTTGGAATGCGGCTCCGAGCGCGACCAGCGTCTCGTCCCGGAACGGCCGGCCGATGAGCTGCAGCCCGATCGGCAGGCCGGTTTTCCCGAAGCCGGCCGGCACCGTGAGAGCCGGAAGGCCGAGATAATTGACCGGCCGCATGAAGCGCGTGACACCGAGGATCACCGCTTCGGCATTTGCCCCGCCGCCGACGTCGGTTTCCGCGATGGTCGGTGCGGCGGAGCGCGCGGTCGGAACGAGGATCGCGTCGCAGTTGCCGATCGCCGCGAGATGCGCGGCGAGCGCCGGCCCGCGCCAGCGCAGCGCTTCGAGGTACTCGATCCCGCTGTAGGCCGTGCCGTTGATCAGGCGATTGCGCACTTGTTCGCCGTAATCCTTGGCGCGCGCGCGCAGCCAGGGCGCATGCGTGGCGGCCGCCTCGACGGCGATCACGATCAGCGCCGCCGCCGAAACCAGCATCTGGTCCGGCAACTCGACCTGCACGATGCGCGCACCCAGCTTGCGGAAGGTCGCAATCGCATCATCGAGCGCCTTGTCGACATCGCGTTCGAGGTCGTCGACATAGAAGCTCTTCGGAATGCCGATGGTCATCGTGCGCGCTGCGCGTTTCGCCGCCTGCGCATCCCAGGCCGGCGCCCCGTCGGTGGTCGGATCGAGCGGATCGGGTCCAACCGTCGCGGCCGCAATGAGCCCGCAGTCCTCCGCGGTGCGCGCCAGCGG
>JBAVXH010000247.1:0-4575 GCA_049698215.1 Xanthobacteraceae bacterium | reverse complement strand
CGACCGTCATCGCGGCGGCGGGTAGTCCGCGCACGCTCGTGGCGGCCGCGTAGTCGAACAGCTGCTGCTCGGTATCGCACCAGTCGCGCTTGTAGGGCTCATCGCCGATGGTGAAGTCGAAGCGCTTCAAGCCGCGCTCGATCGCATGGCGCAGCAACTCGCGCAGGTGCGCGGCGCCCGGACCGAAGCGCGAGGTCTCGCCGTCGTCATAGCTCGCGAGAATGTGGAAATAGCAGTCGCGGAAGGTGAGCCCGAGATTGAGCGCCGCCCAGGTGCGGCCGACGTCGAGCCGGCTCAAGTGCACCAGCGAACGGTAGCGCGGCGACGTCGCGAGCTCGCGATAGAACGCCGCATGGCCTGTCGGCGCGAACAGGTTCGGCACGCCCATGCGGGCGAAGGCCTTGCTCTTCTGTTGCACCAGAAGGTCGAAGGTGAGAGCGAGTTCGGCGCTGGTGTCCGGGTTGACGAACTTGACGGGCCCCAGCTCGCCGAGCCGCTTCAGCTTGGTGCGATCGCGCCGGCGGGTCGAGGATGAGCGCTTCGCCGTGTAGAACGCCTCCCAGTTGGCAGGGAGCGTGGTCTCATAAGCGCCGCTCGGATTGAGCTGCACGTTCAGCGCCATCATCGGATTCGCCTGCCCGCCGACCTTGGCGGGCATCTTGTCGAGCGCGATCAGGTCGTGGCGCGTTGCTGGTGTCGCTTGCAGCAGGCTGCGGATGTCGCGCCACAATGGCGGGAAGCCGTCCGGTGCGAGCCGCGCGAAATCGGGCGCGAGCAGTGGCGCGTTGTAGTCGCAGAGAACGTCGCCGAGGAACGTCAGGGAGCGCGCGAAGCCGCGGCGCGCGACCCCAAGCGGCAGCAGCAGCACCATTTCTTCGCCGCGCCGCGCGATGACGATCGCCGGAGTCACGCCTTTGCCGGCGCCGACATGGCGCTGCCAGGCGAACAGCCAGTCGAAGGTCTGGAACGGCGTGCAGTCTGCCGTTCCTTCGAAACGCCGCCAGTCCTGTTCGACGGCGGCAAAATCGTGATGCACCGACAGGCTGATCGGCGCAGGCTCCGTGCGCGCGATCCCATGCATGGGGCCGGCCTCTTCGCGCGCATGAACGAGGGTTTCTGCCGCCTGTGCCACGATCGTCCTTTTGATTGGGTGAGCCGGGCGCCAGTTTCGCCGATATCCCTCAATAAACCGTTGTGGCGGCAGCGAAAGCGCCGCAGAGGTCAAGTTATTGATTGAAATAGGTAATTCTGGGCGGCGCCGGCTGCGACAGCGAAAAATCTTGCTGGGCCGGCCCCGGCCGTCCTACGACTCGGGGCGAGCCAAGGGAAGTACGATGAAGTGGTCGTTGGTGGTCGGCGTATCGCTTGCTCTTGCGGCATGTGTTCCGGCGCAGGCAGCGCCGCTCGATGGCGCCTATCGGGCCGGGGATTTTCCGCGCGCCATCAAGCGCATCGGGCCCGCGGCCGAGCGCGGCGATCCGCGCGCGCAGGCCTACCTCGGCTTCATGTACCAATACGGGCGTGGTGTGGCGCAGAACTATGCGCTGGCGACCTATTGGTACCGGCGCAGCGCCGAGCAGGGCAATGCGACCGCGCAGCACCTGCTCGGCCTGATGTTCGACAAGGGGCTCGGCGTGCCGACGAACCATGTGGCGGCGCATGTGTGGCTCAGTCTGGCGGCGTCGCGCACCAAGGGCCCGGAGCACGAAGACAATGTGCGCTTGCGCGATGCGGTGGCGGCGAAGATGAGCTTCGGCCAGCTCTACGACGCGCAATATCTGGCGCAGACCTGGGCGCCGAAGCCCGAGGTGGTCGTGGTCCGCACGCGCTGAAGACTCAAAACCAGGTGGCCGTGAGGTCGTGCTGGTCCGGCCAGGACATGTCTGGCTGGCCAGCCTTGCTGCGCCGCGCGCGCGAACGTGCTTCAGAACGTATCACTGCTTCTTCTGAAAGGTCTCTGTGGGCAGCAGAGGTCCAACGGGCGGCAGACCAGGTTGAGTGGTAGGCGTCGTGGCGTGTGGGCCGAGCGTCCACAGCCTCAGCAACGCTGTCGGCCAAAAGGTGTTCACCACTGCGATCGTTACCGAGAATATCACGGCCAGAATGAAACCACGCCAGATGACCTGGAGGTTATCCATCGTGGGCTCAAACTTCTGGAGCTTCAGATTTACCGAGTTCTCCACTTCTCGGATTTTTTCGTTGAGCTGCTGCAGCGATAGCAGCTCGCGCGTCATGCCGTGGATGAGACCCTTGTCGATGCTGCTAATCGGCGGCTTGTCGTAGATGTACGGCTTAGCAGATTGTTGATCGAGCGACGCAAACCAAATTTTGAACAACCGCTCGCCCCCAGAAAGCTGCACCAGTGCGGGGCCAGCGTTGTAAACGGCGAAAATGAGCTTGCCTTTGTAGCCCGGATCCACGTGGAAGCCTGAGACGTTGACGAGGCCCTTAAATTTGAACCCGGTACGCATCGAGATGAACGCCATTGCGAATGGCGGGATTGAAACGTCCTCCGCTGAAATCAGATAGGCGAACTGGCCGGGCGGAATGTTGAAATCAGCGCCGTCCTTGATCTCCTCACGCGTCGGCGGTTCCGAGTCGCCTTTGGCCGACGTGACGAAATAGTGATCCCCCATGCGTAGCGTGTAGCTGTTGCAATCGATCTGGTCCGGATTGAAGGGCGCGATGAGTTCAACGCCGCTCTTCTGAATGCGGCGCAGTGTTTCGCCGCTCCAGAATCCAAACGGGATGCCGGCCGGCAAGGGCGAAGGACCGCTCGCTGGAGCCTGCGGCTGCTCGGGCTGATCAGCCATGTGACAAACGCGTTCAGTCGGCGATGTAGAAATGTCGCTTCGAAAGTTCGGCACGGCGCTGCTTGATCGCGCCGGCAATGTCGATGTTGCGCTCGCCCACAGTGTTCAGCAGCCAGCGCAGTACTTCGATATTGGCTCGGTGCGCGAGCGCATGATTGTCTTCGAAGTGATCGATCTTCTCACATGCATCGGCAAATCGCCCCATGGCATCGGCGAAGACACGAAGCGGGTCGATCTGCTCTGAAAGAGCAGGCTTCTTCGAGAAGTCTTCCTTCGAAAGATCCTGCAAGAGCGTATTAGCCGTACTCAGCGCGACGAGAATCGCGTCAACTAACGTTTGCTCTTCGCTCTTCTCTTCAGCCGCGCCGCGCGCCAATCGCCCCACGTACTTCGCGTAGTGAAGTCCATAGTGCTTTAGGCGATCCGGCTTCGAGAGGCAGAGAATGTCTTTGTGGTTGCGCTCGTCGTGCCGGAACTGCTCCCGCTGCATACGCAAGAGTTCGTCTCGGCCAAGCATCGAATATGTCCCGAATCAACCTCGCCCATCTCTTGATATAGTAAAATATGCTTGTGAATCAAGAGGATGACGGCAGCGACCTTCTTGGAAAGACTAACGAATTTTAGACTTTCCCACAGCGCCATGCAACGAGGCTAGTGGCGTACCCAGCGTAGAGAGGGTGCTTCGGCTGACCACCCTTGTTGATCCCGACGCAGAGGAACTCCACTCCAACTTTTGCTGCGAGCTGCATTGCAACTTTGTCGCGCTCCCTGAATGCACCGTCATTACCCCAACCGACGAAGGCAATACCTCTACGCTCACGGCATTCAATGAGAATGCGCTCGATGTGCGCATCGTTCTCCGGGCCGATGGGATCGGCCATCGCCTTCCAGGCGGTGGGAAGTGTTGCCCGCCCCGCGCCAAGATTCCAGACGATGAGCGATCCGCAGCCAAGCGTCTCGGCACGCCTGACGTTCCGCACAATCGTCGCGTCGTCGATTTGATCGTCGGCAGTTGATGGGTTGAGCATGCCCGACACATAGGGCGGAAGCGCGTCGTCCCATATGCGCCGAAGCTCGTAGCGGTAGAGACCGCACTTCGAAATGATGGCACTTTTCCGAACGAGCAGCGACATCAACCTTTCCCAATTACGAGTATTGTGCCGCGCTTGAGAGAGGCCACCAAGGCCTCCCGCAATTTCGCAATTCCTAACGCGAGCGGGCGGCGCTGTTGATCCAGCGCGCGCTGCCTAGTTGTGGCGCACAAGCATAGTATGTCGCCTATTTCGTATTTAGTGCGCTGAAAATCTAAAGCTGATCCTCGAGCGGCCGGGGGTCTCCCGGGATCGGCACTTGTGGCGCCCCGAGAGATGAAGGGGGGCGCGCGGGTGGTTGAGCCCCGGGTGGTGCAGCCGCCGGCCGCTGTGGGAGAGGAAACGTCCCGGCCGGCGGGCGCGGCAGCCCGCCTGGCGAACGCGGAAGCATCGCCGGCGGAGGAGGCGCGCTGATCGGCTCGCCGAACGGCGCTGCCGATGGAACCGGAAGCGCGAGCGTGGTGGCGCGCTGGTTCTTTTCCAGCGTTGCGTCGCGCCCTTTGACCGAACGCAGCACCCAGCCCTGATGATCCTGGCCCGTCTTGAGCCGCACCACACTGTTGGTCGCCTGATCGAGGAAGACCGCGAAGCCTTCATGGTCGCCCGCAATCACTCCGACGAGGATGAGCGGCGGCTGCTCCGCCTCGGCGTTTGGTGGAGGAGGCGGGGGC
>JBAVXH010000246.1:0-19684 GCA_049698215.1 Xanthobacteraceae bacterium | reverse complement strand
ACCCTGATCGGCGTGCCGCGGGGGCTCGTGCCGTCCAGCATCGTTCCGATGTTGCTGCCTTCCGAAGCGCGGTGGCTGCCGGTGACCGCCCCGGGCTTGCTGCTCTCCGCCGCGGGCCTGCTGTTGGCCGCCGCGGTGCTGCTCTCCACCGCGATTTTGCTTCTGGCCGCGATTGTGTTGCTGGCCGCGCGCCTGCTGCGGGCGGTGATGCTTCGCGGGCTGCCGGTCCTGTCCCGGCGACGAGCGCCGGTCCGTCGCCGGAATGGTCATACGGATCAGCTTCTCGATGTCGCGCAGATAGGCCCGTTCCTCGTGATCGCAGAACGAGATCGCGATGCCCTCCGCGCCGGCCCGCGCGGTGCGGCCGATGCGGTGCACGTAGCTCTCCGGAATGTTCGGCAGGTCGTAGTTGATCACGTGGCTGATGCCCTCGACGTCGATGCCGCGCGCCGCGATGTCGGTCGCGACCAGCGTCTTGAGCTTGCCGGCGCGGAACGCGCCGAGCACGCGCTCGCGCTGGTTCTGCGACTTGTTGCCGTGGATTGCCTCGGCCGAAAGGCCGGCGTGATGGAGGCTTTTCACGACCTTGTCGGCGCCGTGCTTGGTACGGGTGAACACCAGCGTCTGGCCCGTCCCTTCGCCGCGCAGCACCTCGATCAGCAGCGCGGACTTCGCCGGCTTGTCGACCAGGATGACGCGCTGATCGACACGTTCGACGGTCGATGCGACCGGCGTCACGGCGACGCGTGCCGGATCGCGCAGCATCTGCGCTGCGAGGTCCGCGATCTCGCGCGGCATGGTGGCGGAGAACAGGAGCGTCTGGCGCTGCTTCGGCAGCTTCGCCACGATGGTGCGGATGTCGTGGATGAAGCCCATGTCGAGCATGCGGTCCGCCTCATCGAGCACCAGCACGTCGACCTGATTGAGGCGCACGGCATTCGCACGCATGAGGTCGAGCAGGCGGCCCGGGGTCGCGACCAGTACGTCGAGACCGTTCATCAGGTCGCGCACCTGGCGTCCCATCGGAACGCCTCCGATCACGAGCGCTGACTGGATGCGCAAGTGACGGCCATAGGTGCGGAAGCTCTCGAGGATCTGCCCCGAAAGCTCGCGCGTCGGGGAGAGGACCAGCACGCGCGGGCTCTTCTTCTCGAGCGGCTTCCGGTCGGCGGCGAGGCGGTTGAGGATCGGGAGCGCGAATGCGGCGGTCTTTCCGGTGCCGGTCTGCGCGATGCCGACGAGGTCGCGGCCTGCGAGGACCAGCGGGATGGCGTCGGTCTGGATGGGGGTGGGGGAGGAGTACTGCTCTTCAGCAAGTGCACGGGTGATCGGCTCTGCGAGGCCGAAGTCGTTAAACGAAGTCAAAATAAAGTCCTGTGTGTGGCGAGGCGCGCGCGAAATCGCGCACGTGTCGCGGGGTCCTGGAGACACCCCGCCTGATCTGGGCTGTCAATGTGATAAGGGAGTTTGAAAGCGGGCCGAAACCGTTGTTTTTGGTTCGTACAGGCGGCCGCAGCGGCCCATCAAAGGGCCGACGCGGCCTACATGGCAGTTTCGCCCGGCTTTTTCAAGGCGGATCTCTGCGGAGGCTTAGCAGCGCACTACCGTGATCTCCCGATCCCCCTTGTCGCCGGGGACGGTCACGCGCTCGGCGCGACAAGTCTCTCCGCCATCGTCCCGCATCCCAATACGCGGGACTGGGCGCGGCGGGGGCGGGTCGAGCACCGGCGCGACCAGGGGCCCCGGCGTATAGACCGGGATCGCCGCGCCTGGGTCATACGGAACGCCGATGTAGCTCCCGGCGTAACTCCCGTCGTCCCAGCTCGTGTACGGATAGACGTAGCCGTAGTTGGAGAAACTGCGGCGATGATGGCTGAAGTCACGCCTCGCAAGATGCGCGAACGGCCTTCCGACGTGCGTCGCGATCGGACGCACATGCGGCTGCACCGGAACGGGCTTGGCGATCCGGGGCGGCAGGGTGCTCCGGAAGGCACGTCCGTTGCGGCCGAGCGCCGCAGGTCCGGTGCGGACCATGAACGGCGCACGATGGATCGCGGCAGGACCCCGGAAGCCCCCGCCACGAAAGCCGCCGCCGCCGCCACCGCCGCCGCCACGGGCAAAGCTCGCGTCAGGGACGACCAGCGCAACGCCCGCCACGGCAAGGACGGCCAAACCAGCAAATTTTCGCAACATCGCGGTCTCCCGTGGAACGAAGAGCCGCCGCATCACTTGTAGGCCTCGAAAACGACCGTAAACGCGCTCCGTTGGTTTGTCGATTGAGCCCAAGGGCGGACTTTCACCCAAAGTTAACCGCTTGGCTTGAACCGGATTTAACGATCTGCCGACTAAATGGCGAAGGGGAAATCGGGGAAGGGGACTATGGCCGACCGTCGCAGCCTGGGCATTGTTGGATTCGTATTCGGCGGCGTCACCGCGGCCGTCATGCTCGTCGCCGTCATGGTGGTGAAGCAGCACATGGACCGGATGGCCGTTGAGGGGCCGCGCCTGCCCGTGATCGCGGCCTCCGCCCAGTCCGTCATTCGCTAGACCTTCTGAAACCATCCGCTCGTTCCGCCGTTGACCTTTTGGTGCAACGGAGGGCGAGCTCATGGGCTTTCCGATCCGAACGATCTCGATCGCGGCTGGAAGCCTCGCCGCGGTCGCCGCTTATGCGGCGGATGTACCCACGCTGGATGTCCGCCCGACCTGCACGCCGATACCCGGCGACAAGACCATCGCGATCGATTCCGAGCGTTGCTTCAAAATCGAAAGGCAGGCGCGCGAACAGCTTGCCCGCGACTGGGCGAACTTCCCGGCTGCGGACCGTTCGCTGTGCACCCAGACGGCCACGATGGGCGGCATGTCGAGCTATGTTGCGCTGATCACCTGCCTCGAAATGAAGCGCGACGTCGCGAAACTGCCGCCGGATCGCGGACTGAACGTCCGGCCAGCAGCTTTGCCGACGAAGTAGCGCTCAGGCGCGATCGAGGCGGGCGTCGCTGACCTGCGACTTCCACTGCGACATGCTCTCGGCGATGATCTTCACCGAGGTCATCGCGACTTGGCTGAGCTGCGCATAGCTCGCGATCTCGCGCTGCACGCGTTCGCCCTCGTTCTTGAGGAAGTCGCGAACATTGCTGAGGTCGTCGATCAGGCTGTCGATCTCGGTCACCGAAGATCCCGACACGCGGTCGAGCAGCGAGTTGATGCTGGTGACGGCCTGTTCGCTTGCGCCTTCCGGCAACGCGCGGCGCAGGTGCGCGACGTCACGACGGATGAATTCGCGGATTTCGCCTTCGAACTCGCTCGGACCCTGCTTGTCTTCAGGCGTCACGGCGCGAGAGGGTGCTGCGTTCATGTGTGTCCCCGTTATCGAGAGTGTTTGTTGCAACGTGTTTGGTATCGATGAACCTTTCCACCGCTATCGATTGCGCCATGCGAATCGGGCCGCTTAGGGCCGAGTTCGCGGCGAAATCGAGCCTTCCCTTGACAGTTTGAGGCGAATTGATTCATTTCCCTAGCGTAACTCACCTCTGGGGGGAACTCATGATTCGGACTTTGATCGCTGCTTCGTTGTTTGCCTTCGCCGTGACCACATTCGCGCCGGTTTTTATCCCGGCGAGCGACCAGGCGCAGGCGCAGCCCGCCGCTGATCGCAAGACGCAGCCGGGTAGCGGCCAGTGCCGTCTCTCCAACGGTCAGAAGTGCTGAAGCACGATCCAACGCATTAAAGCGGAACAGCCGGCCCTTGGGCCGGCTGTTCTCTTTTGGCGACGCGTATTTGGATCAGATCCGGTCGGTGCCGAACAGCAGCCCGAGCAGGGTCCAGTTGAAGCGATAGGTGATGGCGCCACGCACCATGTCGCCGCGCTCGCGCACCGAAGCGTTGATCACGTTCAGTGGCGCCACGGCGTCGCGCATCGCGAAGTTCACCGTTCCGAGATCGTAGTGCAGATATTCGAGGCGGAACTGCCACGGCCCTGTGGCGTATTCGATGCCGGCGCCGGCCGCCCAGCCCCACTTCGTCTGGCTGACCGAACCAAGCGGACATCCGCCGGGCGTGACAGCGCAGAGGCCGGCGACATTGAGGACGTTGTTGGCGGACGCGTCAATCCGGGCCGTGGCGATACCGCCGGTCCCGTAAAGCAGCCAATTGTCGGTCAGCAGGAACCCAGCGCGCGCGCGCGTCGTCGAGAACCACTTGATCTCATGACTGGCGGTCGCCGTGAACGGAACGGCCAAGACCGTCCCGGCGAAGGTCTGCGACGCCTTGATGTTGGAGAAGTCGAAGTCGGAGTCGATACCGATCACGAAGCTGTTGAACTGATAGTTCGAGCCGTAGGTGATGCCGCCGAGAAAGCCCTTGGGCTGGCCGGCGAGTGTGGTCGGTATGCCCGCTGCCAGCAGGAAGGGGCCATAGAATGCATCAGGCCCGAACTCGACCGAGTTGTTACCCCAGGCATAACCGGCGTTTCCGCCGATATAGAAGCCGTACCAGCTCTGCTTGGCCGGCACCATGATCGGCGCTTTCATCGGAGCCGCAGGAATGTCGGCGGCTCCCGATGGGGAAACCGCCGCCATCCAAAACAAGACCCCCGCGCCTGCGATGACCCAACGTTTCATAGCCATCACCCCCGTCGGTAACGCCGGAATGATGAGCCGGGAGGGTCCGGCCGCCTAGTGCAAAAAAGCCACACGATACAATCTCTTGAAGCGGCTTCCCGAATCCAGGGGCCGCGAGTTTCGTCACCTTTGCGTCGCGAAATGATCACGCCGGAACCGGCCGGAACAAGAAACCTGCGCTTTCGCCTCACGTTGAGCCTCCGAGCCCAACAGATTGGAGGCATTCATGATGGCGTCTCTTAAGCTTGTGGCGTCTGTCGCGGCGCTCGGACTGGCCACTTCGGCGGCGAGCGCCCAAACCGTGATCAGCCAGTCGATAACGGCCGAGCCGGTCGAGACGACCGTGACGCAGACCCCTACCGGCACGATCGTGACGCGCCGCCCGCTTGGCGAGCAACCGGCCGCGTTGGTGGCGCCGCAAGTCGCGGCTCCCGCGTTTGCCCAGCCGACGGTGCCCGCCGCGACCTTCGTCGATACGGGGCCCGACACCATCGACGTCTTCACGACACGGCAGGTGGTACGCCGCGCCGAGGCCGAGCGCGATAGGCCTCCGATGGTGACGCGGCAGGTGTCAGCGCCACGCATGTTCGCCGCGCAGCGAACCCACACGCGACGGGTCTCGACCATGCTGCGCCAGCGCCCCCCGGTGCAGCAAACGACGCGCGTCGTCCGCGAGACGCGGCAGGTCGCGCTCAGACAGCCCACACCGCGGCTCGTGCTCAATCCGCGCGAGCGTCAGATCATCTATCGGACGATCATTGACCGCGAGGTGATCCCGCGTCAGCAGGTGATCGTGGCGCCGAGCGTCGCTCCGGCGTCGGCATATGTCGCGCCGCGCGTTGTGCCGCCCGTCGTCGCCGCGGATGAGACCGTCGTCACCGCTCCGATCACAGTCGGCACCGTGCTGCCGGCCAACGTTCCGCTCTATGCGATGCCGCAAAACGTAGCGCTCACGGTGCCCGCTACCCAGGCCTACAGCTATGCTTGGCTCGGCGGGCGGGCCTATCTGGTGGAGCCGGCCAGCGGGACCGTTGTGGCCGATCTGACAGACTAACCGTTGACCTCGTCACGGTCGCAATCCCCGGCCGCGCTGCGACCGGGGATTGAATTGTGTTTGGATGTGGCGATAGCTTCCCGCGGGGGTAACGCAGCCGCCTCATCAAATGGGTGATTCCCATTCAAGCGCTGCTCGCACCCACGTGGAGCGAGCGCATGGATGCTGTTCACCTCGTGGTCTTTCTCGTCGCGACGTTTGCGGGCGGGCTGGTCGCGGGGGTCTCGGGATTCGCCTTTGGCCTCGTCGTCTCGTCGGCGTGGTTGTTCATTCTGACGCCGGCGCAGACCGCCTCGCTGATCATCGCATTCGGCCTGATCTGGCAGGGCTATGCGGTCTGGAAGCTGCGCCGTGCGATCGACTGGCGCAAACTCTGGCCGTTTGTGCTGGGCGCGGCGTTCGGCGTTCCTCTCGGCGTCGCAGTGCTGACGTCGACCAACCCCGCCTATGTGCGTGCGGGCATCGGCGCGTTTCTCGTCGCCTACAGTCTCTACGGCCTGTTTCGCCCAGGTGTGCGCGTCACTGCGGGCGGCGCGCCGGCCGACGCGGGCGTCGGGTTTCTCAACGGCGTACTTGCGGGCCTGAGTGGGCTCTCCGGCGTCCTGGTCACCATCTGGTGCCAATTGCGCGGCTGGACCAGCGACCGGCAGCGTGCGGTGTTCCAGCCGGTCGCGGTCGCAATCTTCCTGATGACCGGCGCGTGGCTCGGTGGTGCCGGCGTGATCGGCGCAGACACGGTGCGCCTGTTCCTCATCGGCTTGCCGGTGCTGCTCGCCGGCACATGGCTCGGCCTGAAGCTGTACGGCCGGCTCGATGAAGCCGCGTTTCGCAGGGTCGTGCTGATCGTGCTGCTGGTTTCGGGAACTGCATTGATGTTCTGAACGAGCCGGGTCTTGCCGGAAAGGCGCATTCCCATAGAATCGCGGCAAACAGCTCGGAGGCGCCCATGCTCTCGATCCGCCAGATCCATCCCGTGTTCGTCGGCGAGGTCAGCGGTGTCGATCTCACAAAGCCACTCACGCGCGAGGAGGCGGCCGCGATCGATGCCGGCATGGACCGCTACGCGGTGCTGGTCTTCCACGACCAGAACATCACCGACGACCAGCAGATGGAGTTCTCGAAGAATTTCGGCGAGATCGAGAACGCCAAGGGCGGCAACATCACCAAGGACCACGAGTACCGCCTGAAGAAAGGCATGGTCGACGTCTCGAACCTCGACAAGGAGGGCAAGCCGCTCGCGCGCGACGACCGGCGCCGCGTGTTCAATCTCGGCAACCGGCTGTGGCACTCGGATTCCTCGTTCCGCGCCAAGCCGGCGAAATACTCGATCCTCTCGGCGCGCACGGTCGCGACCGAGGGCGGCAACACCGAGTTTGCCGATATGCGCAACGCCTACGACACGCTGGATGCCAAGACCCGCGCGCTGGTCGAAGACCTCATCTGCGAGCACTCGCTGATCTACTCGCGCGGTTCGATGGGCTTCACCGAGCTGACCGAGGACGAAAAGGCGATGATGAAGCCGGTGCGCCAGCGCCTGGTGCGCACGCATCCGGTCACGGGGCGCAAATCGCTCTATCTCTCCTCGCACGCCGGCACGATCGTCGGCTGGCAGGTGCCGGAGTCCAAGGACTTCCTGCGCGACCTGAACGAGCACGCGACGCAACGCGAGAACGTCTATATCCACCGCTGGCGGCAATACGATCTGGTCATCTGGGACAACCGGCAGACCATGCATCGGGTGCGCCGTTTCGACGAGACGCAGCCGCGCGACATGCGCCGCACCACCATCGCGGGCGAGGCGATGACCGCCGAGCAGGCGGAAGCCGCGTAACGGCGCATCGCCAAACGGAAAACCCCGCCGAAGCGGGGTTTTCAAACCAATGCGTCATTCGAACTGGGCGCACCTTAGCGCAATTGTTCTAAAGTCTGCGCAAGAGCTTCGCTCAAATTTGATGGAAAAATGCGCGCAATTGTGCGCGTCAGCGCTGCGGCCGCTGCACCAGCTGGTTGCGCATCGTGTCGTCGACGCACTTCTCGACCAGGGTGAGGCGCTGGTCGATGTTCTTGATCTTCTTGTCGCTCTCATACTTCATCCAGCAATCCGCCTTGGCCTTTTCGGGCGTCATCGGCTCCTGCGGCGGTGGGGCGGCGGGAGCCGTCGCGGCCTGTTGAGGCGGCGGGGCGGCGGGCGACAGGTCGGCGGAGCCGCTGCCGCCAGCGCAGGCGGATAATACGAGAATCCCGCAGAGGGAGATGAGCCGGAGCGCTGCGATCATGCTCCCGTCATAGCGCCACAGCCGCGGGAGCGCCACTCAGTTGCGGCCGAGCAGCGCCTGCAGCTTGCGTTCGAGCGCGCTGCTCCGCTGCGGCTGCGTGCGGACTTGCGCGGCTGTCATCGCGTAGAACGCAACAAGCACGCTGATGATGTTGGTCAGCAACAGAAAAACGACCGCGGTCTGGAGAAAACTCGTCATCGGCATGGCCATTCTCTCACTGCGCCGTCCTCTCAATCGTGTAATGCTAAAGCGGAACGGAAGTTCCGGGGCGGCGCCGCGCCCCGCGAGAGTTGGTGGCGCGCAAAGGGCGCTTGCGTGCCGTGCGTCCGGCGCGCTAGCGAACGGGCGAGGGGACGCCGATGATCCGCTTCATGCTCGCCGCCGCGTTCGCGCTTGCCGCGCAGGCTGCCGTCGCGCAGGTGCCGCCGGACGCGCTGAAAGAACTCGCCCCGACCGGCAAGCTGCGCGCCGCGATCAACTACGGCAACAGCGTGCTGGCGCAGAAAGGCCCTGACGGTGAGCCGCGCGGCGTCTCGGCCGATCTGTCGCGTGAGCTGGCGAAGCGCTTGCGTGTGCCGCTCGAGGTCGTCACCTTCACGGCCGCCGGGAAGGCCTTCGAGGCGGCCAAAGAGAACAAGATCGACGTGCTGTTCGTGGCGATCGAGCCGGTGCGCGCCGCTGAGGTCGAATTCACGCCGCCCTATGTGCTGATCGAAGGCGCCTATCTCGTTCTGAAGGACTCGCCCGCGCGCGAGCCCGCCGATCTCGATCAGCCGGGCCAGCGCATCGCGGTCGGCGAGAACTCGGCCTACGATCTCTATCTCACGCGCACGCTCAAGCATGCGAAGCTGCTGCGCGCCGACGGCGGCTGCTGCAAGAACATCGATCTGTTCCGCGCCGAGAAGCTCGATGCCGCGGCGGGCGTGCGCCAGCCGCTCAATGAATATGCCAAGCAGCACCCGGACGTGCGCGTGATGGAGAAGCCGTTCCAGCAGATCCGCCAGGCGATGGGCACGCCGAAAGGCCGCACCGCGGCGGCCGCCTACTTGCGCACGTTCATCGAGGAGATGAAACAGAACGGCTTCGTCGCCGATGCGCTCAAGCGCAGCAATCAGCCGGACGCGCAGGTCGCGCCCGCGGGAGGATAGATGAGCATTTCGCCCGGCGTCCTGAAGGAGCTGGCGCCGACCGGCACGCTGCGCGCCTCGATCAATCTCGGCAACATCGTGCTGGCGAACGGCACGCCGGACAATCCGGGCGGCATCACGCCGGCGCTCGCGCGCGAACTGGCGAAGCGGCTCGGCGTGCCGAGTGCGCTCACCTGCTTCGATGGGGCCGGCAAGGCATTCGACGCGATGAAGGCCGGCGAGGTCGACATCGTGTTCCTGGCGATCGAGCCGGTGCGCGCCGCCGAGATCGAATTCACCGCGCCCTATGTGATCATCGAGGGCTGCTACATCGTGCCGAAGGATTCGGCGCTGAAATCGCCCGCCGACGTCGACAAGCCCGGCATTCGGGTCGGCGTGAACCAGCGTTCGGCTTACGACCTGTTCCTCACCCGCAATCTGAAGCACGCGACGCTGATGCGCAGCGCGGATGGCGCGGAAGATTTCCTGAACAACAAATACGAGGCCGCGGGCGGGGTGAAGCAGTCGCTGCAGAAATTGATTGCGCAGCATTCCGACGTGCGGCTGATCGACGAGCGCTTCATGGAGATCCGTCAGGCCATGGGCTGCGCCAAAGGCAAGACGGCGGGGGCCAACTACTTGCGCGCGTTCATCGAGGAGATGAAGGCGAGCGGCTTTGTGGCGAACGAACTGAAGAAGTCCGGACAGCACGACGCGACGGTCGCGCCGGCGGAGTAGATCGTCATCCGCTCGTCCCCGATCGGTGTCGGGGACAAACTCCAGCCGGGACCCAGTTCTTTCCTTCTCGTGGCCCTGGATTCCCGCTTGCGCGAGAATGAGCGGAGAGTGTTGCACTAACCCTTCGGGTGGGTGAACAGGTCGCCGCCGCAGGAGTCCTCGGCGAGGCGGTCGAAGGCCTGCGCGGCGCGCTCGACCACGCGATCGAGCATCGGCTTCTGCTCCGCCGGATATTCGAACGCGATGTGGCGCCAGAGCGTGCCGCCGCAGGCGAGCGCCGCCTTGCGGTAATAGACGCGGTCGCCCTTCAGCCCCGACACCGCGAGCCAGTCGCGCGTGCCGCGGATGGTGGTCACTTGCTCGCCCTCCGCGAAAGCGACGTTTTTCAGATGCTCGGCCGCCTTGTCCTTCTCGGCCGGCGCCGAATAGAGCGCGAGCCAGGCCGAGCCGTCCGGCGCCATGTAGCGGCGGCCGGAGAAATTCGGGTCCTCCGGCTGCAGCTTCCAGTCCGCCGGGATGAAGCCCGAACTGCGGCGCATCTCGTGCGGCATATCGAGACCGCGCATCTCGCGCGGCATCTCCGTGGGCATGCCGGGCCCGATCATCATCACCGGCGCGCGCTGCCAGTGCCGGTGATGCCGCCGGCGCGCCTCGGCGTCGGAGACGGTCAGCAGCAGCAGAAGCGCGATCAAGAGAATGCGGCCCATGTCGCTTAACGCGCGAAGGGCCAACTTGATCCGGAACCCGGCAAGGAACAAAGCTGAATGAATATTCATCAACCATTTCAGTAGTTTAACCTTTGGAACCGGAACCCCCTACCGCCTCGCGCGTTGGCACCCCGTGTAGCGGGCAGAGAGCCCGCTCTTCCAGGAGGAGAACATGAGGAAATTCGCTCTCGCGACTGCCGCCGTTGCCGCGCTCGCCTTGTCGGCCCCGGCCTTTACGGCGCCCGCGCTTGCGCAAGGCGTGACGGTGAAGGTCAAGTCCGGCGATCGTGGCCGTCATGAAGGCTGGCGTCACCATGACTCGCGGAGGGTCGTGATCCACCGCGACCGCGGCCGTCACGAAGGCTGGCGCCATCGCGATGTGGGGATGAAGAAGAAGGTTATCATCCGCCACGGCGCGGGCGGGACCAGCAAGACCGTGATCAAGAAGTTCGACCGCTAGAATTCTCTGGCGTGAAGGAGCGGCCCCGGGAAACCGGGGCCGCTTTGCCATTGTGCGGCCTCCTCGCGTGACTAGATTCATCACACGCACATGACGAGGCAACCGATGAAAATCCCCACCCTGCTTTGCGCGACCGCCTGCGTGCTGCTGCTCGCCGGCGGCGCGGCCGCGCACGAGACCGGCAAGCCGCACAAGCATCGCACCCAGAAGGCGCAGACCGTGAAGCCCGCAAAGCCGAAGGACCCTTACGCGGCTTACTGGAACGACCCCGGCCGCGCGGCGCCGCCGTTCAGCTACTACGGCCGTGGCCTCTAGGCGTCGCCGAATCGCGCACCCGCCTCCATCGCGGCGACCCACGCCTCATACGCCACGCGCGCGTCGGCGCGCCCGCTGGTGATCCACGGCAATCGCGCCGCCATCATCAGCCAGACCGCGCGGGCGAACACCGGTTCCGGCACATCCACCCGACCGAGGTAGCGCCCGCCGCCGCGGCATTCCTTTGATTTGCGGCAGCGGTCGAACGCGCAGACGCGCGGGAGCAGCAGCAGCTCGCACAGCATCTGCCTGTGCCCGGCATCGCCGCGCGGATCGGCGAACTCGGCCTGCACGCGGCGCAAGTCCTCCTCCGCGCTCTCGATCCGCGCGGCGCGATCCTCATCCGCTGTCGGCGCGAGGTTCTGCGCCTGCGCACGGAGTTGCAGCGCAAGTATTTTTATCGCGTCGGCGACAATGTCGTCGGGACTTTCGTCCTTTTGTGGAGGCGCGTGCTGCTTGAGGAATTGTCCGTATTCGGGAATGTCGGTCATGGGCGTGCCCGATTGATGCCGCGGCGCCAGCGCGCCCGGGGTTTGCGTCCGCCTTTCGCTCCCCGGAAGGCAGGGGAGCGGAGCGCCGAGAAACGCGGGGGCCCTTGCGATCGGACCCCCGGGTGACTTGCGAGGTCACCCACGGTGCGCTTGCGAGGCGCACCCGCCCCTCCTTGCGATCGGAGAAGCGCGCGCCTCTCGGCGCTCTGCTGCGGCTCTTTTCGGATCCCGGGCCACGCTTTCGGCGACGCGATAGGGCGTCGCAGTCAGCCAGCTCCTGGCGGGAGGCCCTGAATAGCCTCCAGGTGGAGCCCCGGGCCGCCCGGGTCCGGCATGCCTGCCGGCCGCGGGGACCGCCCCTCGCTCCGCTTGGTCAGGATGCCTCCGGACGGCGCCCCTGCGAGCGAGGTGGGGGTGTTATGACAGAAGTCTGGTCCTAGGTCAAGGAGAAAGACCTATTGTGGATAACATGCTTGTGAACAGAACAGGAACATTGTAGGATGCGCCAATCGCGATTGCACTTCGCGCGTGTGGCGAGCGGCTAGTGCCGGTGGACAACCTCGCGTGTGCCACGTGGATTTCGACGATGACTGATAAGACTCTGACAGGCCTCGATTCTAGCCCGGTCCTCACTCTGGACCTTGAAGGACATTTGTCAGTGCCACATTCACGATCTTCGGATTTGGGAGATGCGAGCGCCGACTTGTTGAGGTTTGCGGCGGGCCGCAGGTTCGCGACCATTCTGGCGGACCCGCCGTGGCAGTTCACGAACAAGACCGGCAAGGTCGCGCCCGAACATAAGCGGCTATCGCGCTATGGCACGATGAAGCTCCATGAAATCGAAGCGCTGCCGGTCGGCGAGATCGCTGCGGACACCGCCCATCTTTATCTGTGGTGCCCAAATGCAATGCTGCCCGAAGGGCTCGCCGCGATGCGAGCGTGGGGCTTCAGGTACAAGTCGAACGTGGTTTGGCACAAGGTCCGAAAGGATGGCGGCTCGGACGGGCGAGGCGTGGGTTTCTATTTTCGGAATGTTACGGAGCTGATCCTGTTCGGTGTGCGTGGCAAAAATGCGCGTACGCTCGCTCCGGGTCGACGCCAAGTGAACCTGTTTTCCACGCGCAAGCGCGAGCACTCGCGCAAGCCCGATGAACAGTACCCGATCATCGAAGCGTGCAGCCCCGGACCGTTCATCGAGTTATTTGCGCGCGGGACTAGGAAGGGCTGGGCGACATGGGGCAATCAGGCTGACGACAACTATCGGCCGACGTGGAAGACATATGCCCATCATTCAAGAGTGGGGTTGATCGCGGCTGAGTAAGTTATCCTTGGTCCTCGTCTTTGTCCTCGTCGCGAAGGACTTCTTTGAGGGCCTCTTGGCCCTCGTGGAAGGTGACCACCGTGTCTGGCAACCCGATCAACACTAGCGGGCAGGGGTTACCTACACCGCGATGAACGCGATCTTCTAGCTTGCGCCAATGCGTTGTCGCTTCCCCGAACTTGTCGCTAACAAACTTGTCAACGAGAGCTTCGCGGAAAGTCACGGGATTCTTCTTCCGCGTGACCCGTGCCTCAATAGCTCGCCGCTGCCTCGACGTAGGTTCATACCCCCATTGCCTCAGATCATTGAGAGACTGAATTTGTCGATCATCTACAAAACGTCGCACCAAAGAGCGCATGTTGCCGTGAAGCGAGCGGCCGCGAGTCACAATAATTCCCACCGAGATAGCGCCATCGACGTGAAGCCGTTTGAAATTCTCAAGGTCGCGATCAAAGAACGGATCTTTGTTGTTCCATTCGATCTCTAGGGCGACTGTTCCCGCCGGGAATTCTCGACAGTGATCAATTTCGTGCGAGATAGATTCTCGTTCGCGCTCATTGACTATTTTCTTGATGGTGAATTTTGTTTTCACCCAATTTAGTGAGTTCAGCGCCCTGCGCAGCCGCTGTGTGCCCTTTGCCTCGCCTCCGCCTCCAGCGATGATCTCCTCGATGGGAATAGTCACGTTCAACAACGCGCTTTCTAATTCTGCTATGGCGTCTGGAAAATCGATGGCAAGTATAGCTGTCGCGTGAGAATGAAATTCGATTTGAAAGCCTCGTTCTACTAAGGCTCCAAAGATTGGTTGACCGCTGCTCTGCATCGCGGCGGTAAGATCGAAGACGCGGCTGCCCGGGTCAAGCCCGGGCATGACGGATTGAGCTGTCTCACTCCGCCGCCAGAATGCGCACCCGTCGCTCCGCCTTCGGCCAATCGCGAAGTCGCGCCAGCCGCAGATCGTAGTCGGCTTGCAGGTTCATCCACAGTTCGGGCATTGTGCCGAAATACTTGGCGAGCCGGAGCGCGACCGCAGCGGTGATGCTTGAGCGCCCGTGAACGATGTCATTGATGCGCGCCGGATTCACGTCGATGTCGCGCGCGAGCCGATTCTGACTGATGCCATGCGGCTTCATGAACTCTTCGGCGAGAATTTCGCCGGGAGGGATTGGATCAAGCTTCCTGAGGCCGCGCATCGTCAGGTCCCGCTTCCATCCACGTCTTCTTTGCGAAGAGTCGAAGACGTGGATGCCCGGGTCAAGCCCGGGCATGACGGAGTCGCTTCGATCAGTTCAGGCTTGTTGAAAGCCGCGGCGATGCGCCTGCGAAAGGGCTCACCCCCACACGATCCAGCCGAACTGGCTGGCGAGCAGGTAAGCGCCGATGGTGGTCGAGAAGGCGACGATCAGGTCTTCGAGGGCAGGGTGCAGGGACATGCGCATGCGCGCACGCCTAACATGGCGCAGGGATGCGCGCGTCTGGAGAACCACGTAGGGGGTGCGGGGCCCTGCCGCTCGTCCCCGCCCACGGGTCGCGCCTTCGGCTTGCCCGAGGACAGGCTCCAGCGGGGACCCAGGGGCAAGAAGCAAGGAAGAACTGGATTCCCGCTTGCGCGGGAATGAGCGGTGAGAGGTTCAGCGTTTCTTCTTCGCCTTCTTCCTCTTCTTCGCCGGTCCGTAGTGCATCGCCTCGAGCCGCATGCCGTCGGGATCGTGGAAGAACACCGCGTAATACTGCTCGTCGCCGTTGTAGCTGTCGGGCGGATCGGCGACCGGCAGATCGTTCTCCTCCAGAAACGCGCCGAGCGCGTCCACCGCCTTGCGGCTGTCGAGCTCGAACGCATAGTGGTGAAAGCCGATGTCGCCCTTGCGGGGCCTGCGCTGGCGCCCCGCGCTGTCGGCGCCGTCGGCCTGCGCGATCCAGAACAGCGTCTTGCCGTTGCTCCAGCCGGCGAAGTCGCCGAGGTCGTGCTTCAGCTTGAAGCCGAGGAAGCCGAGCACGCGCCCGTAATACGCCTTCGAGCGCGCGAGATCGCCGACGCTCAAGACCAGATGATCGATACCGACGACACGGGGCATGACAGCACCTCATGTCTGCGCCAGGATCGATGGCGCGTATGTGAATCAAGCGCGGGCATGGCGAAGTGGTTCCCTTGCTGGCGGCATTATTGCCGCAGCGCCGGCGCCACCAGGAACGGCGTCATGCCGAGCACGACACTGATGAGCGCGAAACAGAACACCAGGTCGTAGCTCTGCGTCCAGTCGTGGATCAGGCCGCCGGCCCATGAGCCGAGCGCGGAGCCGAGCCCCATGCCGATCGAGATCGTTCCCATGATGGTGCCGACGCGCTTGCCGCGGAAGATCGACATCGCGGCCGCGGCGACCAGGGGACCGCGCGATCCCATCGTGCTGCCGAAGCAGAGCAGGAAACCCGCGAGCAGCCAGATGTTCGGATGGCGGCTGAGCGACCACAGCATCAAAATGCCGGTGATGGTGAGGCCATAGGCGAACAGGATCGCGCGGCGGCGGCCGAGCAATCCGTCGAGCCAGCTGACCGTCAGCATGCCGATCACCAGCAGCACACCGGAAAAACCCCACGCCGTGGCGGCCCCCAAGGGCGTGAATCCGACCTCGACCAGATAGGTGACGACCTGCACCGAGATCGAGAACATGCCGGTCCCGGTGAAGAAGAAAATGCAAAACAGCGACCAGAACGCGTGATGGCGCAGCGCGCTGCCGAGCGTCCAATCGTTGTTCTGAGTCGTGTCGTCGGCTCCTTGCGTCTGCGCAGACCGCGCGCCGTGTCCGGCTCCGGCGGTGATCCGCCGCCACGGCAGCAGCAGCAGCGGCACGACGCTCGCCAGCATCACGGCGCCGAGAATGTGATAGGCGCCGCGCCAGCCGGTGTAATCGACCAGGACTTGCGCGAGCGGCACCAGCAGCAGCACGCCCGCGCCCATCGAGGATGCGACGACGGCGAGCGCGGTGGGCAGGCGCGAGCCGAACCAGCGGCTGACCAGCAGCGAACCCGTCACCTGGCCGAGGCACGCGCTGCCGAGGCCGACCGCGAGCCCGACGCACAGCTGGAACTGCCAGAGCTGCTGCGCGAACGCGGCCGCCGAAAATCCCGCGCCGATCAGGACGAGGCCGATCGCATAAACGGCGCGCGGGCCGGAATGATCGAACAGCCGGCCGACGAACGGCGCGGCGAGGCCGACGCTGAGCGCGCCGATCGAATAGACCGAGACGGTCTGTGCGCGGTCCCAGCCGAACGTGTTGGAGATCGGCAGCAGAAAGACCGTGAAGGTCTCGCCCATGCCGCGCGCCAGCGCCATGAGCAGGAAGACGAGGCCGAGCACCACGAGGGCGAGGCGCGGCGTGCCGTGGTCGGGCACGCCGGGTGGCGGGGAGGGCTGCTCGTTCATTGACGCGTGGCTATCGCATTCTTGCGCTGTTCGCCACGCACCTCAGCACAGGTCTCACCGCCTTGCGCTTGAATCCACCGCGCATGCCGGGTCGGCTGAGCGTGGAGCGTAGCGAAGGCGCGAGCGAGAGGTTCGCCCGGACATCGCCTGGGCGAAGCTGGCGACTCTGGTGCAGAGGGCAAGAATCGCAAGCGAGCAGTCGCGGCGGTGGGCCGGACCGCTCTTGTCGCAGCGCCGGCTGCGACGTTTGTGAATCCGGCCGCACCGATTGCAAGCTACGAGGCCTCTTCCCAGTTCTGCATGATCTTTTCCAATTCATCGGTAATAACCGAAAGCTCCTGCAGGAATGGAGCTTTTATCTCGGCGGGAAGCGTAACGGCAGCTCGAAGCGATGCCGACATCAAGGCTTCGTACAGAGCTCTGTGCTCTTGATAATTCTCGAACATGTGCGGTTGATAGAGCTGCTTAACAGCTCGCATGAGCGAAGCGTACATTGATGCGTCATAGACACGAGAGCCCAATGAGACAGCTGATGCCTCATCCAGCAGAACGCGGCCACCAACAGCAGTTCTCGGATCAGCTCACGATCAGGTTTTAAGCTATACTGCAGCGACCGCGACCCTCGTTGATGCAAGATTGTGCCCACCCCCGACTCCAAGTCCGGCCACCACTTCTTGAAGGTCTGGTCAAGGACCCGATCAGATAAAGGTCGGGGTGCAGCATTGTTGATCGTGCCGAGCAGGTTAAGTATTTCCGCTTTTCGAAACTCGATGATCTGAAAAACCGCAAGCGGGCCCACGACGTCGCTAGGCTTCATGTTGAAGACGATCGGGAAAATTTTGGCACCATCGACCTTGCCGCTGATGACCCCAGCCTCAAACATGACCCAGCTGCTGGTGAGGTTCTCCGGAGTTAATATGATTATCGACATGCTGGTGGTATCAAGTTCCCGGAACAGCGTTGGCACCCAGGTCGCTCCTTTAGTGGCATCCTCCGGAGAGAAAAACGGTTCGACGCTATGCAGGGTGTTGGGGAGCCAAACACGAAAGAGTTCAGCCAGCTCTCTGCTGACGGCCCCAGACCAGCTGATGAACACGCGCATAAGTCTCTCCTCGCTCGGGAATTCGGCATCATTCGAGATGCTCTTGGAAGAGCGGGGCGCTCTCAACTGGCTGGTGTGGTCCGTTCGCCGCCGGAGTTCTGCCGCGGTATCATTCAGGCTTAACTTTCGGAGTGGCTGAGCAAGCGCCTCACGGTTTTCTTCAACGGATCAATATGAACGACGTTTGCACCTCTTGCGAGAGCGTATTGCACCACATCAGCGGTTCCACCCGGGCCGGCTGAGCGCTTTCCGTCCCATATCGCCAAGAGCAAGCTTGTATGATCGGCGATGTACTTTCCGGCGTTAAAGAACGACTCTTCGTCAGTATGTTGCGGGTCGAGCTCTTCTGCGTGTGCGCGTTGGAGCAGGCTCAGGTACTGCCGTCGCGCCGCGGGCGCAAACTGCTCCTCGTAATGAGGCTTTGGAATGATCGCAGTCAGGTTGCCGCCGGACTCCAGCACGGCTTCGGCAAAAACCTGGTCAGCGCCTTCTGCAAGCGAGGAGTATCCTTCGATCGGCGGCGGGAGCCGGCTCAGCTCGGATATAATTTGCCCCTTGACCCAGGTCCAATCAATGCCGGGTCGTCTCTGGTGCCCGGTGACGCCGACCTTCATATTTTGTGTTTCTTCACGGCATGCCAGTAAGATCGTCCAAGCAGCGTGAGGCTGCAGGATTTTGAATTGATCGCGGCATAGTATAAGTGCTCCTCCCCATCGGGAACCACCAGCCGCGCCGCTCGGAATCGCTGCAGGTCTGCGAAAATCGCCTCGTTCTTGGGATTCGGCGGCGGCTCCGTCGGTTCGAATGAGCAATCGAGCGGAAACGCGTAATCGGGGCTTGGAAAATACTCGACGAGTTTTCTCAAAATGTCGTCGGGCATGGCAGGAGAGGCGCGCCTGAGCGGCACCAGCTGCGAGACGTTGGTCTTGAGTAACGGGCGCTGGTCGAAAAGCGTGAGCATTTCATCCGCGTATGCATAGATGGCCGGGACCGTGACAAATCCCCGGAGATCCGCGGCGGCGCCGGCGATCGCGTCGCAGATAAGCGTGGTGAACAGGCCGCGGTTGCCTTTTTCGGCCGCAAGCTGATCGGTACGGCAGCCGGCCAGGATCGACACACCTTGCGCGAGAGGCAAATTCATCTCCGAGGCAAACAGCTCATCGATCGCGCCGGCGTGGCAGCAATCCAGAATGATGATCTTCTCGCGCGAGGGCGAGCGATTTGCCGCGGTAATGACCTGGGCCATAGGCACGCCTTCGTCATGGGCCTGGCCGTCTTGCGTCACCAGGTATCCGCCGTTTTTGGTGAATGCCCCGTGGCCCGCGAAATAGAACAGCGCCACGTCGGCGTTCTTGTTCGAAAATATCTCGTTAATCATCGCTACCAGCTTCGACTTCGTCACCTTTTCCTCGGAGGACAATATTAAGAGGCGCTGAAAATTCGCCGACTCGTCCGCATGCCGTTTGAGAAGGTTGCCAAGTGCGGTTGCGTCGGCTTCACAGCCCTTGAGCGGACGAACAGCATATTGATCGATACCGACGAGAACCGCTCCGCGCGACATAGGGCACTCTCAGAGCTGTCGATCAAATCTACGGGTGCAATCCCAAGTCTAGGTGTAGATCGATTGCCTGTTGATCGCAAGGCGCTGTGTTGGATCACAACAACCGGTGATCATCGCCCCTTGCGCTTGAACCCGCCCCGCATCCCCGGCCTTCCAAGCGTGGAGCGGCCGCGCGCCGGGATTGCTTCCACTCCAGGACCCATCTCGTTGAGGGTCGGCTTGCGCGGGCCTTTGCGCGGCGCGGGGAGGGCCGGGCGTTTCGCGGTCGGATCGTCCACCACCGCCAGCTCGGTCGCGCGCAGCCGCTTGATCTCGTCGCGCAGCCGCGCCGCTTCCTCGAAGTCGAGATCGGCGGCGGCGGCGCGCATGCGCGCTTCGAGATCGGCGAGCACCGCCTCGAAATTGTGCCCGATGGTCGCGGCTTCTTCGAAGCCGCTGATGCCGCCTTCGGTCGAAATCAGCACGTGGTCGCGCTCGTAGACCGAGTT
>JBAVXH010000245.1:0-4300 GCA_049698215.1 Xanthobacteraceae bacterium | reverse complement strand
CTTCGAGCAGGTGGGCGGCGATCTTCTTCGCTTTGTCGGCCAGCTGGCGCGCCACCATCGCCGTGGCGGCACCACCGACCGGGGTCGACCGCGACGCGTAGGTGCCCAGGCCGTAGGGCGTGTTGTCGGTGTCGCCCATCACGACGCGCACGCGCTCGATCGGCACGCCGAACGCGGACGCCGCAACCTGCGCGATCACGGCCTCGGCGCCCTGCCCCTGCTCGCTGACGCCGGTGTGGACCGAGATGTTGCCCTGCGCGTCGAGCTTGAAGGTGCAGCCGTCCTGCGCGGAGATCTTCGCGCCGCCGACCCCGTAGAACGCCGCGCTCGGGTTCGTGACCTCGACGAAGAATGCGAAGCCGAGCCCGCGATAGATCCCCTGCTTGCGCAGCCGTTCCTGTTCGGCGCGCAGGCCCGCGTAATCCATCATCGAGTCGATGTGCGCCAGCGTCTCGTGATGCGAGAGCTTCTCGAACTTGATACCGGACGGCCCTTGCGACGGATGGGCGTCATCCGGGATGAGATTGCGCCGCCGGATTTCCAGCGGGTCCATGCCGATCTTCATCGCAGCGAGATCGACCAGCCCTTCGGTGACCGCGGTCGCGATCGGGTGGCCGACAGCGCGATACTGGCACATCACGTTCTTGTTCTGGAATACGACGCGCGCCCGCGCGCGGTAGTTCGGGCAGGTGTAAGGCCCGCCGGTCAGGTTCACGACCTGATTGGCCTCGATGCCCGACGTGCGCGGATAAACCGAGTACGGGCCGATGCCGGTGAGGTCGTCGATCTCCCACGCGGTGATCGTGCCGTCGCGCTTCACGCCGATCTTCGCGGTGACGCGATGGTCACGCGCATGGATGTCGGTGACGAAGCTTTCCAGCCGGTCGGCGACGAACTTCACCGGGCGCTTCAAGAGTTTCGAGAGCGCCACGGTTGCCATCTCGTCCGCGTAGGTGTGCACCTTGATGCCGAACGAGCCGCCGACGTCCTTGGTGACGACGCGCACCTGCTGCTCTTCCAGCCCGAGGTGCTTGGCGAACAGGTTCTGCATCATGTGCGGCGCCTGCGTCGCATGATACGCGGTCAGCCGTTGTTCGCCCGGATTCCAATCGGCGACGATCGCGCGCGGCTCGTTGCAGACGCCGGTGTGGCGGCCGAAGTGGAACGTGGTCTCGACCACCTCGTCGGCTTCGGCGAAAGCCTTGTCGGGCTCGCCCGCCACATGGCTGCGCTCGAACGTGAGATTGTCGCCGAGATCGGGATGGATCACCGGCGTGCCGGCATCGAGCGCGGTTTCGGCATCGGTGACGGCGGGGAGTTCCTGGTAGGTGATCTCGACCAGCTCGCACGCGTCTTCGGCCTGCGCGCGGGTCTTTGCGACGACAGCGCACACCGCCTCGCCCTGCCAGCAGGCGCGGTCGATCGCGATGGCGTGCTGCGGGGCGGACTTGATGCCTTTCAGGTGGGTAAGAACGCCGACCCACGGCGTGATCACCTCGGCAAGCTCCGCGCCGGTGACCACGGCGACGACGCCGGGCGCCTTCTTCGCGGCCGCCGTCTCGATTGTCACGATGCGCGCATGCGCGTGCGGCGAGCGCAGGTAGGCGACATGGGCCATGCGCGGCAGCGTGACGTCGCTGACGTATTGCCCGCGTCCCTCTGTGAGGCGCGTGAGGTTCGGCCGCGGCACCGAGCGGCCGATGTAGGAATTCGGCCGGTCGAGCGCGGTGAGGGTAGAGGGATTGTCTTCGACGATTTTCATGGGAGGGCCGTAGAGCGCAATAAGCGCAGCGCATTGCGCCACATCCTACATCCATCCATTTCCCGATGGAAACGGGCGCATGGCGCGCTTTCTGATGAATGCCATACTGGCTTCAGGGGATATCCGCGTCGAGGGTCGGATTACGCGGCGCGTCATGCTGTTGCCTCTAGTGGGCATGGCCTGCCAGCGGGTCGGAGACTTGGCCGGTGCGAATCTCGCGCACCGACTGCCGCAGGATTTGCGCTGAGGACCACAGGAACAGCCCCGCCATGATCGCCGCCACGATCAGGTCGGGCCACTTGGTCGCGGTTCCCCACACACCAACCGCCGCGATCATGACCGCGACGTTGCCAATGGCGTCATTGCGCGAGCACAGCCATACCGAGCGCACGTTGGCATCGCCTTCTTTGTAGCGCGCGAGGATCACCACGCTTGCGACGTTCGCCGCCAAGGCCATGAAGCCGACCACCCCCATGATTTCGGCGCGCGGGATGCCGATAATAAGGACTTGATACGCGGTCGCGCCGAACACCCAAAGCCCCATCAGGGTGAGGCTCACGCCCTTCGCGAACGCGGCCCACGCGCGCACGCGCACCGCTGCGCCGATAACCGCGAGGCTCATTCCGTAGGTCAGAGAGTCCGCAAGAAAATCCAGTGCGTCCGCCTGCAAGGCCTGCGAACCCGCGAACGCGCCAGCACCTATCTCGACAAGGAACATGGTGGCATTGATTGCGATCACCGCCCACAGCCGACGGCGGTAATCAGCCGACAAGCCTTCAAACTTGGCGTGATGGTGTCCGCAACTGGCGCTCATGCCCCGATGTAGGTGCGAGGGGCGGCGTTACACAATCACTCTTTGTCGCCCTTTCGGCTTGCGGGGTCCGGCGGCTGTTTCGCGAGCGCCGTAGGGCGCAGTAAGCGCAGCGCACTGCGCCGTATCCGTCCCGGCGCAATGCGCTCCGCTTCGCGTCGCTTATTGCGCCCTACATGCCCGCCCATCGCGCTCACAAAAAGCGGTTCGGCCACATCATGGTGCGCCACATGTGCGACGACGGCGAATTGTCGAAGCCGAGCCCTTCCTCCGGCTGGCGGAAGTTGCGCCCGACGATGTCGACGAAATCGTCGAGATTCACCTTGGCGTTCGGATCGAACGAGTAGACGTCGTTGATGCAGATCAGGCGCGAGGTCATGTACCACTTGTGCTTCCGCGCGCGCTCGTATTCGGCGACGATGTAGGGCTCCGGCTTGTAGTCGTCGCCGAACAGCTTCACGTACATCTCAGGGTATGGGTAACCGGCCGCCTCGTCGGGGAAGAAGCGCAGCGCCTGGTGCGAGCGCACCGCCCAGCTCACTTCCTCGTCCACATAGGGCTCGATCATCTGCGCGCCCCAGTAGCCGTGATCGCAGCGGATGAAGCTCACCACCGCGATGTCGTGCAGCAGGCAGGCGAGGATGACCTTCTCGTTGCACCCGGCCTTGAGCGCATGGGTGGCGCTTTGCAACAGATGTGCATGTTGAGCAAAACGACACCTGAAATAGTCGATCAGCGTCGGCTTCTCGGGCATGACCGGCAGGCGCGGATCGGGGCCCATGTTGAACACGGCGCCCGGATGCTGCGCCCACAGGCCGGCGCTGGTGTCCATCTTCACCTCGCCGTCGGAGAGATAGTGCAGCGTCGATTTGGTCACGACGCGCTCGAGCTCGTGCATCATCTCCTCTTCGAGATGATCCGCCTGCTCGGAGATGCTTTGCGGCCTGGTGTGCTGGTTCATGGCCTCAACCTTTTCTCGCGCGCTTGCGCGACGGATTCGATCGCGTCGACGATCGCCTGGTAGCCGGTGCAGCGGCAGTAGTTCCCGGCGAGATGTTCGCGGATGGTATCACGGCTCGGGCTGCCGCCGCGCGCCAGTAATTCCTGCGCGGTCAGCAGCATGCCGGGTGTGCAGTAGCCGCATTGCAGCGCGTTGCGGCGGCGGAAGGCCTCCTGCAGGTCGGCGATCTCGCCCGAATCCGAGACGCCCTCGATGGTTTCGACGCTCGCGCCGTCGCACTGCACCGCCAGCGTCAGGCAGCCGCGCACAATGGTACCGTCGAGCAGCACCGTGCAGGCCCCGCACACGCCATGTTCGCAGCCGACATGGCTGCCGGTTAAGCCCAGCGTTTCGCGCAGGAAGTCGACCAGCGTGGTGCGCGGTTCGACGGATTCGGCGACGGCTTCCCCGTTCACCGTGAGTGAGATGTCGACGTTCATGCGCGCGGCTCCGCGAGCTGTTTCGCCACACGCCGCAGCAGCACGCCGGCGAGATGCTTCTTCACGGCGCCGCTCGCATGGAGGTCGTCCGAGGGATCGAGGTCGAGCGCCTTCACCGCCTCGTCGACCGGGCCGCCAGCCAGCGCCGCCTCGGCCTTGCGGGTGCGCACCGGTGTTGCGCCGACGCCGAAATAGCAGAGCCGCACATCGGAGAGGCCCTTGCCGGTCGCCTTGGCGGCGGCTGCGAGACCGACCAGCGCGTAGTCGCCGTGCCGGCGCGCCAGCTC
>JBAVXH010000244.1:0-20188 GCA_049698215.1 Xanthobacteraceae bacterium | reverse complement strand
CCCCTTCCGACGCCTGGTGCGAGGACCCCGCCGACCGCCGCTACAACCAGCCGATCCGGGTGCCGGCCGGAGAGCCCGGAGACCGGCTGCGGCGGCAGGATCATCTTTATGATTTCATTGTGGAAATCGATCACAACACGCGTCCCCGGATCGCCCGCCGCGGTAGCGCGGTATTCCTGCACCTTGCGAGGCCAGGTCTCGCGCCCTCCGCCGGCTGCGTGGCGATGCCGAAGGACAAGCTGCGCCAGCTTGTGAAAAATCTTGGGCCGCGAACCAAAATAGACATCCGATAGCGGAAAATTATTCCGCAATACCAGCGAGATACAAGAAATCTGTCTGCCGCGAAAAAATTTTCGGGGGGCCGGAACGAAACGCTTGGGCCGCACGTTAGGCGCTTGGTTCGTCTGTGCGACGGCTGAGGAGGCCAGCGCACATACAAAGCCCCGACGCACTCAGCCCCCCAGCCCCGCGTCGGGGCTTTTCTTTTGGGCGGGCCCGTGCCCTGCCCGCGCGCCAAAGATTGCCGTACCCACCCGGACATGCGTCGCCCCGAAGGCGATCGCGGTGGCAAAATCGGCGCTCATCCCCATCGAGAGCAGCTTCAACCCATTGCGCGCCGCGATCTTGGCGGTGAGCGCAAAATGCGGGGCCGGCGCCTCCTCGAACGGCGGGATACACATCAGGCCTGCGATCTCCAGTCCATGGGTCTCGCGGCATGTCTTGAGGAAGGCGTCCGCGTCCTCCGGCAGCGCGCCCGCCTTCTGCGGCTCGGCGCCGGTGTTGATCTCGACGAACAGGAGTGGGCGCCTGTCCTGCTTGGCGATTTCCTTCGCCAGCGCCTCCGCGATGCCTGGCCGGTCGACCGAATGGATCGCGTCGAACAGCGCGACCGCCTCCTTGGCCTTGTTGGACTGCAGTGGACCGATCAGGTGCAGCTCGAGGCCGGGATGCGCGGCGCGGAGCGTCGGCCACTTCGCCTTTGCCTCCTGCACGCGGTTCTCGCCGAACACATCCTGGCCCGCCGCAATCACCGGTTCGATTGCGTCCGCCGCAAAGGTCTTCGACACCGCGATCAGAGTCACCGAGGCAGGATCGCGTTTCGCTTCGGCGCACGCGGCCGCGATCTCCTCACGGACACGCGCAAGGCCTTCGGCGGAATTCAGGGTGTCAGTATCCATCACGCAACTTCATATCACCAATTCGCGAGATCAAGTTTCCTGAACTTTGCCGAGGTGCTACCAACGGCCCCGGAATTCAACGCCGGGTCTTATGGTCACGATCGCACATTCTCCCCGCGCCGACTTGAGCGGGGTCGACTCCACTTACGCGTGGATCCGCCTGTTCGTTGCGCTGGTGCTCGGCACCATCGGCAGCGTCGGCATGTGGTCGTATGTGGTGGCGCTGCCGCCGGTGCAGGCCGACTTCGGCATCCTGCGCAACGAGGCGTCCCTCCCGTACACGATGGGGATGATCGGCTTTGCGTTCGGCGGCGTCGCGCTCGGGCAACTTTCCGATCGCTACGGCGTCCTGTTTCCGGCCCTGCTCGGCACCGTGCTGCTGGCGGCCGGCTATTTCGCCTCGGGCGTTTCGCCGAACATCTGGGTCCTCTCCGCCGCGTATGCGCTGGCGGGGGTGGGAACCTCCGGCACGTTCGGGCCGATCGTCTCGGACATGTCGCACTGGTTCAAGAAGCGGCGTGGCATCGCGATCGGGATCGCGTCATGCGGCAACTACGCGGCCGGCGCGATCTGGCCGCCGATCATCCAGCACTTCATCGAGGGTTACGGCTGGCGCATGACGCACATTGGTGTCGGCATGTTCTGCCTTGTGACGATGATTCCCCTCGCGCTGATGCTGCGCCGCCCTTCGCCGGTCGACCATGTCGATCTTGACGGCGCGGGCGCGACCCGCGGCTCGCTCGGCATCAAGCCGAATACACTGCAGGGGCTGCTCGCGATCGCCGGCATTGCATGCTGCGTGGCGATGGCGATGCCGCAGGTCCACATCGTGGCGTACTGCGCCGACCTCGGTTACGGCGTTGCGCGCGGCGCCGAGATGCTCGCGCTGATGCTGGGCCTCGGCCTGATCGCGCGCGTTGCCTCGGGCAGCATCGCCGACAAGATCGGCGGGCTCGCGGCGCTTCTCATCGGCTCGACACTGCAGGCCTTCGCGCTGCTTCTTTATCTCGGCTTCAACGGGCTGACCTCGCTTTTCGTCGTCTCCGCGCTGTTCGGCCTGTTCCAGGGCGGCATCATCCCGATGTACGCGGTGATCGTGCGCGAATATTTCCCGCCGAAGGATGCGGGCGTGCGCACCGGCGTCGCGCTGATGTTCGCGCTGTTCGGCATGGCGCTGGGCGGCTGGATGTCGGGCGCGATCTTCGATCTCACGGGTTCCTACCGCGCGGCCTTCGCCAACGGCTTCCTGTGGAATCTGCTCAACATCGCGATCATCGGCTGGCTGTTGATCCGCAGCCGCACCAGCGCGAGCGGACGATTGGCACCGGCCTAGGGTACCGCAATGTCATCTTTCGAAAGAGGCGCCGTTCGCATCCGCTACAAGGAAGCCGGCTCTGGCTTTCCGCTGATGATTATCGCGGGCGGCGGATTGAACTCGACCATCGCGGGCCTCGACAGTGCGGGCCATCCGTTCAACGCGATGAAGGAGTTTGCCGACGAATACCGCTGCATCGCGGCCGACCTGCGCAATGCCAATGGCGGGCAGTCCTCCGGTCCGCTTGAGATCGACCGGCCGTGGGACGCCTACACCGATGACCACATCGCCCTGATGGATCACCTCGGCATCGAGAAATTCCTGGTGCTGGGCTACTGCATCGGCGGCCCGTTCATCTGGAACATGCTCAAGCGCGCGCCCGACCGCATCGTCGCCGCGGTGCTGACCCAGCCGAGCGGCTCGCGGCCCGAGATGCGCGACCTGTTCTACGACAACAACATGAAGGGCTGGGGTCCGGAGCTCGTGAAGCACCGGCCCGAGATCGCGATGGAGACGGTCGATAAATTCCTGACCCGGATGTATCGCACCGACCCCGATTTCGTTTTCACCGTGACGCGCGATTTCGTGCGCAGTTGCCAGACGCCGGTGCTGATCCTGCCCGACGATGTCCCGGCGCACCCTTACGCGGTCGCGATGGAGGCCGCGATGCTGGCGCCGAAGGCCGAGGTGAGCATGTTTCCCTGGAAGGAGCCGAAGGAGCGCGTGCCGCTGGCGGTGCGGCAGATCCGCTCGTTCCTGCGCGCGCACCGGCCGGCGGCGTAGCGCGGTCCTCATCCTGAGGAGCGCCCGGAGGGCGCGTCTCGAAGGATGGCCCGAATCTCCGACATCACATGCGGCCATCCTTCGAGACGCCATGCTTCGCATGGCTCCTCAGGATGAGGGCCGGCGCGCCGTTTGCCCGTTCACGCGACGCCGCGCGTGAGATAACCTGTTAGCCTGATCCGTGAGCACCCAGGAGGACCCCATGTCCGCGCCAGCCCGCAAGGCCGTGCATTCCGACATCAGACCCGAGAACCCGCCGCATCTTGCCTCGCGCTATCTCGACGTCCCGAACATGCCGTGGGAGCCGACCAAGTTTCCCGGCATCGAGATCAAGGTGCTCTATTCCGACGACAGCGGGATCACCACGGCGCTGTTCAAGCTCGCGCCCGGCGCCGTCGTGCCGCTGCACGAGCACACCGCGCTGGAGCAGACCTATGTACTCGAGGGCACGCTCGAGGACCACGAAGGGGTCTGCGGGCCGGGCCAGTTCTGCTGGCGGCCGGGCGGAAACCAGCATGAGGCGGTGTCGCCCGACGGCGCGGTGATCCTCGGCTTCTTCCTCAAGCCGAACCGCTTCGCCTATGGCGAGAAGTTCTTCACCGAGAAGCAGGCGTAGCTCTCACACGGCCCGCTTCGGCGGAGAGCCGCCGATCGGCATCATCTCGTACGGCAGCTTCCAGCCGGGCAGCGCCGCGATGCGCTCGCGCCAGGCATCGATTGCCGGATAGGCCGCCGCGATATCGAAGCCCGTCTCTTCCGGCGGATAGAAGACGTAGCCCGCCATCGAGAGATCCACGATGGTCGGCTTGTCGCCGAGCACCAACGCCCGATCGGCGAGATGCTTGTCGACGATCGAAAAGCCCGCCTCGACCCGGGACTTAAGAAACGCCAGCACCGACTCGTGCACCGGCTGCGGTGTCAGGCAGCGTTGAAACCGGTGCATCGCATAGTTGTTCGTGAATTTGTGATTGTCGAAGAACAGCCAGCGTATCGCCTCGAAGCGTGACCGGCGTCGAATGCGAACTGGCCGTGGGTTTCGGCGAGCCACAGCAGGATCGCGCCGGACTGCGACATGCGCTGCCCCGCCCATTCGAGCACCGGGACTTCGCCCATTGGGTTCATCGCGGCGCGCCAAGCGGCGTCGCGGGTTTGGCCGTCGGCAAGCTTCACGCCGACCGGCTCCCAGTCGAGGCCGGCGCAATTGAGATAGAGCGCGACCTTGTAGGAATTGCCGGAGCCCTGCGTGCAATACAGACGATATTGCATGCTCACCTCCACGTCCGCACATCGACGAAACGACCCGCAATTGCGGCCGCCGCCGCCATCGCGGGCGAGACAAGATGCGTGCGCCCGTTGCGGCCCTGCCGGTGTTCGAAATTGCGGTTCGAGGTCGACGCGCAGCGCTCGAACGGCCTGAGCTTGTCGGGGTTCATCGCGAGGCACATCGAGCAGCCGGGCTCGCGCCATTCGAATCCGGCGGCCGTGAAGATCCGATCGAGTCCCTCGGCTTCAGCCTGCCGCTTCACCAGTCCCGAACCGGGCACGACCATCGCCGCGACTGTCGGATGCACCGTCTTGCGTTCGACCACTCGCGCGGCTTCGCGCAAATCTTCGATCCGCCCGTTGGTGCATGAGCCGATGAACACGCGACCGATCGCGACATCGGTGATCTGCTCGCCGCCCGAAAGCCCCATGTAGGCAAGCGCGCGTTCCGCCGCGGCGCGCTTTGCGCCGTCCGCAATATCGCCAGGCTTCGGCACGCGGCCCGCCACCGAAATCACCTGCTCGGGGTTCGTGCCCCATGTGACCAGCGGCGGCAGGGCCGCCGCATCGAGCCGTACCTCGTGCTCAACCTCCGCTCCGTGGTCGGAACGCAGCGTTTCCCAATAGCGCCGCGCTTCTCGCCACATGTCGCCTTTGGGTGATTTCGGCCGATCTTTCAGAAATGCAAAAGTCTTCTCATCCGGCGCCACGATGGCGGTGCGCGCACCGGCTTCGACCGCCATGTTGCAGACCGTCATGCGGCCTTCCATCGAGAGCGTGCGGATCGCTTCGCCGCAAAACTCAACCGCATGTCCGATCGCGCCAGCTGCGCCGATCTCGCCGATCACCGAGAGGATCAGGTCTTTCGCGCTCACCCCCGGCGGCAACTTGCCATCGATCGTCACGCGCATGTTCTTCGACTTGCGCTGGATCAGCGTCTGCGTCGCCAGCACATGCTCCACTTCCGAGGTGCCGATCCCATAGGCGAGCGCCCCGAACGCACCGTGCGTCGTCGCATGGCTGTCACAGCACACGATCATCGTTCCGGGCAGAGTGAAGCCCTGCTCGGGGCCGACCACATGGCAGATGCCCTGCCGCGGGTCGCGTTCATCGTAGTATTCGAGACCGAACAGCCGCGCATTCTCCGCCATATAGGCGATCTGCGCGGCACTCTCGGGATCGGGGTTGGGTTTCGTTCGATCGGACGTCGGCACGTTGTGGTCGACGACGAGCAGCGTCTTCGCCCGGGACTTGACCGGCAGGCCCCTCTCCCTCAGCGCCCCGAAGGCTTGCGGGCTGTCCACCTCGTGCACGATGTGCCGGTCGACGTAGAGCAGGCACGTGCCGTCCGGCTCCTCGCTGACCACGTGCTCGGCCCAGAGCTTGTCGTAGAGCGTCTGATCCATCGTGTGCTGGATTTGGAGCCGCGTCAGCTTCCCTTCAGCTCATGCACTTCAGGCATGAACAGATCGCGCCAGTCGGCCGGCACCTTCTTCACGGTCCCGACCTTGTTCATGAACTCGACATAGCGCATCGCGTTCTGCGGCGTCGTGGTCCAGGCGTTATCGGGATCGGAGATCATCTTCGCCATTTCGTCGGGCCCCGAGCGTTTCTCGTTGGTCAGGCGGATGTAAACCTCCGCGCTCTGCCGCGGTTGCTTGTTGATGAAGTCGGAAGCTTCATTCAGCGCCGCGTAGACCGCGGCGGTCGCCTTCGGATTGGCGTCACGGAATTTCCTGGTCATCAGCACCACGCCGTTGGTCGTCTGCCCGCCGAGCGTGTCGTAGGATTTCAGCACCACGTGCGTGCCCGGCGCCGCGACCTCGTAGTTCTGGAACGGTGAGACGCCGTAATGTGCGGTCAGCTCGGTCGACTTCGAGATGATCGCGATCGCGGCGTCGGGATGCGGCAGCGTAATCGTATACGGATCAAGCTTCGCGTAGTTCGCCTGTCCCCACTCCTTCGCGGCCGCCATCTGCAGGCAGATCGCCTGGTTCGAATTCTTGATCCCCGGCACCGCGATCTTGTCGCCCTCCTTGAAATCCTTGATCGACTTGATGTCCGGCCGGTGGGTGACGAGCAGGAAGGGCATCGCCTGCGCGGCCGAGAGCGCGCGCACTTCGTTCGGCGTTCCGGCGGTCTTGTCCCACAGCGTCGCAAGACCGGGCACGCCGGTGATGCCGAAATTCATCTGCCCGGCGATCAGCGCATCGACCAGCGACTGCGTGCCGCCAAGCGTCCTGTAGTCGGCGGTGAGGCTCGGGAGGCCGACGCGCGCGGCGTGTTTCTCGACCAGCTTCTGATCACGCATCAGCATCAGCGGCAGGTACGGCAGGCCGTGCTGGCCGATGATCGTGACGGTCGAGACTTCGTCGGCGAACGCCGAGCGCGCCAGCGCCGGCGTCGCGACAAGACCGAGGCAGAATTCGCGGCGGCGCATGGGCATCTCCAATCCTCATGGTGAGGAGCGCTGCCATAGCGCGTCGCAGACGCGCGTAAACGCGCTTTTGGCAGCGCGTCTCGAACCATGGCCACGTGTGCCATCCTTCGAGACGGGCGCTGCGCGCCCTCCTCAGGATGAGGACCAGCGTAACCCGGTTGGAGTGCAAGCGAAATCCGGGTTAGTTTCGGCGCGGGAGAATAAACAATGAACTACTCGACCGACTTCAAATCCGTGCGCGGCTCGGTCAGCCCCGAGGAGTGGAGCGCGCGCTGCGATCTCGCGGCGTGCTACCGCCTGATGGACGCGTACGGAATGACCGATCTCATCTACAACCACATCACGGCGCGCATCCCGGGCACCGAGCACCTGCTGATCAATCTCTACGGGCTCCTCTACCGGGAGATCACCGCGTCGAGCCTGGTGAAGATCGACGTCGAGGGCAACATCATCGCCAAGCCCGACACCGACTACGGCATCAACAAGTCCGGCTACGTGATCCACGGCGCGATCCACACGGCGCGGCCCGACGTCGCCTGCGTGATCCACACCCACACGCGCGCCGGCATGGCGGTCGCGGCGATGAAATGCGGGCTCTTGCCGCTGTCGCAGACCTCGATCCGCTTCGTCGGCCACATCGGCTACCACGACTACGAGGGGCCGGCGGTCGACCTCGCGGAGCGCGAGCGCATCGTTGCCGGCCTCGGCCCGCACGACGCGCTGGTGATGCGCAACCACGGCCTGCTCACCTGCGGCGCCACCATCCAGCAGGCCTTCAACACGATGTATCAGCTCGAGATGTCCTGCCGCGCCCAGGTCGACGCGATGGCGGCGCGCACCGAGCTGACCATGCCGGGCGAGAACGTGCTGGCGCACACCGCGCACCTCTACCAGCCGGGCACGCGCCGGCCCTATGGCGTGCTGGAGTGGCCCGCGATGTTGCGGCTGCTGGAGGCGGAGGGGAAGGATTCGGGCTATCCGGCGTACTGGAACTGACCCGGCCGGCTTTACCGAAACATCCTGTTCGTCTATAGTGGACTCTGTGTCCATTTTAATAGATGATATCACCCTGAAGATTGCCGCCCGGATCCGCGGCGAGCGCACGGCACGCCGGTGGTCGCTCGACGACCTGTCGGAGCGGGCGTCCGTCTCCAAGGCGATGATCTCCAAGATCGAGCGCGCCGAGGCGAGCCCGACCGCCGCCCTGCTCGGCCGGCTCTCCAGCGCCTACGGCATCACCCTCTCGGCGCTGCTTGCGGAGGACGAAGCCGCAAAAAAGCGCGGGCCCGTGCGCGCCGCGACCCAAGCCATCTGGCGCGATCCTGCCACCGGCTACATCCGCCGCCAGGTTGCGGCATCGGCGACCTCGCCGATCGAACTCACGCAAGTCGACCTGCCGCCCGGCGCATCCGTCTCATTCCCGGCCGCCTCCTATCACCGCATGTCGCATGTCATCTGGGTGCTCGCTGGCCGGCTCACCTTTGTCGAGGGCGATGTGGCGCACGATCTCGGTCCCGGCGACAGCCTTGAGTTCGGCCCGCCGTCGGACTGCACCTATCGCAACGATGGGAGTGCGCCGTGCCGCTATCTGGTCGTGCTGGTGCGGAGATGACGCGCATCATCCCGAAAAGCACGTCCTCGACCCCGATCGGGGATGGGGACCGGTTTTCGGACCAAGATGATGCGCAAAAGGAAACGTCACCCGCATCGCGCTCCCACAACCAGGGCCCGCCGCTCGACGAGGACGGCCCGGAATGGGGCGACGGCGATATCTATGTCTATTACTCCTGGAAAAACGCACATCGCGCCGCGTGGAAACCGAAGTCGCGCGATCACGCGCTGTTTCGCCTCGCGCGCGCCGAGGCCGTCGGTCTGACTTACGAGGAATACACGCTCGAGATCCTGGAGCGCGGGCGCTATCTCTCGTCCGATGATGCGGACCGCATCGCGCGCATCAAGGACAAGCGGCCGTTGTAACCGCGGGGCCTGCACATCGGTGGCGATGTGGTCGCCGCCTACCGCGGGCCGGTTCTGGCGGCCCGCTGTTGGCAGGCCTAGAATGGATCGCGCTGAGGCACCGATGGCGTTACGGCTCGCTGCTATCTTGACTTGCTCACATTACCCCGAATAGCCTAAAGTTGCGAACCTGCGATCGCTGCCAAGCGGGATTTTGCAGGAGGACGGCATGGATCGTTATTTCGTTGTGGTGATGGCGCGCAATGCCGACGGCCTGCGCGCGCTGCAGAAATTTGATCTCGACGTCTTTGCGCAGACCGCAAAGCAGGCGGCCAGCCCGAAGCAGGCGGCCACCGACAAACCCTCCACCGACAGCGAGTTTCCGTTTTCGATCGAGGGGCTCTTGTCAATGGAGGAGGTCGAGGCCCTCGTCAAAGACGGCTATCGCGTCCTTGTCGAGGACCCGGCCGAGAAGCGCGCACGCGGCGCGAGTGAGGTCGGCGATTTTTCTCAATGGCTCGACAGCATGCAGGCCGCCGTGACTCAGGAACGGGCCGCGGCTGCGGCTGACCAGCCGCGCGGCAAGAGCCGCCGCAAGAAATAGCAACCGCCGCGCCAGGCAAGGGGGCGTCCCGTCATGGCTTACTTGTCCGTCGATGCCATCAACTCGGCCATCGATCACATCATCGCCACCTATCCGGCCATTGCCACGCCGATCGCGCTGCCGGAAACCTCGGTGGAAGGCCGTACCATCAAGGCGCTGAAGATCGCGCACGGCAGCGGAACGCGCACCGGCATTCTGTTTCTCGGCGGCGTTCACGCCCGCGAGTTGATCAACCCCGAGACCGTGATCAGCTTCGCGCTTCGGCTCTGCGACGCCTATACGCACAACACGGGTTTGTCGTTCGGCCCGAAGAGCTATGACGCTTCGACCATTCAGCTGGTGGTCAACGGCCTCGACATCTTTCTCATTCCGCTTGTGAATCCGGATGGCCGGCATTTCTGCCTGATGCCCGGCGGGAATCCGATGTGGCGCAAGAACCGGTCCAACCATCCGGGTCTGGCGTGCCGCGGCGTCGACCTCAACCGCAACTACGACTTCCTCTGGTCGAGCGGCATCGGAACCAGCAGCAATGCCTGCACCGACATCTTCAAGGGACCGAGCGCGTTTTCCGAGCCGGAGACGCGCAACGTGCGCTGGATGATCGATCACTTCGCCAACCTCGGCTGCCTGGTCGACATCCACTCCTTCAGCGAGTTGGTGCTCTACCCTTGGGGCGACGACGAGAACCAGACCACCGACCCGAACCAGAACTTCCAGAATCCGGCGTTCAACGGCCAGCGCGGGATCGTCGGCAGCGGCTACCGCGAATACATTCCGGCGGGAGATCTGCACGACCACGTGGTGATGGCCGAGCGGGTGCGCGACGGGATCAAGGCGGTGCGCGGCCGCGTGTATACGGCGCAGGCGGGCATCGATCTCTATCCGACCTCGGCGACAGTGCACGACTACGCCTATTCGCGCTATTTCGTGGACACCGGACGCCGGCGCATTCTCGGATTCACGATCGAGACCGCGCGCGAGTTTCAGCCGCCGGATGCCGAGAAGAATAATGTGATCTCGGAGGTTTCCGCGGGCCTCATGGAAGCCTTGTGCGAGACCCTGTGCCCGGCCGATTTTGCACAAAGCCTGATCGACGCGGTCTTTCCGCTGGCCGCAATGCGCCGCTTCCGCGAGCGCAACATGCTGGCGAGCCCGAGCGGCGTGCGGTACCGGGACATGTTCCGCGCGCATTCGATGGAGCTCGTGAGGCTGGCGCAAGAGAACAAGGCGGCGCGCGACGCCGGGGCTGCCGTGCTGGAGACGGCGAGCCAGTTCTTCACCGAGAAGGGCGAGCTTTCGTCACGCAAGATCGCCAAGAGTCACATCGAACAGGTCATCAAAGCTCTCGGCGTCGTGCGCAAGGAGGCGAGCAAGTCGCTCACGGCCGCGATCGACACCGCACTCAGGGACGTGAGGAAACTTGAGGGCAGCACGCTCACGGCCGCCTTCAAGACGCTCGACAAGCTGAAGCCGGAGGCCTCCGCCTCCAGGGCACTCGGCAAAGAAAAGCCGAAAGCATCCGCCCTGAGCGCAGCATCGAAAAAAAGAGCCAAGAAGCGCAAGCGGACGCGCAAGACGCGTTAGCGGTGCTGGAACTGCCGGGTACGTTTGGCCTATCCGCGTTTTGGGATTTGCAATCCGCGCTGCACCGCGGGCCGCGCCAGCCCGCGCTCGAGCCAGGCCGCGACATTGCCGAACGTGTCGAATTCGACCAGCTCGCGCGCCTCGTAGAACGTGATCAGGTTGCGCACCCAGCCGAGCATCGAAATATCGGCGATGGTGTAGTCGTCGCCCATGAACCATGGCCGGCCGGCGAGCCGCTGATCCATCACGCCGAGGATGCGCTTTGACTCGTTCACGTAGCGCTGCAGCGGCCGCTTGTCCTCGTAGGCCTTGCCGGCGAACTTGTTGAAGAAGCCGACCTGCCCGAACATCGGCCCGACGGCGCTCGCCTGGAAATGCACCCACTGCATCGCCTCGATCATGCGCGCGGGGTCGAGCGGGATCATCTTGTCGGTCTTGCCCGCCAGATAGCCGAGGATCGCGCCCGACTCCCACAAGGGGAGCGCCTTCCCGCCCGGGCCGTCCGGATCGATGATCGCCGGGATCTTTCCGTTCGGATTGAGCGAGAGAAACTCCGGCGTCTTCTGCTCGTCCTTGCCGAAGTCGACCAGATGCGCCTCGTACGGCAGGGCGATCTCCTCGAGCATGATCGAGACCTTCACGCCGTTCGGCGTGTTGAGCGAATAGAGCTGCAGCCGGTCCGGATGCTGCGGCGGCCAGCGGCGGGTGATGGGGAAGGCGGAGAGGGAGGGCATTAGGTGCTCCGGACGCTATGATGCCTAGATGGCGTCGCGGACCTTGATGTGCAATCGCACCCCGACACGAGGCACGCATGAGAGCAAAGCCGCAAAGCAAAGTCCCCGCCGACGCAGCCGCGCGGAAAGCCGCCCCGCCCGTTATCGTCTACACCGTCGACAGGCTCCCGCCCTATGACCGCGCGTTCTACGACAACGTCCGCCGCGACCTCACCAAAATTTCCGAAACCATCGTGCCGCCGCGCGACGCGCGCACGTTCAGCGTGCCGGCCGGCCACCTGTTTCGCATTGTCAGCATCGAGGGCCCGCAGGTCGGCGATCTGAATTTGTGGAACGCGCACGACCTTTCAGAGCGCTTCTTCTCCGGCAAGACGCGCGCGTTGCACGCCACGCACGTAACGACCGGCGACCGGCTGTGGAGCACGCTGCCGTATCTGCGGCCGCTCGCGACGATCACGCATGACACGCTCGACTGGTACGGCTTCGACGCCGACGGCGGCGGCATTCACGATGTCATCGGCACGCGCTGCGATCCCTACACGCAGCGCCTGCTCGGCGGCACCGAGTATCATCACTGCTGCCACTCGAATTTGACGCGCGCGCTCAGCCGCCACACCGGGCTCCCGCTCGGCGAGGCCGAGCGCCATGTGCACGACGTGCTCAACGCCTTCATGTGCACCGGCTATACGCGCGACACGCACCAGTATTTCATGAAGGCGAGCCCGGTGCGGGCGGGCGACTTCATCGAGTTCTTCGCCGAGATCGATCTGCTCTGCGCCTTGTCGGCCTGCCCGGGCGGCGACTGCAGCGCCACGCATTCGAGCGACAGTGCGCGCTGCTATCCGCTGAAGGTAGAGGTCCATCGGCCGCAGAGGCGCGCACTCGCGGGCTGGAAGCCCGCAGAAGCAAGCGGCTATTCACGCGGGCACGGCGTCGCGCGGCGCTAGCCCTTGCACGCGCACCAATGACAGGCCGCTATCGCGGTCGTTCAACGTCGCGCCTTGCTCACCCAGGCGGTCGAGCGCGTCGATCTACTGCTGGAACAGCCCAAGCCGAAGCAGGCCCGGCGCGCGTCATCGCCGCCCCGTTGATCTTTTCATTCGCGTTCAACCGGCTGAATTTTCATGACTTGAAGGGCGCGTTCAACGGCTTTCGAACTCCGCGTCTTGCCGTCGCGCGACTGAATGCGGGCCGCAAAATCCGCTCCGAGGGTCTTGCCGACGTTGCTGTATGGCGTCGACAGCGCCGTGATCCAGCGCGCGAGCGTAACCGGCTCGGGGCTCTGAAAAGCCGAATCCGCGTGGGCTCCGTCGCCACCCCCGGAGAGAAGCAGTCCGGCGAGTTTGCCGTCGAGCGTTTTTGGATACTGCTGCGCAAGCGTTTGAAGCTTGTCCACTTCCGGCTCGGCCTGTGCCCAGACGAGGGCCTTCCTGATTGGCTCGCCGTCCAGCATCGATGCTACGTCGCGCTCCTCCTTGGTGCGCGGCGAACGCGCCGTGACGGTCACCGGCGGCGACACGATGGTCTCGGCATTCGGCGACGGATCGTACTCGGCGCGAAGGACGTAGTGCCCCGGTTCGGGAAAAGCGGCCCCCGCATCAGTCCAAAGCAGGTTGATCGCGCCTTCGAGCTGATGACCGGGCGGCAGCTCGACGCGGCGTGCCGCACTATCTGCCTGCCACCCCTTGAGGGCTCGCGTGGCGCCGTGCGGACCCTCGATGGAAAGACGAACATCGCCCTCCATCAGGTTCAGCCGGGACGATACGGTCGCCGGCGCCGGGCTCTTGTTGATCACGCGAACAATGACGAGGGCCGACAGCCCCACCACAATGGGCTCGAGCGCCTCAAGCTCAAGCGTCAAAGATGCATCGTTTCCGCGCGCCGTGGCCATCGTAGGCTCCTGTGCGCCAGAATAGATGCCCCTTCGTGCGGCAGCACAAGCGATGCCCTCAACAAATTTCGCGCTGTGCCGCCGGTGCGGACATCAACTGCCGGACATCAACTGCCGAGAGTACGCCGGACCTCGTTCAGGAAATTGAGGGCGTCGCCGGCATCCCCGGCATCCCCGGCGCCGTAGCCGTCTGCCGCATCTGCCGCAACGGGCGCGGCCATCGCCTTGCCCTTTTTGCCCTTCTTGCCCTTCTTGGACTTCGCGCCGCTCCCCTTCGCGGCCGCGCGCGCTGCGGGCGCCGATTGCTTCAGATAGGTGGCGGCAAGATCGAGTACCGGCGCATCTGCTTCGACCGGCGCGACCACGGCGCTGGCCAGACGAGCCAGCCGCGTCGGATGGCTCTTCACTGCCTCCACGGCGGCGTTGTCAAAATGTTTCTGCCCAGCCTTCTTGTCGCCGACGCGAAGCTTCTTGCCCGAGTACAGGTCCCGCAGATCGCGGCTCTGTGCGTTGGCCAGAATCAGCGAAGCGGCCATTCCTGTTTCGGTGTGGCCGTACTTTGCCGCCAGGTTCTCAAGATTTTTCTCGGCAACGTCGTCCATGCCGTAGTCGCCGAAGGCGAAGGCGCGTCCGACTCTCGCGTCCATCGAGAGACGTGCGATCTCTTCTTCCTCGGCGGTGCTTGGTGCGCGAACCACGACGGCCACGGGCCCGCTGCGGACGACTTCGTCCGAACCATCGCCACTGACGAGCTCGGCGGAAACGTAGTAACGCCCCGTCTGCCGGAAGGTGAATCCGACGTTGGTGTAGAAAATCTGCCCGTTGCCCGTGAGCGATTTGCCGGACGCGAGCGCAACGTACGGACGGTCGCCGCACGCGACGATCACGTCGCGGACGTCGTCCAGCTCCTCGGAGGGCGGCTTGACCAGGAGTCTCAAATCGCCCTGGGACAGATTGATCGCCGATGTCACTTTACGCGTCGTGGCGCCAACGTTAGTGACAATGAACTGTGCGGTGACAAACTCGCCGCGGAAGATATTCTCGGACACCTTCAGCTCGAGCGTCAGATCTCCCGCCGCATCGTCGGCCCGAACGAAACCGGCGGCATCGACCGGCTCGGCAATTCCGCTCGACAGACTGCCATGACCCCAACCAAACCGCTTCCACCCCGGCGCGACCTGAGGGTCGGGCGAATGAATCAGCGAGGTCCGATTGTGATCGTCGAATGCGAACGTGATATTGCCCGGGTAGGTGTTGGTCGGGGTGGCGAAGCTCATGACATCGCCGGTCTGGTTCATGATCGTGGTGCCGATCGGCACGTTGTGCACGTCGTGCTTGGGATGGAACAGATTGAACGCATGACCCGCTTCGTGGACGAGCGTGCGCAGGAAGGCCTCGGGCACATCGCCGAGTTTCTTGTTGCCGGCGGAGGGCGCAACGGTCGAGCTGGCGGGGATGATCGGGTCAAAAAATCCCGCAGTGCCCTCACGGAACGGAGCCGTGTCGTCAAACATCAACCCGAACAAACTACCTTGTGATGAGCCGACGAGCAGCCACAGGCGCCAGGCATCCGCGGCCGCGACCGGGCGGCGGTTGGTCGCAAGCGCGGTCTGCAGTTCGATTGTGGAGAGTTCCGCGTCCTCGGGCAGATTGGTCTGGTCGACGAGCACCGTGCAGTCCATGCCGGCGGTGCGATAGATGCTGGCAAAGCTGATCGCCGTGCCATTGATGGTCGTCGCCGACAGCGGAAACTGTCGGTTCGTCATCACGTCGACTTCGACCGCGCAGCCGCGATAGAACGGCGACGTCTTGGTGGCGACGGCGTCATAGGTCTCGCCGCCGATCTGCGCCGTCCCGGTCAGGCGCAATGTCGGCTGCGGCAGCAACGGATGGTTCAGGATGCTGCTCTCGAGGCATTCGAGCTGCATGAAGCCGTTGTCTTGGCCGCTGTTCTGCTGATTGATGAATTCCTGGGTCGTCTTGTTCCACAGGAAGCGCTCGAACTTGAATGTCAGCTTGCCGGCGTTGTAGTTGACGCCGACCGAGCGGAAGTACCAGCTGTACTGATCGATGGGCAGCTGCGGATACCAGTTCTTGCCGAAGAACAGCGGTGTCTCGGTGATCGGGCGCAGGATTTCGACCGGCACCGCGGCCGGCTTGCGGATGTAGATGTCGCCGGAAATGCGCAGCTTCGGTGCGGCGACCTCGATCCGCATCGGCCCCCGGATCTCGGTGTGAGTATGCGGCCCCTTGGGCGTGAGCTGGAGAAACCACGACCCATTCAGAACGCCGACCTTGCACGGCCTCGCGGTCGTGTCGTCCCGTGCAACCCCGCCGCGCGCCGGCGATCCGCCCGGCATGAGCGAGCGTGCGAGGGCGAGCGACCCATCTTCGTCGTGCTCCATGAAATAATCGTCGGAGCAGCCCTCGCAGCTCATGCCAAGCAGCCGGTCCGTGTCGGACTCATCCGATGCCATAACGTCGCCTCCCGAAATCCCGTTGCTTGTGTTGCGCAGGTGGCCCGACCCGCGTCAACCGGTCGACCTCATCGTTCGAGGCCGCAACCTGACGGCGAGGCTACGCGTCGTCGGGACGGGTGACAAGGCACTCGCCGTCCGGCGAGGATGCGAGTTCTTCGAACATCTCGTTTTGAACGAGTCCCGCGTCGCGCTTTGCTGTCGTCACGCCGTCTGGCGCAGCGTCTACGTGCGCATGTGAGGCTGTCTCAGGAGGGGCGACCGTCTACGCCGCGCAGCGTCACATCGACACGCACGGCATCGTAAGGAAAGACAATCAGCCCCTTCTCGGTCCGCCGCAGCACGCCGCAGTCGAGCAGCGCATGCACGTCGCCGTGCACGGCCTTCACGTCGCGGCCGACGCGCCGCGCCGCCTCCCGGATCGTCATGGCGCCCGCGCCGGTCATGGTTCGGATCAATTCCCAGCGCTTCGCGGTCAACAGCTTGAACAGGAGCTCCGGCGAGGCGAAGGTGATGCGCGCGCCCGAGCCGCCCGCGCCCCATTGACCCACTTAGCGTCTTCGTGGTCCTAGTCGGCTCCTGTTTTGGCCGCCAAACCGACCGAATCGACATGAACGACCGCTACAACGCCCGCGCGGCCGAGCCCCGCTGGCAGAAGCTGTGGGACGACCGCGGCATCTTCGCCACGCGCAACGATGACCCGCGCCCGAAATACTACGTGCTGGAGATGTTCCCCTACCCGTCGGGGCGCATCCACATGGGGCACGTGCGCAACTACACCATGGGCGACGTGCTCGCCCGCTTCATGCGCGCGCGCGGCCTCAACGTGCTGCACCCGATGGGCTGGGACGCGTTCGGCCTGCCGGCCGAGAACGCCGCGATGGAGCGCAAGGTCGCGCCCAAGGCCTGGACCTACCAGAACATCGCCGCCATGAAGGCGCAGCTCCAGTCGATGGGGCTGTCGCTCGACTGGAGCAGAGAGTTCGCGACCTGCGATCCCGCCTACTACAAGCATCAGCAGAAGATGTTTCTCGATTTCATGAAGGCTGGGCTCGCCGAGCGCGAGAAGCGCAAGGTGAACTGGGATCCGGTCGACATGACCGTACTGGCCAACGAGCAGGTGATCGACGGCCGCGGCTGGCGAAGCGGCGCGATCGTCGAGCAGCGAAAGATGAACCAGTGGGTCTTCAAGATCACGAAGTATTCGCAGGAGCTCCTGGACGCGCTCGATACGCTCGACCGCTGGCCCGACAAGGTGCGGCTGATGCAGCGCAACTGGATCGGCCGCTCGGAAGGCATGCTGATCCGCTTCGCGCTCGACCCGAAGACGACGCCGGCGGGCGAGAGCGAGCTGAAGATCTTCACGACGCGGCACGACACGCTGTTTGGCGCAAAGTTCATGGCGATTGCGCCGGATCATCCGCTCGCGCAGGCGGCGGCCGCGAAGAATCCGAAGCTCGCTGCGTTCATCACCGAAGCGAAGCGCCACGGCGTCGCGCAGGAAATCATTGATACGCAGGAGAAACTCGGATTCGACACCGGCATCCGCGCAATCCATCCGTTCGATCCGGCGTGGACGCTGCCGGTCTATGTGGCGAACTTCATCCTGATGGAATACGGCACCGGCGCAATCTTTGGCTGCCCGGCGCACGACCAGCGCGACCTCGACTTCGTCAACAAATATGGGCTCGGCAATACGCCCGTCGTGTGCCCGCCCGATGTCGATCCGAAATCGTTCGTCATCACGGATGTCGCCTATGACGGCGACGGCCGCATGATCCACTCGCGCTTCCTCGATGGGATGACGATCGATGCCGCGAAGGAAGAAGTGGCGAGAAAATTAGAGACAGAGATGCGCGGCGGTGCCCCCGTCGGCGAGCGCCAGGTGAACTTCCGCCTGCGCGACTGGGGCATCTCGCGTCAGCGCTACTGGGGCTGCCCGATCCCGGTGATCCACTGCGACAAGTGCGACGTCGTGCCGGTCCCGGATGCGGACCTGCCTGTCGTGCTGCCCGAGGATGCAACCTTCGACAAGCCCGGCAACGCTCTCGATCATCACCCGACCTGGAAGCACGTCGCGTGTCCGCAGTGCGGCGGCAAGGCGCTGCGCGAAACCGACACGATGGACGTGTTCGTCGATTCGTCGTGGTACTTCGCGCGTTTCACCGATCCGTGGAACGAGGCGGCGCCGACGACGCTACCGGTGGTGAACCGCATGCTGCCGGTCGATCAATATATCGGCGGCGTCGAGCACGCGATTTTGCATCTGCTCTATTCGCGCTTCTTCACCCGCGCCATGAAGCTGACCGGCCACATCGGCATCGAGGAGCCGTTCGCCGGCATGTTCACCCAGGGCATGGTGGTGCACGAGACCTACCAGAAGGCCGACGGCACCTGGGCGATGCCGTCGGAGGTGAAGATCGAGAGTGACGCAAACGGCCGCCGCGCCACCCTGATTTCGACGGGCGAAGAAGTGAACATCGGTTCACTTGAAAAGATGTCCAAGTCGAAACGGAACACCGTCGACCCGGACGACATCATCGGCGAATACGGCGCGGACGTCGCGCGCTGGTTCATGCTGTCCGATTCGCCGCCCGACCGCGACGTGATCTGGACCGAGGAGGGCGTGCAGGGATCGTGGCGCTTCGTGCAGAAGCTGTGGCGGCTGGTGCGGGAAGCCGTGGAAATCGCCGAGGGCGCGGGAACCGGAGGCGGGGGCGAGGCGGCCGTTCTGGCCTTGCGCAAGGCCGCGCATGGCGCGCTCGCCAAGGTCACCGACGAAATTCCGAAACTGCGCTTCAACCGTTGCGTGGCACACATCTACGAGCTGTCGAACGAGCTGCAGGCCTCGCTCGCGGCCGCACGGCAGAACGGTGGCATCACGCCGGCCTATGTGGCGGCGTTAAGGGAAGCCGTTGAAATCATGGTGATTTTATTCTCGCCGATGATGCCGCATCTGGCCGAGGAATGCTGGGCGGTGCTGAAAAAAGGCGGCCTGGTCGCCGAGGCCGCCTGGCCGCAGGTCGAGGCCGCGCTGCTGGTCGAGAACACCATCACGCTGCCGGTCCAGATCAACGGCAAGAAGCGCGCCGACGTCACGGTCTCGCGCGACGCCGTTAATGCCGACATTGAGCGGGCTGTGCTAGAATTGGAGGCGGTGCGGCGGGCGCTTGAGGGGAGGGTCCCCAAAAAAGTCATCGTCGTCCCGCAGAGGATCGTGAATGTGGTGGCGTAACTCTCTCCGCATTGCTGCTGTTGTTGCTGTTGGTGCGCTGAACGCGGCGTGCTTCCAGCCGCTTTATGCCAGCCGCTCTTTCAACGGCGAAAAGCCGATCGCAGCCGCGCTTGCGCAGGTTCAAGTCGAGCGCGTCGACGCGCCGAACGGCACGCCGGACGCGCGTATCGCGGTCGAGCTACAGGAAGCGCTCAAGTTCGAGATCAACGGCACCGAGGGTCTCATCTCGCCGACGCATGCGCTCAAGGTCAGAATGAACATCGGCCGCAACTCGATCATCACCGACATCACGACCGGCCGCGTCCTCAGTGAAATCACCGGCATCGACGCGGCGTTCACACTCACCGAGCTTGCCACCGGCAAGGTCGTCATGCGCGGCAGCACCGCCTCGCGCGTTTCGTCCGAGTATCCGGGTCAGCAGCAGCGCTTTGCGCGCGTGCGTGCGCGGCTCGATGCCGAGAACCGCGCCGCCAAGGTGCTCGCCGAGAACGTGCGCACCCGCGTCGCGTCGTATTTCGTTGCGGGGACATGATCCCTCCCCGCTGCGCGGGGAGGGTGGCCGCCGAATAGGCGGCCGGGTGGGGTAAGCTTGATCGCATGCGCTCCCCACCCGTCTGCTCGCTGCGCTCGCATCCACCCTCCCCCTTCGGGGGAGGGATGAAGAACCCCCCATGGTCGCCCTGAAAACCTCCGAGGCTGAGGCCTTCGTCGCGCGCCCGGATCCGGGG
>JBAVXH010000243.1:0-9478 GCA_049698215.1 Xanthobacteraceae bacterium | reverse complement strand
GTCGGCTTACCCAGGCAATGCGGCTCCATCTTCGCCCATTGGGCGTCCGTCAGTACGAATCGTTCCATCCAAAGCTTGAATCACGAGCACGCCTCGGATGGAATCCTGAATCTCAACAGGCCTTAGTCTTACCACACACAAGTCAGGTGAAAGGGCCCCGGAGCAAATGTTCCGGGGCCTTGTTTATTGCTTTGCGGGCGGTCCGAAATCAGGCGGAGGCAGGAGGTCCGGGACCTCGATCTCGATCTTCACCTTGGAGGGATCGATGCCTGTTCCCTTGTCGAGCCAGTAGGTGACCGATTGCGGCCACACGATCAGGACTGCGACCAGAATGATCATCGTGCCGATCCACGGAATGGCGCCCCAGTAGATTTCCGATGTCTTGATCGATCTGGGCGCGATGCCGCGCAGGTAGAACAGCGCGAAACCGAACGGCGGGTGCATGAAGCTCGTCTGGATGTTTGCGCAAATGAGCACGCCGAACCAGATCAGGTCGATGCCGAGCTTGTCGGCGGCCGGCGTGAGCAGCGGAATGAGAATGAAGGCGATCTCGAAGAAGTCGAGAAAGAACGCGACGATGAAGATGAACACGTTCACGAAGACGAGGAAGCCGACCTGTCCTCCCGGCAGCGAGGTGAGCAGATGCTCGATCCACTCCTTGCCGCCGACGCCCTGGAACACGAGGCTGAACACGCGGGCACCGATCAGGATGTAGGTGACCATGGCGGTGATGCGCATGGTCGTGGCCATGCCCTGATAGAGCAGCGTCCAGTTGAGCGTTCCGTACATGAACGCAAGCGCGATCGCGCCGACAACGCCCATCGCGCCGGCTTCGGTCGGCGTCGCAAGGCCCATGAAGATGGTGCCGAGCACCAGGAAGATCAGGCCGAGCGACGGGATCATGCCGCGCATGCAGCGCTTCCACAACGCCCAGCCGTGCAGCGTGCGCGCTTCCTTGGGCAAGGCGGGCACATCCTGCGGCCAGAAGATGCTGACGATCGCCACCCAGCCGCAGAACAGGAGCACCTGGAGGATGCTCGGGCCGATCGCGCCGGCATACATGTCGCCGACCGAGCGGCCCATCTGATCGGCGAGCACCACCAGCACAAGCGACGGCGGGATGAGCTGGGTGATCGTGCCGGAGGCGGCGATCACCCCCATCGTGTGGCGGGTCGAGTAGCCATACTTGAGCATGGGCGTCATCGAGATGACGCCCATGGCGATCACCGACGCCGCCACCGTTCCGGTGATCGCGCCAAGGACGGCGCCGACGAAGATCACCGCGTACGACATGCCGCCGCGGATCGGGCCGAACAGCTGGCCGAAGGACTCCAGAAGATCCTCCGCCAGACCGCAGCGCTCCAGAATGGCGCCCATGAACGTAAAGAACGGAATGGCGAGGAGCAGGTCGTTCGAGATGATACCGTAGAGCTGGTAGGTCAGGTTGCCGAGAAAGTCCGCGCGGATCAGGCCGAGCTCGATGCCGACCCATCCGAAGAACAGGCCGGTCGCGGCGAGCGAGAACGCCGCCGGGTAGCCAATGAGCATGAAGAGAATCATGCCGCCGAACATCAGCGGCGCCATGTTGTCGCGCACAAAGCTCATTGCAGCGGCTTCTCGTACTTGAATTCCATCTCGACGACGTGTTCGAGCGCCGCGATGCGTTTGATGATCTCGGAGATGCCCTGCAGCGCCATTAGCGCGAAGCCGACCGGCATCATGAGCTTCACCGGCCAGCGGATCAGGCCGCCGGCGTTCGTGGAGATTTCGCCGATGCGCCAGGAGTCCACGAACCAAGGCCAGGTGAAATACACGAGGATCAAGCAGATCGGCAGCAGGAACAGAAATCCGCCGACGATGTCGATCCAGATGCGGGCGCGCTCCGAGACCATCCCGTAGAAGAGATCGACGCGCACGTGCTCGTTCATCTTCAGCGTATACGGCCCGCCGAGCAGCACCATGCCGGCGAACATGTACCACTGGATTTCGAGCCAGCCGTTCGAGCTTTCGCTGAAGAGATAGCGGCTCGCCGCATTGCCCGCGCTGACCAGGCAGGCAAGCAGCACCAGCCAGTTCGCCGCGACACCGAATTTTTCGTTGATCCAGTCAACGCCGCGGCTGAACGCGAGTAATGGACCCAACGCCCCCATCATCACCCAGCCCCGATCTGGCCGACGAAGAAGCTGATCGGCCCCCACCGCTGCGGATCACGGAGTACGAGATAGCCGGCTTCAAGCCAAGTAAGAACCACGGAGTGGCCGCTCGGCCTTATTGCTTGGCCGGCGGCGTGCCGAAGTCAAGCGGCAGCGGCGCGAGATCCGGCATCTCGATCTCGATCTTCACCTTGGAGGGATCGATGCCGGTGCCGGCGCTCTTGTAGTGCATCACCAGCGACGGGAAGGCGATGACCAGCGCCACGCCGATGCACTGGATGATCACGAATGGCACTGCGCCCCAGTAGATCTGGCCCGTGGTGACGCCTTCGGTCGGCTTGCCGGAGACGCGGTCGATGTAGGTCTCGCGTGGCGCGACCGAGCGCAGGTAGAACAGCGCGAAGCCGAACGGCGGATGCATGAACGACGTTTGCATGTTCACGCCGAGCATCACGCCGAACCAGATCAGGTCGATCCCGAGGCGCTCGGCCGCCGGACCGAGCAGCGGAATCACGATGAATGCGATCTCGAAGAAGTCGAGGAAGAACGCGAGCAGGAACACGAACACGTTCACGAAGATGAGGAAGCCCAGCTGCCCGCCCGGCATCGAGACGAGCATTTCCTCGACCCAGCGGTGACCGTCGACGCCGTAGAAGGTGAGCGAGAAGACGCGCGCACCGACCAGAATGAACACGACAAACGCCGAGAGCTTCGCGGTCGATTCGACCGCCTGCCGCGTCAGATCGAAGGTGAGGCGGCGCTTCATCATTGCAAGGATCATGGCGCCCGCAGCGCCCATCGCGCCGCCCTCGGTCGGCGTTGCAACGCCGATGAAGATCGTGCCGAGCACAAGGAAGATCAGCGCAAGGGGAGGGACCATCACGAAGGTGGTTTGTTCCGCCATCACCGAGACAAGACGGAAACCGGTTGCGTGCTCTATGAGAGCCGCGATCAGCGCGTAGACCGCGCCTGCCGCGAGAGCGGCCGCCAGCAGCGCCCAGTTCTCGTGATTGTGAGTGTTGAGGTAGTACCAGGCAGCGATAAGTAGCACCACCAGAATTGCGGTGACGTAGAAGTACCGCGCCCCGAACAGGCGGTTGAACACGGCGCACAGGAACGAGATCACCACGCCGATCGACATGGTCAGAACGACAAAGTCCGCACCGGCGCGCACATTGGTCTGCTTCATCAGGTAGACCGCGACGAGCGCCGAGAACACCACCAGCACGCCGAGCTGCCACACGCCGCGCGCGCCATCCGGTTCGCGGAAGCCGATATCCGCGACTGGAAGGCCGGGTGCGGCCTTGGGATAAAGGATGCTGATGAGGAAGATGTAGCCAGCATACATGGAAGCGAGCGCGAGGCCGGGCAAGAATGCACCTTCGTACATGTCGCCCACCGACTTGCCGAGCTGATCGGCCATGACTATCAACACGAGCGAGGGCGGAATGATCTGCGCCAGCGTGCCGGAGGCCGCGATCACGCCCGACGCGACGCGCCGGTCGTAGCCGTAGCGCAGCATGATCGGCAGCGAGATCAGGCCCATCGAGATCACCGATGCCGCGACCACGCCGGTGGTCGCTGCGAGCAGCGCGCCGACGAAGATCACCGCATAGGCCAGTCCGCCGCGGATCGTGCCGAAGAGCTGCCCGATGGTGTCGAGCAGATCCTCGGCCATGCCGGATCGTTCGAGTATCAACCCCATGAATGTAAAGAACGGGATCGCGAGCAACACGTCGTTGTTCATGATGCCGTAGATGCGTTCGGGGAGCGCTTGCAGGAAGTCCGGCCGGAACAGCCCCACCTGGATTCCGATGAACCCGAAGATGAGACCCACGGCACCGAGCGAGAACGCCACCGGGTAGCCGAGCAGCAAGAAAACCACGAGCGCCATGAACATGATCGGCGCCATGTAATGGATCAGCAGCTCCACCACGGTCGGTACTCCACAACGTTCGGGATCAGTGGGACTTGGCTTGTTCTTCGGCGAGCTTGGTTTCGGCGAGCAGGCGTGCCACTTCGGCTTCGGCGGCCGCCTTCAGTCCGCCAGTGCCGTGATACGGATCGGGAATGAGGCCCATCATCACGGCGATGCGCTTGATCAGTTCGGAAATTGCCTGGAAGAACAGCAATACGAAACCGATCAGGATCAGGGCTTTCGCGGGCCATTGCGGCAGGCCGCCGGCATTCATCGATTGCTCGTTGAGCAGGACCGATTTCATGACAAACGGATAGCTTGTGATAATCATGACGATCGTCAGCGGCAGCAGGAAGAATGCGTGCCCGACGATGTCGATGATGTTGCGGGTGCGCTGCGAGAACATGTTGTTCACGATATCGATGCGGATGTGCTCGTTGTCGAGCAGCGTCCACGACGCGACGATCAGGAACACCGCGCCGAACAGCACCCATTGCAGCTCGAGCCACGAGTTAGAGGAGACGTCGAACAGCTTGCGGATCACCGCGTTGACGGCGGACACGATGACGGCTGCCAGGATCAGCCAAGCCAGCACTTTACCGATGCGGAAGTTGATCGCGTCGATGACGCGGCTCACACCCAGGAGCACACCCACGTTGGCCTTCCCCTTCGGGCGGCGCCGTTGCTCGCCCACCCCGCTGACTGTCCCGATATCTAGCCGGTCTTGGTGCCGAATTGTCGCAGCTTAGCCTCATTTGCGCGGGCCGCGTCAACCGAATCTTGTTCCGGAGAACAAGGCAGATCGCGTCACGGGCGGCTGCAGCCTCAGGACCCCGGCTCTCCCGGGGGCACCACTGCCGCAACGGCGCGCCGCCGCACGACCTCACGGTGCAGTGCGTAGAGACCGCTGCCGACAATCAGAAGCGAGCCGACGATCGCATAGCGGTCCGGCACTTCGCCGAACGCCAGATAACCGCAGACGCCGGCCCAGATCAGCAGTGTGTAACGGAACGGCGCGATCGCCGCGACATCGACGCTGCCGCGAAATGCCGTGACGACCAGGAAATGCCCGCTTGCCACGAAGGTTGCCGAGATCGCCAGCATCCCGACGTCGACGAGCGCCATCGGCCGCCAGTCTTCGAACAACCCCATGACCGGCCCGATCAGCATCGAGCCGAGCGCCGCCATGAACGAGATCACGACGCTCGGAATGCCCGGATCGAGCTGGCGCGTGATCATGTCGCGCGCCACCCCGACGAAGGCGGTCGCGACCCCGAGCAGCGCCCATACATTGAAGGCACTTGGGATCGGCCTGATGATCAAGATCGTGCCGAGAAAGCCGATAGTGATCGCCATCCAACGGCGCCAGCCGACCTCCTCGGCGAAGAAGATCACCGCGGCCGCGGTGATGAGCAGCGGCGAGACGAGGTTGATTGCGGAGAGTTCCGCGAGCGGCATGTGAACGAGCGCCGTCGTGAACAGCACCATCGCCATGCCGTCGCACGCGGTTCGGGCGAGCACGAGCTTGCTGAAGATCCCGCGCAACGCCGAGACATGGCCGAGGCCGATCACAAACGATCCGACGAGCAGCGTCGCGATCGTGCCGCGCACCGTAATCACCTCGCCGAGCGGATAGCGCTGCGCGATGAGCTTCAGCACCATGTCGTTGATGGCGAAGGCCGCCATCGCGCCCATCAATGCAAGCATGCCGCGTCGATTGGCGCGTGCTGACGACACCCAAGAACTCCGATGAAATGGCGAGGGAACTGCCCCGGCTGGTGGCCCGTGGGCTAGCACGCGCTCGCGCGGCGCGTCGAGGATGTGTGGCGAATGACCGCTGTGCGTGTCGCGAATGGTCCGGCGGATCAGCCGCCCGTGACGCTCATGTGGCGCGAGACCGCGGGGGAATGCCTGCGCCGGTCGATGACGAAGTCGTGGCCTTTCGGCTTGCGCAGGATCGCGGCATCGATCGCGGCATTGAGCAGGTCGTTGCTCTCCGATGCCCGCAACGGCGCACGCAGGTCGCCTGCATCCTCCTGCCCGAGACACATGTAGAGCGTGCCGGTGCAGGTGAGGCGGACGCGATTGCAGGATTCGCAGAAGTTATGCGTCAGCGGCGTGATGAAGCCGAGCCGTCCGCCGGTCTCGGCGACGCGCACATAACGCGCCGGGCCGCCGGTCCGATAGTCGATATCTTCCAGCGTGTAACGCTCGGCGAGCCGCGCGCGCACCATCGACAGCGGCAGGTACTGGTCGAGCCGGCTCGGCTCGATGTCGCCCAGCGGCATTACCTCGATGATGGTCAGATCCATGCCACGCCCGTGCGACCACGCGAGGAGATCGGCAAGCTCGTCCTCGTTCACGCCTTTCAGCGCGACGGCGTTGATCTTGACCGCAAGGCCCGCGTTCTGCGCGGCGTCGATGCCGGCCAGCACTTTGCCGAGTTCGCCCCAGCGCGTGATGTCGCGGAATTTTTGCGGGTCGAGCGTGTCGAGCGAGACGTTGATGCGCTTTACGCCGCAGTCGGCCAGCTCGCGGGCGTATTTCGGAAGCTGCGAGCCGTTGGTGGTGAGGGTCAGCTCGTCGAGCCCGTCGCCGAGATGGCGCGAGAGCGACTGCACCAGGGTCATGATGCCGCGCCGCACCAGCGGCTCGCCGCCGGTGAGCCGAAGCTTGCGCACGCCACGCGCAATGAAGGCGCCACACAGGCGATCGAGTTCCTCCAGCGTCAGCAGGTCCGGCTTCGGCAGGAAGCTCATGTTTTCCGACATGCAATAGACGCAGCGGAAGTCGCAGCGGTCCGTAACCGACACGCGCAAATAGGTGATCGCCCGCTGAAACGGATCGATCAGCGGCGCAGGCTTGATCGTGGCGGCGCGTTCGAAGCCCATATGTTTCCGGCGCCAGCGGCGTGTTGGAACCCCCGGTTCCGGCCCGCTATGGCAAGTTATTCAATATGATATAGGGCGGCTTGGAAAGGATTGAAAGTTGTGACCGACAGTCCGTGGCCCTCCGAACTGCGTTTGTCCAAGGACAAAAAGACACTGGCGGTCGCGTTCGAGGGCGGTGAAAGCTTCGCCCTCCCGGCCGAATATCTGCGCGTGAAAAGCCCCAGCGCCGAGGTGCAGGGTCATTCACCGGACGAGCGCAAGACCGTCCCGGGCAAGCGCAATGTGATGATTTTGGAAGTGAACCCGATCGGCAATTACGCGGTGCGGCTCGTCTTCGACGACATGCATTCCACCGGCATCTACAGCTGGGACTATCTGCAGGAACTCGGCCGCAACCAGCCGAAGTACTGGCAGGACTATCTCGACGAGCTTGCCGCAAAGGGAATGAGCCGGGACCGAGCATGATCCCGAAAAGTGGGTACCGGTTTTCGGATCAGATCATGCTCAAAAGACGAAACTAGCGCAGCACGACCACCGTCGCGCCGATCCTCACCCGACTGTAGAGATCGATCACGTCATCGTTCATCAGGCGGAAGCAGCCTGATGAAACCGCCTGGCCGATGGTCTCGGGCTCGTTCGAGCCGTGGATGCGGTAGAGCGAAGCGCCGAGATACATCGCGCGCGCGCCGAGCGGATTGTCCGGCCCGCCTTTCATGAAGCGCGGCAGATCGGGACGGCGCCTGAGCATCTGCGAAGGCGGCGTCCAGTCCGGCCATTCCTTCTTGGCGACGACGCGCGTGGTGCCGGCCCAGGTGAAGCCGACGCGGCCGACGCCGATCCCGTATTTGAGTGCCGTGCCGTTATCCTGAATGAGATAGAGCCGCCGCTCCGAGGTGTTCACGATGATCGTGCCGGGGGCGTATTTACCCGGAGCCGTAACTGTCTCCCGCCGGATCGAGCCGGCGTAGGACATGCCGCCAAGGAATTCGTAGCGCCGGCCGGTCTGCCCATGCGAGTAGCGGCCGTCAGGATCGTTCAGATACTGCGCTTGCGCCGGCAGGTTCGAGCCGAGCAGGGCACAGGCCAGTGAGACAGCAGCGACGGTACGCCCGTACATCCAAAAGCCTCATTGTTTCAATCGGATCGGTCCGCTGCCCCAGCGGCGGGCGACCCCGTGCCGTTGCCAGAAAGGCCATGATTTGCCGCGCGCCGCAACCCAGTTTGTCGTCGCGGGCGCCAAGCTTTCATGAGGCTGTTGCAGGAAAGCCACCAGACCACACCGGGGTGTGGCGCAAGGCACGCTTAGAGCCGAAAACGTCTGCGAAATGGTGGGCGCTATAGGGATTGAACCTATGACCTCTCCCGTGTGAAGGGAACGCTCTCCCGCTGAGCTAAGCGCCCGAAGGTCGCTGGTTTAAGGGGCGGCGCCAAGCGGTGTCAACCAACCGAATGGGACGGCCTCACCCCTCACTGCGGCGGCTGTTTCGGAGCGCGGCCCTTGCCCTTCCTGCTGGAGGCTGGCGGCGGCGCCGGCTGAAGCTGCGCATAGACCGGGTTCGGCGTCAGTTCCGGCGTCCCCGTGCCGCCAAACTCCTCGGTGTTTCGACCCGCAACGTCCACCGCGACATCGGCCCCGCCGCGCGGTCCGACCTGTATTGCCTGTGGCAGGTAGCCGTTCAGTGAATAGTTCACCGTGAAGCTGCGGTCAGCCGGAACCGGGATCATGCATGGCGTGCGGCAGGCTGGGCCGAGCGATGTCCGCGCGTCCGCGCCCGGCGGATCGGACTCAATCGTGAGCGAAACATTGGCGCCGCTGGACAGGAAGTCGAAGCTCGGCGTCCAGGAACTGCAGCCGGCGGCGAGCAAAGCGCTGGCGACGGCGCAAACACGTACCAAGGGTGCCATTGCACTTACGTCCCCACGCCCCCCGCGCGCGAACCATATAGAGGGAGGGCTAACGGCACGCAACCAGAACCCGGTTTTCCGGTCCTCGGTGCGATTGCAACAGATTGTCCTAACCGATTGCATTTCATAGTTTATAGGCGGTGCGAAACCCGCCCCAATGCTTCCCGAACACGCGCACCGGCGCATCGATTTCGCGCATCATGATGACAACGCCATTGCCCATGTCGCGGGCATAGCTCTGGATCAGGTAGGGGCGGACATTGCGCGCCGCGCACAGGCCGGCGCGGTCATCGAAGAGGCGGCGGTTACGGCAGTTGGCGGTGTTCCAGACGTCGTCGTCGGGCTTCTGCGGCTTTGAATAGATCCGGTTGTGCACGGGCAGATAGCCGTTGCGGTCAACGGTGGCGCAGAAAACCATCCGCTTGTCGCCGGCGAGCAGCGGCTCCTGAATCGTGGGGAGCAAGCCCTCGAGCACCTCGAGCGATCGCGTGTGAAATTGCTGCGGGTTCGTTCCTTCGATCGGAGCGTAGTCGGTGTCGAACAGGGCGTCGCGTGTCAGCTTGCCCTCTTCGACCACTTGCTCCAGCGCCATTGCCACCATGCCGGCAGCG
>JBAVXH010000242.1:0-18046 GCA_049698215.1 Xanthobacteraceae bacterium | reverse complement strand
CGCCGTGATCCTTCCGGTCAAGACCGTCGGCGTCATGGGTGACGGCCGCACCTACGATTTCGTCGTCGGCCTGCGCGCCGTCACCTCGACCGACGGCATGACCGCCGACTTCTATCCCTTCGAGATGACATTCATCGGCCACGTCGCGACGCGCATCATCAACGAGGTGAAGGGCGTCAACCGCGTGGTCTACGACGTGACCAGCAAGCCGCCGGGGACGATTGAGTGGGAGTGAGGGGGTGATCGGCAACGATTTTGCGGGCACGTCAGCATGGTGAGCGACAGGATAGCCACCGCCACGCTTGAAAAAGTGATGAGCGGTCGAGGCACGGTAACATTTCGCGATTTTGAGGCTTTGCTGACGGCGCTCGGCTTTACTATGAGAAATCAGAGAGGCAGTCACCGTATCTATATTCATCCTGCAATCGACAGGCCGTTCCCGATCCAGCCGGACGGCAAGGATGCCAAGCGGTATCAAATTCGCGAGCTTCGCGATATGATACGGAGATATGGGATCGAGCTCGGTCCAGGTGGTTAGCATGCAGAACTACGCCATCATCGTGTATTGGTCTGACGAAGACAGCCTGTGGATTGCCGAGGCGCCGGACCTTAAGCCGTGCGCTGCTCACGGCGATACCCCAGAGCAGGCCGTTGCCGAGTTGCGCGTGGCCATGGAGGCCTGGCTCGAGGCGGCGCGCGAGAACAGCATGCCGATCCCTGAGGCGCGATTCCAGCCGCATCATGAGGCTGCAGAGTAGCGCGCGCGCCGCGTATCGTTGCGACCCGCATCGTCAACGAGGCGAAGGGCGTCAATCGCGTGGTGTATGACATGACGAGCAAGCCGCCGGGGACGATCGAGTGGGAGTGAGCTTGGCGAGATTCGTAGTGCCTAAGTATTACTGAGGTCGCTACTCATGAACCCCGAGAAGCAGGGCTGGAAGAAGCATTTTTGGATTGAGTCGGAAGTTGATCTGGATTTCGTGATTGGCCAACGGCTCGGATGGCCCGTTGGAATGCAGCGAAATAGCCCCGCGGAATTCAAAAGGCGGGTGCTTGCTGGCATGTTGTCCTACGGCATGCAGCTCAGCTCGATAGACTACACACTAAAGCGCTATGTCGAGCCCGATACCTACGAGACAGAAGACGTCTCAGTTGGTGATGCGGTAAGTGATTATCTGCGTGGCGCATGTCGGTCTCTGGGAGAGGAGCTCAGCAAGCTGCACACGCAAGGCGAACTGCCGTTCGGCGTGTTCGGAGCCGAGCTGACTTTGTACCGAGTGCCAAACGTACTTGATACCGCGCGAATGATGTCGAATCGCGGCCTCTTACTTGAGGTTCTGCCATTGTTGCGTCTTAGCCTGGAGATGGCTGCTTGGGCTCACACTGCGTTCTATATCAGCGATGAGCAAAAAGTAGTCGATCTGAGGGCCCAAAGTTGCATCTCTTCTTTGAAGCGCACTTACAAATCTGCTGGTCAGCTTTACGGTTTTCTTTCGCAGTTTTCTCATTGGGGACATGCCGTTCATCGCGAATTTATACACCTCGATGAAGAAGCGGTGTCAATTGTGAAGGCATCTGTTCGCTATCGCGCGATGTCATTGTCGCTTTGCTTGGTAATCCTTGACGTGATTGTGGAAGTGGCACGAAAAATTTATGCGGAACGAAGCCAGAGTTTGGTTTCCAAAGTTCAGGAGGTTGCTTGCCCCGATCCTGCGCGGAGGTCACTTCAGCTTGTGTCCAGGATCGCCGAAGTCTCAGGCCTAAGCGAAATTCGAGAAATTCAGTCTTTCCTCCAATAGTGCCGCCGGAGAAAACCGATGCCCCTTATCTGCTGCATCACCGAGATTGGCATGTGCGTCACCATCCACAGACGCGACGCCACCAGGGCGGCAAAGCGCGCGGTATCGGACGCGATCTGACACATGGACATCTTCTCCCGCCTCAAGGCCGCCGCCGCTGACGATTGGGCGAGCTATGTCGATCACGACTTCGTCCGGCAGCTGGGCGATGGCACGCTGCCCGAGGCGGCGTTTCGCATGTACCTCGTGCAGGACTATCTGTTCCTGATCCAGTTTGCGCGCGCCTACGCGCTTGCCACCTACAAGAGCCGCACGCTCGCGGACATGAAGGCCGCGCAGGCAGGACTCGCATCCATTCTCGACGAGATGGAGCTGCACATCCGGCTGTGCGGGCGCTGGGGGTTGTCGCCCGCCGAGATCGAAGCGGCGCCCGAGCATCAGGCGACCGTCGCGTACACGCGCTTTGTTCTGGATTGCGGCGCCGCCGGCGACCTGCTCGACCTGCACGTGGCGCTGGCGCCCTGTGTCATCGGCTATGCGGAGATCGGCCGCAAGCTGGCGCCCAACGGCGCCGACGCGCTCGGCGCGCATCCCTATCGCGAGTGGATCGGCGAATACGCGGGCGACGCCTATCAGGAGGTCGCGAGTAGGGCGCGCCGCCATCTCGATGATCTTGCCGCGAGAGCGATGACCGAGCAGCGCTTTGTCGAACTGGCGGCCTTGTTCGGCAAGGCGTCACGGCTGGAGGCGGACTTCTGGCAGATGGGGCTTGCGGCGCTGACCGCTTCGAGATGAAGCTCTTCGACACATCGCGACGGAATAAGGACAAGAACCAATGCCCCGCGTTCGCTGCATCACCGAGATGGGCATGGGCGTCGATGTGCACGGACGCGACGCCACCAAGGCGTCGAAGCGCGCGGTCTCGGACGCGATCCGCCATTCGAGCCTCGGGTTCGTGCGCCTGTTCGGCAAGACGCCGCATGACATGTTCGTCGATGTCGTGATCGGCGTGCCGAATCCGGAAGGCGTCGACACCTCGGCGGTCGCGAAGGAGCTTCCCTACGGCACGGTCACCGTGAAGGCGGTGAAGGGCGGACTGGAAATCCCGGCGGAAAGCGGCGGCGACGCCATCCTGATCGCCAACGCGGCGGTGATCGTCAGTCTCGACGACGGCAAGTGATGCAATGGCCCCGGTCAAGGTCGATCCTGCCAAAATCCGCGAATTCAAGGACGCCGCGAGCTTCTACGCGTGGCTCGGCAAGCATCACGACAAGGCGGATGAAGTCTGGATCAAGATCCACAAGGTCAACTCCGGCCTCAAGTCGATCACCCAGAAGGAGGCGATCGATGTCGTGCTGTGCTGGGGATGGATCGACGGCATCTGCAAAAGCTTTGACGAGCGGAGCTATCTGCAGCGCTATTGCCCGCGCGGGAAGAAAAGCGTCTGGAGCCAGATCAACGTCGGCAATGTCGCGCGTCTGACCGAGGAAGGCCGGATGACCTCGCATGGCCTGAAGCACGTCGAGGCCGCCAAGGCCGACGGGCGCTGGGATCGTGCCTATAAGGCGGGCAAGGCCATGACGATTCCGCCCGACCTTCAGGCCGCGATCGACGCGGAGCCGAAGGCAAAGGCGATGCTCGCAAAGCTGACCGAGCAGAACCGCTTCGCGCTCGCGTTCCGCACCCACAACATGAAGACGGAAGCGGGCCGCAGGAAAAAGATCGAAGCGTTCGTCGCGATGCTCAAGCGCGGCGAGACGATCCACCCGCAGCGCAAGACCTAAGCGTCAAGGCCGCCCACAAACGGCCCGTGTCGATATCGACGGCGCGACCATCAGAAAAATCGGCTTGCCAGTCCGATTTGTTCACGATATGTTCTAGTCGTTATCCACCATCCCAAAGGCGGAGTGCGGGTCGATGCGCGCGCAGCATTCATGTTTCGGTTTCGAGGCTCCCGCGACGGACGGGCTGTTCTTCGCGCTGTTTCCGGACGAGAGCGCCGCGGCGCAACTGACCAGGACTGCGCAGCAACTCTGCATTCGCCACCGGCTCGACGCACGTCCCTTCGCCCCGGAGCGCTTTCACGTCTCGCTGCTCGGGTTTGGTGCGCACGCCGGTCTTCCGCCGGATCTGGTCGCCGGCGTGGCCGAAGCCGCGGCGGCGATCGCGGCCGCGCCGTTCGAAGTAGCCTTCGATCGCGCGGTCAGCTTTCTCGGCCGGCCACGCCCGCTCGTGCTCTGCAGCGAGGACGACATCCCGGACCTGATCGCGTTCCAGCGTTCGCTCGGGCATGCCATCCAGAAGCGGGGGCTGGGCCGCGCAAAGCCGCAATACACGCCGCACGTCACGATACTGTATGACGAGCGCGCCATCGAGGATCACGCCATCGAGCCGGTGCGCTGGACCGTGCGCGATTTCGTGCTCGTGCACAGCCTGCGCGGCAAGAGCCGGTACGATATCCTCGGCCGTTGGCCGCTGGGCGATCCGCTGTCGCTGGCGAGCTGATTTGAGGTCGCCTGGATGATTGAGTCGGATTAGGTTGTCGGCGGCATGAACCAGATCGATCTCGCCGGAAAAACCGCCGTCGTCACCGGCGGCACACGTGGCATCGGCTTGGCCATCGTGGAGCGGATGGTGAAATCCGGCGCGCGCGTCGCGGTGTGGGATCGCGCGCGTCTCGAGAAGGGCAGCAAGGCCGAGGCCGCGGGTGCGACGCTGATCAGGGCCGATGTCAGCGATGCGGACGCGGTGGCGCGCGCGCTGGCCGAGACCGAAGCGCATGTCGGCCCGATCGATATCCTGGTGAACAGCGCGGCGATCGGCGGCGTCAACACCACGGTCGCGCAATATCCGCTCGACGAGTGGCGCGCGGTGATGGACGTGAATCTCACGGGCACCTTTCTCACCTGCCGCGCGGTCGCGCCCGGCATGGAGAGGCGCGGCTACGGGCGGATCGTCAACATCGCTTCCATCGCCGGCAAGGAGGGCAACCCGAACGCCTGCGCCTATTCGGCCTCGAAGGCCGCCGTCATCGCGCTCACCAAGTCGCTCGGCAAGGAGCTCGCGACGACCGGCGTCTGCGTCAACTGCATTGCGCCGGCCGTGATCGAAACCGAGATGCTGGAGCAGTCGACCAAGGAACATATCGCCTACATGGTGTCGAAAATCCCGATGGGGCGGCTCGGGCAGGTCGACGAGGTCGCCGCCCTTGTATGCTGGCTCGCCTCGGCGGAATGCTCGTTCTCGACCGGCGCGGTGTTCGACATTTCGGGCGGCCGCGCGACGTATTAGGGAGTTCGCAATGCCCCGCACCATCTACGGCATCAAGAACTGCGACACGATGAAGAAGGCGCGCGCGTTTCTTGACAAGCGAGGCGTCACCTACGCCTTCCATGATTACAAGGTCGCAGGGATCGAGAAGGGCAAGCTGGAGGGCTGGGCGAAGAGGGTCGGCTGGGAAGTGTTGCTCAACAAGGCCGGCACCACGTTCCGCAAGCTGCCCGACAAGGACAAGGAAGGGTTGAGCGAAGCCAAGGCAATCAAGCTGATGTTGGCGCAGCCCTCGCTGATCAAGCGGCCGGTGCTGGAGCTTGGCGGCGGCAAGCTGCTGGTCGGGTTCAAGCCGGAGCAGTATGAAGCGGTGCGGTAGGCCTCTCGGTCATGACGCATTAGGGTAGGGCAACGCGCGTTCTCACCGACCAGGCAGGACAAATCATGGAAATCTCACTCTCCGGCCGCTCCGCCATCGTGACCGGCGGCTCCAAAGGCATCGGGTTTGCGATCGGCAAGCGTTTCGCCGAGTCCGGCGGCGATGTCGCGATCGTTGCGCGCACCCGCGCGGGGCTCGATGAAGCCGTGGCCCAGATCAAGGCGGGCAGCAACGCGCACGTCGTCGGCATCCAGGGCGATGTCGGCAAGTCCGAGGATGTGCAGCGCGCCTACAACGAGGCGATGGCGGCGTTCGGCAAGGTCGACATCATGGTGAACAATGCCGGCACCTCGCGCGCCGGCCCGTTCGAGGCGATGTCGGACGAGTTGCTGCAGTCCGATCTCGAGCTGAAGCTGTTCGCAGCGGTGCGCTTCTGCCGCCTCGTGCTGCCGCAGATGAAGGAGCGCCGCTGGGGCCGCATCATCAACGTGCTCAATATCGGCGCCAAGGCGCCGCGCGCCGCAAGTGCGCCAACCTCGGTCTCCCGCGCCGCCGGCATGGCGCTGACCAAGGCGCTCGCCAGCGAGTACGCGCCTTACAACATCCTGGTGAACGGCCTGCTGGTCGGGTTGATCGATGCGGACCAGCATGTGCAGAAGGCGAAGAGCCGCGGCATCTCCCTCGACGAGTATAAGGCGCCGCTCGCGAAAGACATCCCGATCGGCCGCTTCGGCCGCGCCGAGGAGTTCGCCAACATGGCGTGCTTCCTCGCCTCGGAGCAGGGCGGCTATATCACCGGCACCGCGATCAATGTCGACGGCGGCCGCTCGCCGGTGGTTTGACTCGCGCGCCCGCTCGTCCCCGCGAAAGCGGGGACCCGGTTCTTGGCCCCTGGATGCCCGCTTGCGCGGGCATGAGCGGAGAGTCAGATTTGCAACCCCTCGATCGCAAAAACACGCGCGGGAGCCCCGTCGGCGCCGGGGATCTTCAGCGGCGCCGCGCAGAGAAACGTGCGCGGACCTTCCAGCGCCGCGGTGTTCACCAGATATTCGATCAGCGTGACGCCGGCGCGCAGCAGCACATCGTGCGTCACGTGCTCAGGTGTCGGCGCGATGACCCCGTCGAGCAGCAGCCGGATCGGATAGTCCTGCGGAAAATCGAACGCGACCGCGGTCGGCTTGCGGGCCAGCAGCCATTCGGCGGCGTCGCGGGTGAGATAGGGCGCGTCCTTCCAGAATGCCGCCGTCGCGTTGTCGCGCTTCTCGTCCCATGCGGCGGACAGGAGCAGGATTTCTCCTTCCGCGCCGCCCGGATCGCTTTTGGCGAGTCGCGCCGCGTCGATCGAGGTATTCGGCGCGACATCGCGCAGATTGAACACGCGCGCCGGCCCGACCACGCGCGAGAGCGGCGTCGCCTCGATGGTCGGCGCGTGCGCGACGAAATGCGCCTGCGCATCGACATGGGAAAAGCCGTGGCAGGTGGTCGCAAGATGCGTCACGCGAAACTGGTCGCCCGCCGCGATGTCGCCCTTCACCCTGATCTCCGGCGACCAGCGGAAGTGCTCCCCGATCGGCATGCTCAGGTCGATGATGTCCATGCGCGCTCTCGATTGTTCGAAACGGTGCCATGCGTACACTAGCGGCCACGAATCCGCATGGAGGAAAACGTGGGCCGTCTCGCAAACAAGGTTGCCATCATCACCGGCGGGGCAGGGGGGATCGGCGCTGCGACCGGGCTCTTGTTCTGCGAGGAGGGCGCGCGCGTCGCGCTCGTCGACAGCGATCAGGGCGCGATGGATGCGACGCTCGCCGACATCCGCGCGCAAGTGCCGGACGCGCAGCTTACCGGCATTGTCGCCGATGTTGCCCGCGAGGAAGTCGCTGCGGACGCGGTCGCGGCCGCCCGCAAGGCGCTCGGTCCGATCAGCGTGCTGGTCAATCTCGCGGGTATCCGGGCGTACGAAACGCTCGCGGAGAGCAAGCGCGAGACCTGGGAGCGCATCCTGGCGATCAATCTGCTGAGCTACGTCTGGTTCACCAAGGCGGCGATCGCCGACCTGCGCGCCGCGCGCGGCAGTGTCGTCAACGTGTCCTCGACCCATGGGGTCAATCCGCGTGCGGGCACCGGACAGTACGACGTGACCAAGGCCGGCATCATCTCGATGACCAAGACGCTGGCGTTCGAGGAAGCGAAGCACGGCGTGCGGGCGAACGCGCTGTGCCCCGGCCTCACGCTCACGCCGTTTCACCGCAAGCGCTTCGCGGCGGCGGGGCGCGCGGAGGCAGATATCGAAAGGGAGGGCCTCGACGGATGCTTGCTCCAGCGCTGGGCGGAGCCGCGCGAGGTCGCCTACCCCGCGCTGTGGCTCGCCTCGGATGAGGCATCCTACGTGACCGGCTCTGTCCTGATGGTCGACGGCGGACGGTATGTACTGCCGCCCGGCTAGATGATGCTGGCCGTCACCAGTGCCGCGCTGGAAAGAACGAGCACAAGCGCCCAGGTCGTCGGGAAGGACTGTGGCGGCGATGCCTCCACTAGTTCACTTTGATCCCCTGCTGCTTGATCACCGGCGTCCAGCGCGCGAGGTCCGCGTCGATCTGCGCCTTGAACTCGGCCGGCGTATTGCCCACCGGCTGCATGATCTGCGCGGCGAATTTTTCCTTGAGCTCGGGCGACTGGATTGCCTCCGACACTTCCCGGCGGATTTTCTCCAGGATCGCCGGCGGCGTGCCCGCGGGCGCAATCAGCCCGTTCCAGGCGTCGGCTTCAACATCGATACCGCTTTCCTTCAAGGTCGGCACGTTGGGCAGGAGCGGCGAGCGCTTCGCGGTGGTTACGGCAAGCATCTTCACGGTGCCTTGCTGTGCATGCGGCACCACCGAAATCGCCGGCATCACCACCATCTGCACGTCGCCGCGGATGACCGCGGTCATCGCCTGCGGCGAGGAGCCGTAGGGAACGTGCGTGAGCTTGGCGTCGCTCTTGAGCGCGATCGCCTCCATCGCAAGATGCGAGAGCGAGCCGTTGCCGATCGAGCCGAAATTGTACTTGTTCGGCTCTCGTCTGATGAGCGCGACCAGTTCCGCGACGCTGTTGACGCCGAAGTTCGCCGGCACCGCAAGCGCACTTGGCTGCGTGGTCAGTATGGTGATCAGAGCCACGTCCTTGAACGGATCGTAGGGCATCTTGGAGAACAACAGTGTGTTGATCGCGAGCGGCCCGCCGATCGAAACGCCGATGGTGTAGCCGTCGGGCTCGGCTTTCGCGACCGTGTCGGTGCCGGTCATCCCGCTCGCGCCCGGCTTGTTCTCGACGATGAAATTCTGCCCGAGCTTCTGCTGCAGCTTGTCGGCGATGAGGCGCGCGATGGTGTCGGGGGTCGCGCCCGCGCCGAACGGCACCACGATGCGCACGGTCTTGGTGGGCCAATCCTGCGCAAATGCCGGCGTCGCGGCGAAAAGAAGCAGGCATGCCAATGCAATGCGTCTCAACTCATACTCCCGGCGTTTCCGTCGTCCCCTGCGGCATATGTCCGGCGCGCCTTGCCGAGGTCAAGGGAAGTATGGTCTCACCTACCGGCAGGAGGAGCGCATGGGCCTTACCATCATGATCCTCGGGCTTGCCGCGTTCATCGGCGCCCACGCCTTCGTGACACGGCGGGAGCAGCGCGCCGCACTGATCGCGGGGGTCGGCGAGGGGCCCTACAAGGGCCTGTTTTCGTTTGTCTCCATCGTGGGCGTCGTACTGATCGCCTGGGGCTTCGGCCGCTATCGTGCCACCGGTTGGATCGATATCTGGTCGCCGCCGCTCTGGGCCCGCCACATCACTGTGCTGCTGATGTGGATCGCGTCGATCTGCATCGTGGCGGCCTATTCTCCGGGCAAGATCAAGGCGACGCTCAAGCACCCGATGCTGGTGGGCGTGAAGACCTGGGCCGTCGCGCACCTCATCTCGAATGGCGATCTCGGTTCGATCATTCTGTTCGGCTCGATCCTCGGCTGGGCGGTGTTCGACCGGATCTCGCTCAAGCGCCGCACCGATCCGGGCGGGCCTCCGATACCGGTCGGCGGCACCCGGCAGGACATCATCGCGGTCGTCGGCGGGACCATCCTCTATTTGCTGCTCGGCTTCCTGTTCCACCCGTGGGTGGTGGGCGTGCCGGCGTTCGGACGTTAACGGCTACGCGGTAGTTTTGCCTTGCGCGCGCCATATCGCTAGGTTACGGCCCGTCCGGGGTGTGGCGGGAGCTCGCTTGAAACGACTTTCATTGCGGGCTGGAGAGCGTTGAAGTGTCTGATATTTTCCAAGAGGTCGATGAGGAAGTCCGGCGCGAAAAGCTCAAGCAGCTTTGGGAGCGCCATAGCAATCTCATCGTCGCGGTTGCCCTGTTGATCGTCCTTGGGGTCGCGGGCTGGCGCGGCTACGAGTGGTGGGAACTCAAGCAAGCAGCCGAATCCGGCACCCAGTTCGAGGCCGCGATCCAACTTGCCGAGGCCGGCAAGCAAGCCGAAGCGCAGGCGGCGTTTTCCAAGGTCGCGCAGGAGGGAAGCTCAGGCTACCGCATCCTCGCGCGCTTCCGCGAGGGCGCCGAACTTGCGAAGACCGATCCCGCCGCCGCGGCCAAAGGATATGCGTCGCTTGCGGCAGATGGAAGTCTCGACCGCACGCTGCGCGATCTGGCGGCGGTCCGTGAGGGCATGATCCTGGTCGATACCGTGCCGCTTGCGGAGCTGACCGGCAAGCTCGAGCCGCTGACCACCGCCGACCGCCCGTTCCGCCATACCGCGCGCGAGCTGCTTGCGCTGTCAGCGTGGCGCAACGGCGACGCGGCCGCCGCCAAGCGCTGGCTCGACCTGATCGCAACCGATGCCGAGACGCCGGCCGGTACGCGTGCCCGCATGGAGGTGCTGATGACCTTGTCGAGCGACAAGGCGAAGACTTGAGGCAGCCATGCGAGCGATCCTGACCGCTGCTGCTCTCGTTTCCGGCCTCGTGCTTGCCGGGTGCGAATCCATGGGAAACTTCGATCCACTCGACAAACTGCAAGACCTCGACATCATGGGCTCCTCGAAGACGCCGCTGCAGGGCCAGCGCCAGCCCGTGTTCCCGCAAGGCGTGCCGGGCGTGCCGCAGGGCGTGCCGCCAGACATGGTGAAGGGCTATCAGCCTCCGGCTGAAGCGCCTCCGCCGATCGTGGAGGCAAAACCCGCAAAGCCGAAGCCGAAGAAGACCGCGTCCGCGCCTGCGAAGCCGCGGCCACAGCAGCAGCAGCAGCAGCAGCAGCAGCAGCAGCAACAGCAACAGCAGCAGCAGCAGCAACAAGCCGAGCAGGCGCCCGCGCCGCGAACGACCACGCAGCCGGTCAACCAGAGCGCAGGCGGGACGCAGACGATGCCTGGTGCGCAGCCGACCTGGCCGACCAATGCGCCGCCGGCGCCCGGTCCCTGGACCGGCCCGCAGCGCTGACTTTTCAAACCAAGAGATTTACAAGGCGGCGCACCGTTGTGCCTCCGATATCCATTCCATGAGCTTCACCCTTGCCATTGTCGGGCGGCCGAATGTCGGCAAGTCGACGCTGTTCAACCGCCTGGTCGGCAGGCGGCTCGCGCTGGTCGATGACCGGCCGGGCGTGACGCGCGACCGCCGCGAGGGGCAGGCGCGGCTCGGCGATCTTTCTTTCACGGTCGTCGATACCGCGGGCTTCGACGAGGCCGCGCCGGGCAGCCTGACCAGCCGCATGGTGGCGCAGACCGAACTGGCCATCGAAAGCGCCGATGCGGTCGCGTTCCTCATGGACGTGCGCGCCGGCGTGACCCCGATCGATCGCGCCTTTGCGGATATCGTGCGCAAGTCGGGCAAGCCGGTGATCGTCGTCGCCAACAAGAGCGAGGGCCGGGCCAGCGCGGGCGCCGTCGAGGCTTATGAGCTCGGCCTCGGCGATCCGGTTCCGATTTCCGCCGAGCATGGCGAAGGCTTGAGCGATCTCTATGACGCCATCCGCGCCGCCTTGCCAGAACACACCCAGCCCGCCGAGGAAGACGAGGACGAAGCCGACGCCGCCGCGCGTCCGATCCGCGTCGCCGTGGTCGGGCGGCCGAATGTCGGCAAGTCGACGCTGATCAACCGCCTGATCGGCGAGGAGCGCCTGCTCACCGGCCCGGAGGCCGGCATCACGCGCGACACCATCGCGGTGCCGCTCGCCTGGAAGGATCGCGACTTCCGCCTGTTCGACACCGCGGGCATGCGGCGCAAGGCGCGCATCGAGGAGAAGCTCGAAAAGCTCTCGGTCGCCGACACGCTCAACGCGATCCGCTTTGCCGAGGTCGTCGTCGTGCTGATGGATGCCGAGCGCCCGTTCGAGGAGCAGGACCTGCGCATCGCCGATCTGGTGCAGCGCGAGGGCAGGGCGCTGGTGCTCGGCATGAACAAGTGGGACCTGATGGAGGGGAAGCACGCCGGCAAGCTGCGCACCGAGGCGGACCACTGGCTGCCGCAGGTGAAGGGCGTGCCGATCGTCGCTGTCTCCGGCCGCCTCGGCGAAGGGCTCGACCGGCTGATGCAGGGGGTGATCGATGCGCATGCGGTGTGGAATCGCCGCGTCGCGACCAATCCGCTGAACCGCTGGTTCGAGGATGCGGTGTCGTCGCACCCGCCGCCTGCGGTGAGCGGCCGGCGTCTCAAGCTGAACTACATCACGCAGGTGAAATCCCGTCCGCCGAGCTTCGTGCTGTTCTGCTCGCGTGCCGACGCGCTCCCGGAAGCCTATCTGCGCTATCTGGTGCACGGGCTGCGCGAGCAGTTCGATCTGCCCGGCACGCCGATCCGCATGACGCTGCGCGAGAAGGCCAATCCGTTCGCGGGCCGGGCGAAGAAGAAGCGATGAGTGAGGCGTCCGCTCAGCCGCGGGCGCTCGGCATCACCATTGCAGTGTGACATCCGCTTTCAGAAGTGAAGCCGACCTCAGCCGAACGTGGTGCTTTGGCCGGATTTGACCCACATCGAATTCACGAATTGAACCATCGATGTATCAGCTCTCTATCCGCAACCGCGACAGCAACGTCTCGGATCGCGGGTAGCCCTCGACGGTCGGGAAGGCGCTGAAGTCGAAGAGCATAAGCCGCCGGCCCAGCCGCTTCTCTATGCACGCGATGCAGAGATTATCGCGCAAGCCGAGGCCGAAGGTGTCCTTCCAGATTTCGGGCAGCACCATGCAGTAGTCGCCGATCTCGATCACGTTCACGCCGCAGTCGTTGCAGCGATGACGCGCAATCTCGCGTTTGGCAAATCGATAGTGATTGGCGCGATCAGCCATTCACGACCTTCAGCCGCCGCGACATGGCAATGTTTATTCGATCAATCGCCACTGGCGCTCCAAGTGATTTTGGACAATGATTTGTCACCTAATCCCTGCCCGCAGGAGGCGGACATGTTTCCTTACCTTCAAATGTTCAAGAGCAGGACTGTCCTTACGCTTGCCGCCGCCTTCCTGCTGATGGCTGCGCCGGGTATCGCGAATGCGCAAACGACCGGCACGGTTCGCTTCACGGTTACCAAGTACGGCCTCTTCGTGGGCACAAGCGGCGGTCACGGAGTGCTCGTTTTCAAAGGCAAGGAGTATCCACTGCAGTTGGACGGCATCTCTGCGGGAATGATTGGCGTGTCTCGGACAGACCTTGCCGGGACGGCATCTAACCTTCGCACTGCGGCGGATATCGCAGGCAGCTACACAGCTGTAGGCGCTGGCGTCGCGTGGCGGGCCGGAGGAAGGACCGTGAGACTACGATCCGACAAGGGAGTGATTTTGAAGCTGCGTGGCACGGGGGTCGGTTGGGCAGCCTCTGCCGACGTCAGCCGCGTGACTATTTCACTGCGTTAGACAGGCCTGAGTTCGATGTGTGGATTGGGCGAAAGGACCTTTCCAGATGCCGCCGATCATCGCGTTGAACTAACCTCCGGCGGTGTAACGCCGGTCCTCCGGCAACGGGATGAACTCGATCTCGTCGCCCGGCAACGCAAACTTGCCGTCGCGCCATTCGTTTTTGGCCTGCTCGATGCGCTCCTTACGCGAAGACACGAAATTCCACCACACGTGACGAGGACCGTCGAGCGTCGCGCCGCCGATCACCGCGATGCGGCTCCGCTGCGTGGCGGTGAGCGTGATGCGGTCGGTTGGGCGGAAGACCAGAAGCTGACCCGCGCCGAACTTGTCGCCCGCGATCTCGATCTTACCTGCCACCACGTAGATACCGCGCTCCTCGCATTCGGCATCGAGGGGCATCGTGGCGCCCACATCGAGCGAGACATCGGCGAACAGCGTCTCGGACGTGGTCATGAGAGGCGAGCGCGTTCCGAACAGTGAGCCCGCAACGATGCGCGCGGTCTTGCCCTCGCCCGTCACGACCGGCAGCTCGGTGCCGTCGAGATGCACGAAGCTCGGATCGATCTCTTCCTTTTCGCTCGGCATCCCGACCCAGAATTGCAGCCCATGCAGCGGTTCGCCGTCGCGGCGATGGTCGGGCGCGGTGCGCTCTGAATGCACAATGCCTCGCCCGGCCGTCATCCAGTTGACGGCACCGGGATGGATCGCGGCCTTCACGCCGAGACTATCGCGGTGAATGATCTCGCCGTCGTAGAGATAAGTGAGCGTCGAGAGGCCGATGTGCGGGTGCGGCCGCACATCGAGGCCGAGGCCGCTCTTGAACTCCGCCGGACCCATATGATCGAAAAACACGAATGGCCCTACCGTGCGCCGGTTCACATGCGGCAACGCTCGCCGCACTGAAAAACCCTCGCTGAGATCGACACTGCGCGGGACCACCACCGTTTCCAGCGCGTCACAGGCATATCGGTCGCCTGCGGTCGGGTCCTTGCCGGGAAAAAAGCTCATGCTGGCCCTCGATGTTCTGCCGTCTTCGGCCGTTAAATGCGACTCGTCACCGCGCCCATGCGGATCGGCTCCTTGTCGCCCCCTGGCGCAGGCTCAGCACGAGTTGCGCCGGCGCTTGCCCGGCACCGACGATCACGATCATGCGGCTTCCCGTGTGCGGACGTCGATGTCCGAATGCAGCGTACGGTGCACCGGGCACTTGTCGGCAAGGGCCATCAATCGCGCACGCTGCTCGGCGGATAGATCGCCTTCCAACGTGACCGTGCGCTCGATGCGATCAATCTTACCCTCCTTGGTCTCGCAATTCTCGCAATCGACCGCATGGATCTTGTCGTGCGTGAGACGCACGGCAACGTGCTTCAACGGTATTTTCTTCAAGTCCGCGTAGAGCCGGATGGTCATCGACGTGCATGCGCCGAGCGCGGCCAGCAGATATTCGTAAGGGCTCGGACCGCTGCCATTGCCGCCAGCCGAGACGGGCTCGTCGGCGAGATAACGATGCTGGCCGGCAACAACCGACTGCTCGAACTTGCCGTTGCGGGTTTCGGCGACCAGCACGCCCTCGATCGGCGTCATGTCAGGCTGCGGCACCATGTCGAGATAACGCTCCGACCAGGCGGCGATCACTTCCGCCACATAGACCGCGTCGGCGCGCTTGCTCAGCAGATGATCGGCGCCACTGAGCGAGATGAAGCTCTTCGGATGCTTCGCCGCCGCGAAGATCGCGCTTGCATTCTCGATACCGACCAGATCGTCCGTCGGAGAATGCAGCACCAGCAGCGCCTTGCGCAGATCGGCGAGGTACTGGTGCAACTTCTGTTCGGCGACGTCGTCCAGGAATTCCTTGCGGATGCGGAACGGCCGCCCCGCAAGCGAAACTTCGACCTCGCCCTTCGCATGGATCTCGCCCACATGCTCCTTGAACAGGCCGGTCACGTGCGCGGGATCGGCCGGAGCCGCAATGGTCGCGACGGCGCGCGCCTCGGGAATTTGCGAGGCTGCCGCCAAGACCGCCGCGCCGCCGAGGCTGTGGCCGATCAGCAGCGCCGGCGCCTGATGCATCTGGCGCAGGTGGTTCGCGGCTGCGACCAGGTCGGCGACGTTCGACGAGAACGTGGTGTTCGCGAACTCGCCCTCGCTGGCGCCGAGCCCGGTGAAGTCGAAGCGCAGCACCGCAATGCCGCGCATCGTCAAGCCTTCCGCGATGCGCTTCGCAGCCAGCACGTCCTTGCCGCAGGTGAAGCAATGCGCAAACAGCGCGTAGGCGACAGGCTGCGCCGCGGGGCGTTCCAGCAGCGCCGCCAGCTTTTCTCCGCGCGTATTGGGAAACTCAAAACGTTCGGATGGCATGTCACTGCTCCGGCGTAATGTAGCCCGCAGTGCCGGAAAAGGCGGTCAGCTTGCCGAAGCCGAACAAAAGAAACATGGAAGCATAAAAGACGCGCCCGATCAGCGCCGCGTGATCGCTGTACTTTGCGAGATTGTCCATTGGGCATCTTCTGCAATGGAGGGGCGCTTAGAGAGGTAGCAGAGGTATCATTTGGTTGCGCGGCATTAAGGTATATCGGTCCGATCTCATCGGACTATTTACCGCGCCCTCAGTCGGTGCCTCTATCGTAGGGACGGTAGTCCCGTTTTGCACTAACCAATCCCAAACGCGCACGATGACAGGAGTGATCCATGCCTGTGCTGTCGAGAAGCTATCTTCTGCAAGCGCTCTTCGCGGCCGTTCTGATCGCGGGCACCGCGTTACCTGTCTCAAAGGCTGTTGCCCAGACGATACCGGGTGCCGGATCTCCCAGCGTGCTGGCCACGGGCGGTGGGGCCGCGCTGCTCGACACGTCCGATACCGTGATCCTGCTACTCGATCACCAGACCGGGCTGTTCCAGACCGTGAAGGACATCAGCGTTGCCGAACTGCGGGCGAACACGGTCATGCTGGCCAAGCTGGCGACGCTGCTCAAGATACCGGTCATCACCACGGCGTCCGAACCCAACGGGCCGAACGGCCCGCTGATGCCGGAAATCCATCAGCTCGCGCCTCACGCGGTCTACGTGCCGCGCAAGGGCGAGGTGAACGCGTGGGATAACGAAGACTTCGTCAAGGCGGTGAAGGCGACCGGCAAGAAGACGCTGATCATGGCCGGTGTGTGGACCAGCGTCTGCGTCATGTTTCCGGCACTGGATGCCAAGGCCGCGGGCTTCAAGGTTTACGCTGTTATCGACGCGTCCGGCGACCCCAGCGAAATGGCTTCACGCACCAGCATCGCACGCTTTGCGCAAGGCGGGGTGATCCCGACCTCCACGAACGCGGTGCTCTCAGAGACGCATCGCACGTGGGCCCGCCCCGAAGCTGGCGAGCTTGCAAAGCTATATGCGCTCGTGGCGCCGAACTACGCCGCAGTGATGGAAAGCTACCAAAAGGCTCAGGAAGCCGCCAAGCTCGTCCAGAAGTGAGGCGTGACACTGCCTTGCAAGATCGTCTTCTCAGCGCGCCGGAGTTCTTCTCTCGCGCGCGGGAGCGACTGACCTTCGACGTACCGGCAAGGTTTACCGATCCCGATCTCGTCCCGCAGTACCACGACCCAGATGCCGATGCCGCGATGATCGCCGCCCTCGCCGCGGTGCGGCCTGTTCGGCTCGCGGCAGTACTCGTCCCGATCATCGAGCGCGACGAGCCGAGCGTGCTGTTCACCCAACGTACATCACGGCTCCGCGACCATGGCGGGCAGATTTCGTTTCCCGGTGGCCACATCGATGCCGCTGACGACAGCCCGGCGGAGGCTGCGTTGCGCGAAGCCGAGGAAGAGATTGCGCTTTCCCGCGGCTTTGTCGACCCAATCGGATATCTCGACGTTCACATGACGCCGTTCGGCCATCGCATTCTGCCGCTCCTCGCGCGTGTGAGCGACGGCTTCTCCTTCCGCATCAATCAAGGCGAAGTCGAGGAAGTCTTCGAAGTGCCGCTGGCGTTTCTCATGACGTCCCAAAACCACAAGCGTGAGAGCCGCGACTGGAACGGGTTCACTCTCGGCCTGTACTCGATGCCATTTGGCGACCGTAACATTTGGGGCGCGACCGCAGGGATACTCCGCAATCTGTACGAATGCGTTTGCCGCGATTGACATGGTTCCGTAGGCCCTTCCGTCTGCGCGCCGTCCACTTCCGCTCTTGGCTCCTCTCGGACTTGACGCAATGTCTGGTTTTCTGCCGCTGTTCGGGGAATAGCGACTTCCGCCTGTTCGACACCGCCGGCATGCGGCGCAAGGCGCGCATCGAGGAGAAGCTCGAGAAGCTCTCGGTCGCCGACACGCTCAACGCGATCCGCTTTGCCGAGGTCGTCGTCGTGCTGATGGATGTCGAGCGCCCGTTCGAGGAACAGGACCTGCGCATCGCCGACCTGGTGCAGCGCGAGGGCAGGGCGCTGGTGCTCGGCATGAACAAGCGGGACCTGATGGAGGGGAAACACGCCGGCAAGCTCCGCACCGAGGCGGACCACTGGCTGCCGCAGGTGAGGGGCGTGCCGATCGTCGCGGTGTCCGGCCGGCTGGGTGAAGGGCTCGACCGGCTGATGCAGGGGGTGATCGATGCACACGCTGTGTGGAATCGCCGCGTGCCGACCAATCCGCTGAACCGCTGGTTCGAGGATGCGGTGTCGTCGCACCCGCCGCCTGCGGTGAGCGGGCGGCGTCTCAAGCTGAATTACATCAC
>JBAVXH010000241.1:0-2593 GCA_049698215.1 Xanthobacteraceae bacterium | reverse complement strand
CCCGAGGCCTGCGCTGATGCGATCGCGGCGGCGCTCGCGCGGCGCGAGCCGAAGCCTGTAATGGCGATGACGGCGCCGGGCGGTAGGGGCCGCGTGCTGGACGAACTGGAGGCGTATGCGCTGCTCGACCGGCTGGGTATTCCACGGTCGCCCGCCGTGGCGATCGCGGCGACCATCACGAAGCCGCCTGCCCTGCCCTTTCCGTATCCCGTCGCCGTCAAAGTCCTTTCCGCCGAAATCCCGCACAAGACTGAAGCCGGCGGCGTCGCGCTGAACGTGCGCGACGGTGAGGCGCTCGGCGCCGCGATCAAGACCATGCGCCAGACGGTGAAAAGCCGCACCGGCATCACGCCGGACCGCGTGCTCGTCGCCCCGATGGTCTCCGGAATTGGCGAGGCGCTGATCGGCTACCGCGTCGACCGCGAAGCCGGACCGCTGGTGATGGTGGCCGCCGGCGGCGTGTTCACCGAAATCTACCGCGATCGCTCACTACGCCTTGCCCCCGTCGATCTGCCGACCGCGCATGCCATGATTGCCGAGGTGAAGGCCTTCGCCACCCTGAAAGGCTTCCGCGGCAAGCCGGCGGGCGACCTCGAGGCCCTCGCGCGCGCCATTGTGGCGCTGTCGCGGCTCGCCGAGACCGGCGGCGTGGCGGAGGCGGAGGTCAACCCGGTCATCGTGAAAACCGACGGCGTGGTTGCGGTCGATGCACTGGTCAGGACAATGTAGCCGTCATTCCGGGGCGCCGCGCAGCGGCGAGCCCGGAATCCATAACCGCAGACCGAGAGATACGGATAAAATGGTGGTTATGGATTCCGGCCCTCGCTACGCTCGGCCGGAATGACGGGGAGAAGCCCATGCTCGACCAACTCGCCGCGCGCGTGAACGGCGATGCGAACCTCGTGAGACGCGGCAAGCACGTCAACACGAGCTTCCTGATCGCGATCGATAACGCGGATCACATCGTGCGCATCGAGCATGGGCGCATCGTATCGGTCACGCCGGGCCCGTTCATCACGCCGAATTATGCGTTCGCGCTGCGCGCCTCGCGCGACGCCTGGGAGAAGCTCTGGTCCCCGGCGCCGATCCCCGGCTACACGGACATCTTCGCGCTGGTGAAGAAGAAGCTGTTGCGCATCGAGGGCGACCTGCACCCGTTCATGTCGAACCTCTTCTACTTCAAGGGCGTGATCGCCGCGGCCGGCCAACCGCGCAAGGAGGCCGCATGAGCCCGCGTTTCGAAGGGACAATAGGCCGCTACCTGCATCTCGACCTGCTCGGAAAGCCGCACCGGCTCTATATCGAAGAGGCGGGCGAAGGCATTCCGCTGCTCTGCCTGCACACCGCCGGCTCCGACGGGCGGCAGTATCGCGGCCTGCTCAACGATGCGCGCATCACGAAGAATTATCGCGTGATCGTGTTCGACATGCCCTGGCACGGCAAATCCTCGCCGCCGGTCGGCTGGGAGAACGAGGAGTATCGCCTCACCTCGCGCGACTATGTGCGCATGATCCTCGAAGTCTCGGCCGCACTGGAGCTCGACAAGCCGGTCGTGATGGGCTGCTCGATCGGCGGACGCATCGTGCTGCATCTCGCGCACGAGCATCCCGAAAAGTTCCGCGCCATTGTCGGGCTCGAGTCCTCGCCCAAGGTCGACCCGTATTACGACGTGAGCTGGCTGCACCGGCCGGACGTGCACGGCGGCGAGGTCTCGGCCGGCATCGTGTCAGGACTGGTGGCGCCGACCGCGCCGAACGAGGGACGTTGGGAGACGTTGTGGCACTACATGCAGAGCGGTCCCGGCGTGTTCAAGGGCGACCTGCATTTCTACATGATCGACGGTGACATCTCCGGCAAGCTCGACGAGATCGACGCGCGCCGCTGCCCGCTCTATCTGCTCACCGGCGAGTACGACTATTCCTGCACCACGGAAGGGACGCTGGAGGTCGCGCGGCGCACCGGCGCGCAGGCGGTGATCATGAAGGATCTCGGTCATTTCCCAATGAGCGAGAACCCCGGGAAGTTCATCGGCTATCTGCTGCCGGTGCTTGAGGAAATCCGCTCGGGCAAACAGGCGAGCGCCGCATGAAACAGGCCGAAGCTCATACGCTGCACCCGGCCGCCGGTGCGACCAGCGCGATCGTCAGCTTCGCAAGCGCTTTGCGCCATGCCGATCTCTCCGACGAGGTGCGCTACTACGCGCGGCGGCATCTGCTCGACACCGTCGGCGTGATGATCGCCGGCGCGCCGGGCGATGTCGCCAGCAATGCGGAGAAAATGCTCGCCGGCGTGCGCAGCGGCGGCACCATCCCGGTGCCCGGTCGAGCCAAACGACACGACCTGCTTGATGCCGCCCTCCTCGGCGGCACGGCGGCGCATGGCATCGAGCTCGACGACGGCTATCGCGTCGGCTCGGCACACTGCGGCTGTACGGTGGTACCGGCCGCGCTCAGCGTCGGCTATGAGCGGGCGATCTCCGGCGCGCAGCTCATCGAAGCTGTGGTCGCCGGCTATGAGGTCGCGATCTGCCTCGCGCGCGCCTGTGCGCCGGATCTGCGCCAGCGCGGCTTCCATCCGACCAGCGCGGTCGGCC
>JBAVXH010000240.1:0-11900 GCA_049698215.1 Xanthobacteraceae bacterium | reverse complement strand
GCCTCGATCACGCTCGATCCGCGCGCGCCTGGCATTGCGGACCTCGTGCGCGGGGCAGCTTCGTTCGCACAGATCATCACCCGCGACCGCATTTCGCGCGCGCAAGTCGTGCCGGCGGGCCGCGTCGGGACCGACGCCGCGATGATCTTCATGTCCGAGCGGCTGAATATCGCGATGGACGCCTTGTCGCGCACCTATGATCATGTCGTCATCGACGCCGGCGCGGCGCCCTATGTTCCTGCCGACCGCATCGCGCGCCTTGCCTCATGTGGCGTGCTGGTTGCTGGGAACGTCGCCGCGGAGGCGGCGAACACGATGCGCGATCGCCTCGCGAATGCCGGGTTCAGCGACATCGCCCTGTTCACGGGCACTGCGCCGGCGCTCGATGATGAAAGCATCGGAAGCGTTGCGGCGTAATGTTCGGTTAGTGTCGTGGCCGGCTTGAAGAAGCTCGTTCTGCGTACCGGAATGGAGGCGCTCTACTTCTCGGGCGCCCACCGGATGCTGCGCCCGCTGCTCGGCGGTGTGGGTGCAATCCTCACTTTGCATCATGTGCGCCAGCCGCGCCCGGACGCTTTCCAGCCGAACCGTCTGCTCGAGGTCTCGCCGCAATTCCTCGACGACGTGATCGGCGAACTGCGTCGCTCGGACATCGACATCGTCACGCTCGACGAGGCGTATCGCCGGCTGAAGGAACAGGATTTCCGCCGCCGGTTCGTGTGCCTCACGTTCGACGATGGCTATCGCGACAACGCCCGTTACGCGTTGCCGATCCTGCGCAAATACGAGGCGCCGTTCGCGATCTACATTCCAACCAGCTTTCCCGACCGCGCGGGCGAACTGTGGTGGCTGACCCTCGAGGCTGCGATCGCGCGCGTCAGCCGGCTCGCGCTGGTGATGGACGGCGAGGATCGCCGCTACGACTGCCATTCTGCGGAAGAAAAATACGAGCTGTTCGAGCACGTCTATTGGTGGCTGCGCAGCCTCGAGAGCGAGAACGAGCTGCGCGACGTGGTGCGCGATCTCGGTGCACGCTACGGCGTCGACAGCGCCGCCATCTGCAACGAGCTCTGCATGACCTGGGAGGAGATCGCCGAGGTCGCTCGCGATCCGCTCGCAACGATCGGCGCGCACACGGTCAATCATGTGATGCTCAGGAAGGCGAGCGACGAGGCGGTGCGCAGCGAGATGCAGTTGAGCGCCTCGACCATCGAGGCGGCGCTCGGCCAGCGCCCGGCCCACTTTAGTTATCCGGTGGGCGATCGCACCTCGGCGGGCCCGCGCGAGTTCCGCATCGCCGCGGAGGTCGGCTTCAAGACCGCCGTCACCACCCGGCCCGGCGTTCTGTTCCCCGAGCACGCCGCGCACCTGACGGCGCTGCCGCGCATCTCGCTCAACGGCGAGTATCAGCAGCCGCGCTACGCCAAGGTGCTGCTCTCGGGTGCCGCGACCGCGCTGTGGAACGGGTTCCGCCGCGTCGACGCGGCTTAAGGCGCATCCGGCCGCGACATCCAGCTCACCAGCGGCATCGCGGGGAGAACCCAGCCGAGGCCGGCGACCGCATAGAACAGCAAAACCACGAGCCCGCTCTGCGCGCGCAGCGCAAATTGCGCGATGGCCATCGCGAGCAGCGCCCACGCCGTGATGAGCACGAGCAGCCCCACGGTTCCAATCAGCTTGCGCGTGCGGATGCGCATTGTGCCCCTTTAACTTGACCGCCGCTCATCGCTCTATATGGTCCGCGCCATTCCCGGCAAGATGACCATGACCCTCAACGAACGCCGCCAACGTGCGATCCGGCTGTGGCTTTACGCCGTGGCGGCGCTCATCTTCGCGATGGTGCTGGTTGGCGGGGCGACGCGCCTCACCGAATCCGGCCTCTCGATCGTCGAATGGAAGCCCGTGACCGGCGCGTTGCCGCCGCTGAGCGAGGCCGCGTGGGCTGCCGAGTTCGGCAAGTACCAGACCATTCCGCAATTCCGCCATCTCAACAGCCACATGACGCTTTCCGAGTTCAAGACCATCTTCTGGTGGGAATGGACGCACCGGCTGATGGGCCGCCTGATCGGCGCCGCATTTCTGCTGCCGTTCCTGTGGTTCCTGACGAAAGGCTGGATCGGCCCGACCCTGCGCTGGCGGCTCTGGGCGATCTTCGGGCTCGGCGCGCTGCAAGGTGGCGTCGGCTGGTGGATGGTGGCGTCTGGCCTCGCCGATCGCGTCGAGGTCTCGCAGTACCGGCTCGCCATCCATCTGATGCTGGCCTGCGTGATCTTTGCCGCGATTGTCTGGACCGCAGGAGCGATGCGAGATCGCCCGTCCGCGGAGGCGCCACCGCGCCTTCGCGCGACGGCCTTCGTGTTGCTCGGCATGGTGCTGCTGCAGATCTACTTCGGCGCGCTGGTCGCCGGTTTGCGCGCCGGGCTCATTTACAACACCTGGCCGCTGATCGACGGCAGCTTCATTCCCGATGCGGCGCGGCTCGCGCACGAAACGCCGCTGTGGCGGAATGTCTTCGAGAACACCCTGACCGTGCAGTTCATGCACCGCATGACCGCCTACGCGCTGTGGGTTCTGGCGCTGCTGCATGGGCTCGATGCGCTGCGGACGACGCGCGGCCCGGCGGTGACGCACGCCCTTGCGCTGGCCGCGCTGGTCACCATCCAGGCCGTGCTCGGCATCCTGACGCTCATTCATCAGGTGCCGATCGGCCTCGCGCTGCTGCATCAGGCCGGAGCGGTCCTCGTTCTCACCCTCGTGGTCGTTCACGTACAACGGCTCATGCCGCGCCATCACGGCGTTGCGGATAACAACCGGCTGACCGCCGCAGGAGCCAACACATGATCGCCGTTACGGAACGCGAGGGCATTGCGATCGTCACGCTGGCCCACGGCAAGGCGAACGCGCTGGACACCGAGTTCTGTGCCGCCCTCAGCAAGGCCTTCGTCAAGCTCAAGAGCGCGAAGTCACGCGCCGTCGTGCTGACAGGGCAAGACGGCATCTTCTCGGCCGGCGTCAACCTGATCCGCGCGCGCGACGGCGGCGCGCCCTACATGCGCAAATTCCTCCCCGTCCTGAACAAGATGTTCGATGCCGTGTTCAATTTCGAAAAACCTGTGGTCGCGGCTATCAACGGTCACGCCATCGCGGGCGGGTGCGTGCTCGCGTGTTGCGCCGACATGAGGGTGATGGCGCAGGGCGCCGGACGCATCGGCATCACCGAGCTGCTGGTCGGCTTGCCGTTTCCGGCGCTGGCGTTCGAGGTCATGCGCTTCGTCGCGATGCCGCCCGACCTGCCGGCGCTGCTCTACACCGGCGAGACGTTTCCGCCGCCCGACGCGATCGATCGCGGCCTGATCGACGAGATCGTGGAGCCGTCCGCGCTGCTCGACCGCGCCGTCGAGGCCGCACAGCGGCTTGCGGCGCTATCGCCGCAGGCCTTCGCGATGACCAAGCAACAGCTGCGCCTCGACGTCACCGACCGCATGAAGAAACACGGCCGCCGCATCGACGCCGCCGCAACCAAGATCTGGGCCTCGCCGAAGGCGACCGAGACGATCCGGGAGTATGTGGCCAAGACGCTGAGGAAGTAGCTCGGCGAAACGGCTGCCTGGCTCCGAAAGGCCGTACGTCCTTGAGCAGGTCGTCGCGGTCGCATGCGGCGCCGGCCTATCGGTCGCGGGTCATCGTCTGGCTCTCCCCGTCGGAAGCGAGCGGCGGCTGATTCCGCGCCGCGCAAATGCGCTCACTCTCTCGCCGCTCTCGGTTTGCTCGGTGCTCTCCGCGCGACTGACAGTCTGCTCGGCCTCTTCCTCTCTCAAGAGCTTGCGCACGCGTTCCGCTTCACGGAGCGCATCCTGAATGTCGTTGTTGGGTGACCCGTCGAGGAAGAACACCATGCACTCACAGGCCGGACACTGCCTGGAATAGCCGTCCCTGACCCGGCGCGCCTTGTCTCTGAACTTCGATTTGCACCTCGAACAGCGCACTTGAATGGAGTCGTCAATACTCACGGCATGTCCCTCCGGCACCGTCAGGTTACAGCGGGAAAGCTGCCAGCAGCTTAAGCCCGAGTCCAAAAAAGGGACCATTCCTGTCTCAAAAGGCTGCTCGATGGCGCTGTCGAGGCCGTGCAGCGGCTTGCCGCGCTGTCGCCGCAGGCCTTCGCGGTGGAACAGGCAACAGCTCCGCCTCGACGCGACCGCATGAAGAACACGGACGGCGGACCGATGCGGCGGCAACGAAGATCTGGGCCTCGGAGAAGGCGGCGGAGACGATCCGGGATTATGTGGCGAAGAGGTTGGGGAATTAGTTTGCAGGATGCGGTGAGTTGATCGTGCCCTACTCGGACAAGCCGTGTTTTTTGACGAGGTCCTCGCGGCCAATTGAGAGCCAAACTTGCCGCGCCGCCACGCGATGCTTCTCGCGTTCGGTGCCTTTGATCGCTTTGGACAACGCAAGATGTGTGAAGCCTATACTGTAAGGGTCGTGAATTCTTTCTAAAAGAGCGAGCGCATCAAGATAAGCGTTGCGGGCCGCCTCGCGGTCGCCGCGCACAAGCGCGATGTGACCGAGGCCTCTCATGCAGCTTGCCTCTCCGAGAATGTCGCCGACCTGGCGATACAGCGGTAGCGCCTGCTCGTAGGCCTTGCTTGCCTCGCCCGGATCGGAATATGCAAGCTTGATGTCGCCGACGCTCTTAATGCAATTTGCCTCACCCAAGATGTCGCCAAACTGACGGTATAGCGACAGAGCCTTCTCGAATCCTTCTTGCGCGGCCTTGGAGTCGGCATTGCGAAAGGCAATGTTGCCAAGACTCCGGATACAATTTGCCTCGCCGAGGATATCACCGGCGCGCTGATGGAGCGGTAGGGCTTCTCGATAGGCGTTACCCGCGGCCTTATAGTCGGAACGCTCGTACGCGATATCTCCAAGGCTCTTAATGCAATTTGCAGTGCCGGTGATATCTCCGACTTGCCTATAGCGCGGTAGCGCTTGTTCAAAGGCCTTTTGCGCAACTTGGTGGTCTGAACGCGAAAGAGCGATATCGCCGAGCCTCTGGATGCAGTTGGTCTCCCCGCGGAAGTCCCCGACTTGGCGGTGAAGCGGTAATGCTTGCTCGTAAGCCTTGCGTGCAGCGTCATGGTCGGAGCGACGAAACGCGATGTCACCCAAGCGCTGGACTGAGTTCGCTTCACCAAGGACATCGCCGATTTCACGGTAGAGCGTCAGCGACTTTTCAAAGGCCTTGCGCGCAGTCTCATGATCGGATCGCGAAAGAGAAATCTCGCCTAGAGACAAGATGCAGTTGGCTTCACCCAATCTGTCGCCAATTTCGCGGAACAAAGGCACTGCCTGCTCATATGCGCCACGAGCGCTATCATGATCCGAGCGGCGTAGAGCGATTTCACCGAGACGCGCGGTACAGATGGCTTTCCCACTGAGATCGCCAATTTGTTCGTACACCGACAATGCCCTTTCGTAGGCGTCGCGGGCGATTTGGTGGTTTGAGCGGGCAAGAGCGATATCGCCAAGGGACCAAAGGCAATCGGCCTCGGATTCCGAATTGTCAACGGAACGAAATGCCGTCGCTAGTTCATGAATGGCCGCGCTAGTACCAAACCCCGTGGAGCACATGGTAAACGTGATCACGGGCAATGCGGCAAGCGCCGATTCCAAGCTGCTGGTGGCGATGGCCGCACGTATCGAAGCATGGATGTTCGGAAGTTCGGCACTGAGTCGATGGATCACGAACCCACCTTCGGTTCGCATGCTCGCGCGCGACCGCGTTGCGAGAGAGAGGAAATGGCCCCACCAGGATATTGCTTCGTTCTCCGGCGAGTGCAAGCGCCGCGCGTGATCGCGGATCGGGGGGAGGAGGTCGAGGCGACCGTCGCGTTCGAAGCCAAGACCGCTGGCAAGCATACCTTGGCGCGCATCGAAAGCCGACGTTTCGAGCAATGAATCCAAGTCCTCCGCAGCAATGCCGGCAGGAAGCTGCCCGAGAATACCGAATAGGCGGCGTCCTGCGTCGCCGAGGCGGGCGGACTGAAACGACAGTTCAAGCGACACTTCGAGCGAGGACAGTCGCGATGGCTCGACGCCGCGGCGCTTCGCTAACGCGACGCCGGCGCGCTTCCACTCCTCATGGATGGCACGTAGCGAGTCGTGCGGCGCTGCAAGCAGCCCCACAAGCTCGATCGCGATCGGGACGCCGCCGAGCAACGTCAGCAGAGGGTTGAGGTTCGGGTCGTCAGGTTTGATGTCAGCAGCGATATCGAGAAACAGCGCGCGATCGTGCGGTGGTTCGAGCGGGTGCATCGTGCGTCGCCGCGTCCAGCGCACACCCGCCGGGGAGTCGTTGCCGCGGATCGAGGCGAGGAGCACGAGGCCGGGTACGCGATGGAGTGCAGCAAGCAGTTCTTCGACTTTCTCGCGCTCGCCGTCCCACGGCGTTTCCAGGTTGTCGAGCACGAGCAGGCCGGGCGCTTGCGCAAGGCGCGCGAGCGCTGCATCGAAGCGTGCAGACGCAGGATCGAGCCCGAGCGCGACAATGATCGCTTTTTCGAGCGCCTCCGCGTTTGTTGCGGTTTCCAATTCGACGAACCAGCGGCGCTGACCAAATTTGTCAATGACTGCCGCATCGACGGCCGCTTGACGCGTCACCGTGGTCTTGCCCATGCCCGGCCCGCCGAGCACTAGCACTGCAGTGTTGTCGCGTGCGGCGATGAGCGCCTCTAGGACGGAGCGCAGATCGTCGTCGCGGCCAAGGCAGCGCAATGGTTTCGTCGGCAAAGAGGATGCTGATGCCTGAGGCGTTTTCGAGTCCAGCTTCCCGTCGTCTTCGTCTCGTGTGCGGTGATACGCCTCTGTCAATTCCGCGCGAGCGTCGACGTATGCTGGCTTGCCGCCGAACAGGGCCTGCAGAATCCCTTCGAGGTCCGCCGGGCTCGGCAGCGTTTCACCATTCCGCCAATTGCGGATGGTCCTTTCGCTTTTCGGTCCTTCGGTGCTGTGCTTGCCGACAGCGTTGGCGAACTCTTTATTTGGCCAAGGCACGCCCTTGGAATCGGGAGCGCCGGACGGCCGCGTTCCGTCATCTAGACGCTGATCGAGCAATCGGCCGAAAGCCGACGTCGCGGGATTTGGACTGAGCATCCTCCTTTTTGACGCCATTTTCGAATTCCGAACCAGCGCGTTTCCGTCCGCTTTCCGCTCGATTGCCGCGAGGCTTCCGGCGAGCGTTCGTTTTCCCGGCATCCCCGAGCGGATGTGCGGCCGTTTCCCGCCATATGTGAAATCTGCGTCGCCGACAACCTGAAAGGAGTCGGCAATGCATACGCTCTCAATCCTTATCGAAAACTTCCAAATGCTGGGCGCGCTGCTCGCAGCGACAAACCCGGTGAGCGCGCTCTACGGCCTGCTCGCCGGGACCTACGGACGCGCTTGGGTCGCGGCGGGCGCGAACGATCACCACACGCTTGGGCGGTGCTACCTGATCAGCGCCGCGCTGCACGGACTGATCGGCGTATGTCACCACCTGCATATCTAGGAGAGCGTATCACCGGTCGAGCCAGGGCCGTCGCGCGGTATGCCGGATGTGCAAAATCTGCACTGTGTCCCCGCGCACGCGATAGAAAATCTTGTAGGGGTAGCGCAGGACTAACGCGACATGCACGTTGGCACGGCGCGGCACGAGAGGGGCAATGTTTGGCTGACGCGCGACGAGATTGATGACGTGCTCGATCCGCTGTGCCACAGCGGCGGCAACTCTCTCATTTGCAGCGGTCCGGTAATACGAGCCGATTTCCTGGAGGTCACGGATAGCACGCGGCGCGTACTCGACTCTCATGCAGCGCGAAATGCCGCGAAGGCGGCGCGGACCTGGTCTGGCGTCGCCACCTCTCCCCGATCGAGCTCTGCAATGGCTTCATCGATCGCGTGCAGCTCCTCTGCGGTGGCCTCATATTCGCCGGAGCGCCACGCTTCGATCTGGCGGGCGGCCTCCTCCAGCTTCTCGATGTCCTCTTCAGGCCACGAGGCTACGCGTTCCAGCAGTTGTTTGGCTGTCTTGGTCATGGGGGAATATACCACACGGGTCCTCACAAGGGAGGGGCCGTAACAGCTCAATGTGCATGTGTCCGATCATGGTCCTAGAGCCCTATCTTTCTTGGTTGAATCGGAGTCGGGCTCTAGTTTTTTGTTTGAGCATGATCTTTTCCGAAAACCGGTACCCACTTTTCGGGATCATGCTCCAGATCGCGTCTTCGACGCGTCTGGGACGACATCGGAGCTCAATCGCGTCAATTCCTACGCCGCCTGCAGCGCCTGATCCAAGTCCCCGATGATGTCGTCTGTATCTTCCAGCCCGATCGAGAGCCGCACCACGTCCGGCCCGGCGCCGGCCTGCACCTTCTGGGCGTCGGAAAGCTGGCGGTGCGTGGTCGAGGCCGGATGGATGATCAGCGAGCGCGTGTCGCCGATGTTGGCAAGGTGCGAGAACAGCTTGACGTTCGACACCAGCTTTACGCCCGCCTCGTAGCCGCCTTTCAGGCCGAACGTGAACACTGCGCCGCAGCCGTTCGGCACGTATTTCTTGGCGAGGTTGTGATAGCGGTCGGTCGGCAGGCCCGGATAGCTCACCCACGCGACGTTCTTCTGTTCGGCGAGCCAGGTCGCGACCGTCTGCGCGTTGTTGCAATGGCGCTGCATGCGCAACGCGAGCGTTTCGATGCCGGTGAGGATCAGGAACGCATTGAACGGCGAGAGCGCGGGCCCGAGGTCGCGCAGGCCGAGCACCCGGCAGGCGATCGCGAAGGCGAAGTTGCCGAAGGTCTCGTGCAGCACGATGCCGTTATATTCCGGGCGCGGGTCGGAGAGCATCGGATAGCGGCCCTCGCGCGACCAGTTGAACGTGCCGCCATCGACGATCATGCCGCCGATCGAGTTGCCGTGGCCGCCGAGGAATTTGGTGAGCGAGTGCACCACGATATCGGCGCCGTGCTCGATCGGCTTGCAGAGATAGGGCGTCGCCAGCGTGTTATCGACGATCAGCGGCACGCCGGCCTTGCGCGCGATGTTCGCCACCGCCTCGATGTCGGTGATGACGCCGCCCGGGTTGGCGATCGACTCGATGAAGATCGCCTTGGTCTTCGGCGAGATGGCGCGCTCGAAGGTCGAGTTGTCGTCCGGGTCGGCCCACACCACGTTCCAGCCGAAGCTCTTGAAGGCATGGTTGAACTGGTTGATCGAGCCGCCATAGAGCTTCTTCGAGGCGACGAACTCGTCGCCCGGCATCATCAGCGCCTGCATCACGATGACCTGCGCGGCGTGACCCGACGCGACCGCGAGCCCGGCGGTGCCGCCTTCCAGCGCGGCGACGCGCTCCTCCAGCACCGCGTTGGTCGGATTGCCGATGCGCGTATAAATGTTACCGAACGCCTGCAGGCCGAACAGCGAGGCCGCGTGATCGACGTCGTCGAACACGAACGAGGTCGTCTGGTAGATCGGCGTGGCGCGCGCCCCCGTGGTCGGGTCCGGCTGCGCGCCGGCGTGGATGGCAAGCGTGTTGAATCCGGGCGTGCGATCTTCGGTCATGAAAGGCTCCGGTGAAAAGCGGAAGGACGACTATACGGGCAGGCTTACCGCACGGGAACCGCGGGTCAAGCCGCCACTCGTCTCGTCATCCCGGAAGCCGCGCAGCGGCTATCCGGGACCCACTACACATCGGGCTCTCATTTGGCGCTGGGCCGCACCCACGGAGTTTAGTGGGTGCCCCGCTTTCGCGGGGCATGACGACACCGCGCTAGCCCGTCTTTTCGCCCTCGGGCACAACGCGCGCCATGCTGCCGCCCGCGATCGTCGGCCGGTTGAGCGACATGCGCTGCACGCCCTTGCCAGACAGCTGTGCGCGCTTGGCGGTCAGCGTGCGCGAGTTGATCCCGAGCCAGCCGATTTCGGAGGACAGCCGGCCGTACTCGATCTTGGGGCAGCGGTTCATCACGACCTTCATGCCGTTCGCTTCCGCCAGCGCCGCGGCCTCGTCGTTGCGGACGGTCAGCTGCATCCAGATGACCCGCGGCTTCGGCGAGAGTGTCAGCGCCTCCTGCACGATGGGAAGCGCATAATTGGAGGCGCGGAAGATATCGACCATGTCGATGGGCTCCGGCACCTCGGAGAGGCGGCCGTAGATCTTGCGCCCGAGCAGCTCCTTGCCGGCGAGGCCCGGATTGATCGGGATCATGGTGTAGCCGCGCTCGGCGAGGTATTTGAACGCGAAGTAGCTCGGCCGGTTGTCCTTCGCGGACGCGCCGACCATCGCGATGGTCTTCACGGTGTTGAGGATGCCGCGGATATAGCTGTCCTCGTAATTGTCGTGGGGCATGATCGGAGCCTTTAGGACATGATATGGCCGTCGGGCCGGACGAGGTCCAGCCCGCGGCGATCAGACGAAAGGCTGAGGCTTTTCGCTTAGCGCATCAGGATGTTGAGCGGCTTGCCCGTGCGTGGCGCCGCGGCCGCGGTCTTCACCGGCTTGGATACGACCGGCTTCATCGACACATTGCGCGTCACGGTGCGGGTCGGGACCGCCGCTGGCGTCGCCGAGGCGTAAGCCGTCGTGGTGTTCGAGGGCGCATGCTTGTCCATCACCACCTGGCAGGCCGCGCTCAGCTTGGCCTTGTTCTGCACCATGCAGGCGATGGTCTTGTTGCGGTCCGGGATGGTGGCCGAGCAGACGCGGAAGGCGTCGTTCATGCAGGCCTGCTGGTCTTCGGACGACTGCGCCAGCGCGCCAGTCGAAAACGTCGCGATGGTGAGCGCGACGGCAAGCGTAATCCGGTTCATGGAAGTCCCCTGTCGCAGGGGATTGAGCCTCGCCCGTGCCGCCCAGCACGCGCGTCGCGTCCCCTTCATGAGGTTAGACGCTGCGGGAAGGGAAAAGGTTCAATGGAAGGACCCGGTCGGCCGACAGGGTTAAGAAATGGCTTTCTCCCGTTCGACGAGGGCCGCCCGCAGGCGGGCATTGTCGGCCTGCAGGGCTCCGATCTGCTGCTGGACGGTCGCGAAAAGTCCTTCGACTTCGGGCTCGGACAGGCGGGCCGTGATGTGCTGCGAGCAGTTCACATCCCAGGCTTCGATGGTGAACAGGATCACCCGCTCAGGGCGGGCCTTGTAGCCGTGGTCGAACAGCTTCTCGATCAGGGCATCGTCATGCTCGACCACGCGGGCACGGCCCCACAGCTTGATCCGCTGGCGGCGCGAGAAGTCGATCAGGAACAGGAAGGCGCGGTCATTTTCCGACAGGTTTCCGAGCGTGATGTACTGCCGGTTGCCGCGATAGTCGGCGAATCCGAGCGTTTTCTCGTCCAGGACCTTGATGAAGCCCTTCGGCCCGCCCCGGTGCTGGACGTAAGGCGCGCCTTCCGCGGAAGCCGTGCTGAGGAAAGCCGTGTCCTGCTCCGCGATGAAGGCCGCAAGCTCCGGTGTCACCCGGTCGGGAAAACCTTCGCTCTTCCTTCGCGCATAAGCAGTTGCCGAGCCCCGTTCAGCCTGGGCCGCTTGGGCAGAGCGCGGGAAGACGATGTCGAAGTTGTCGGTCACGGGCGTGTCTCCACGGGCAAGAATGTAGACGCGTCCCGAACGAAAATAATCACCGTTGTGGAGCAGATATTATTGCGATATTCGGTGCAATATGGACCGAGTCGAGGACATTGAGGCGTTCATCGAGGTTGCCGAGCGGGCAAGCTTCTCCGAAGCCGCCCGGCGGCTTAGCCGCTCGCCCACGGCGGTGACGCGCGCAGTCGCTGACCTGGAAGGTCGGCTGGGCGTTCGCCTGCTCAACCGGACGACGCGGGCGGTCAGCCTCACGGATGTGGGGCAACGCTTCCTCGGCGGCGCGCGCC
>JBAVXH010000239.1:0-33448 GCA_049698215.1 Xanthobacteraceae bacterium | reverse complement strand
GATCGGCGCCGGTGTCATTGGCCGGCAGCGGATGCTCTCCGCGCGCTGGCACGTCGAGCAGGTCGTCGTCGGCGCGGCCGTGTCCCGGGCGCAGAGGGACGATTTCGCCGACCGAAATCTGCCTGGTCATTCGTCTCCGAAAATAGCCCATTGCGCTGATTGTTACACGCCGAACCGGATCTTCAGCCCGCCCTAGAACGTGATGTCGGGCGACGGGAAGACGATCGCAAGCGGTTGGCCGGGCTGGCTCAGTCCCTCAGCGTTCATGTCCTGGACGTAACCGTGATCGGACCGAGAGTGTTGTTTGCGCGCCCGCCGGAGCCAAGCCGGCCGCGATCACTATCGCGCTAAGCGAAAATCTCATTGAACGGGGCGCGAAGCCCCTTCCAGCCACCCACGACAACCCACTGCTTTGGTGCCCCGGCTGGCGGGCGACCGCGGGGTACTGACTAGCGATTTGCTCTGTTTTGGCGCGTTGTGAAGCGTTGCCTTGATAAAAGATGTATATTACCCCTGTCGATGAATAGAATAGTAGGTTAAGATGACTCCAAGCTTGAAGTATTCGCAGTTTATAGGAACTTCAATGTAAAGATGTTCCTGCGAAATACTGAGAACAAACGATCCGCCCAGATTAGAGCGGCTTCAAGGTGACCCATATTTCTGATAAAGACGATGCAGGCGGTGAAAGTAGATCGGAACAGTCTACTTCACCCGCGCCGCGCACGATTTCGGTCGCGGGGCACAGGCTCGAGAGCCGCGACCTGTTCATTGGGACACGTGAAGTTGTCATCCATCACGGTGGCGAAATCTACCGGCTGCGCCTGACCAGCCAGAACAAACTGATCCTGACCAAGTAGCAAACAGCGTTGCGATGGGTGTCGCTGGCAGACCCTCAAAGGGGGAGGGCACAGGACTCGAATGCGTCCCTGGCGCGTCCCCGTGACGTAGAGGAGGCGCCATTTTCGATCCCGCCGTGTGGCTCAGGTCATTGATTGTTTTGGTGAGCGCGATGGGATTCGAACCCATGACCCTTTGATTAAAAGTCAAATGCTCTACCGACTGAGCTACGCGCTCCCAAGGCGGGGTGTGTAGGGGCAGCCCCCGCCGGAATCAACCCTCCTAGATGCGGCCCTCCTGCACGGCATGGCAGGCGACGGTCGCGGCGCCGGCCGGCAGCGCGAGCGGACGCTCGACACGGCAGCGGTCGAAGACGAACGGGCAGCGCGGGTGGAACGGGCAACCGGGCGGCGGGTCGATCGGGTTCGGCACCTCGCCCTCGACCGGCTTGCGCTTGCGGCCCGTGAGATCGAGGTCGGGCACCGCGTCGAGCAGCATGCGCGTGTAGGGATGTTTTGGCGCGCGGAACATTTCGCGCGCCGGCGCGACCTCGACGATGCGGCCGAGATACATCACGCCGATGCGGTTCGCCATGTGGCGCACCACCGCCAGATTGTGGCTGATGAACAGGTAGGTCAGGCCGAAGCGGTCCTGCAGATCGCGCATCAGATTGAGGATCTGCGCCTGCACCGACACGTCGAGCGCCGAGGTCGGCTCGTCGCAGACGATGAATTCGGGATTGCAGGCGAGCGCCCGCGCGATCGCGATGCGCTGGCGCTGGCCGCCGGAGAACTCATGCGGATACTTCGCGCCGTCGGCAGGATCGAGGCCGACGAGCTTCAAAAGGTCGCCGACCTGGGTGACGATTTGCGAAGCTTCCTGCGCGATGCCGAACGCGCGGATCGGCTCGGCCACGATGTCGAGCGCGCGCCAGCGCGGGTTGAGGCTCGCGTAGGGGTCCTGAAAGATCATCTGGATGCGTCGGCGCAGGCGGCGTCGGTCGGCATCGTGTTTCGGATTGCTCATCGACACGCCGTCGATGATCACTTCGCCGGTGGTCGGCGGGATGAGGCCGACGACCATCTTGGCGACCGTCGACTTGCCGGAGCCGGATTCACCGACCAGCGCGAAGGTCTCGCGCTTGCCGATGGAGAATGTGACGTCGGCGGCGGCGGTGAGAAGGCGGCGCGGCAGCCCTTCGGTCACGCGATTGAGCCACGGCTTCGAGACGTCGAACACGCGGCCGAGGCCCTTTACCCCGACCAGCGGCTTCGCGGTCTCGGCCGATATCTCCGGCGCGGGCGCGGTCATGCTCATTCGGCGGCCGCCGTCACCGGGAAGGGGTGATAGAGCCAGCATGCGACCTGCGATGTCTGCTCGGGCTGCAGCTCGGGCCGGAAGGTCGGGCACGGCGTGAAGCAGCGCGGACAGCGCGGGTGGAACGTACAGCCCGAGGGGATCGCGGTCAGCCGCGGCATCGAGCCGGGGATTTGCACCAGCCTGTCACTGTCGTGCGTGAGCGAGGGAATCGAGCCCATCAGCCCCTTCGTATAGGGGTGCAGCGGCTGCTTGATCACGTCGCGCACCGGGCCGATCTCGGCGATGCGGCCCGCATACATCACGGCGACGCGATCCGCGGTCTCGGCGATGACCCCCATGTCGTGCGTGATGAGCATGACGGCGGCGCCGTGTTGTGCGCACAGGCGCTTGAGCAGTGCAATGATCTGCGCCTGTACCGACACATCGAGCGCGGTGGTCGGCTCGTCGGCGATGACAAGCTCCGGCTCGGCAGCGAGCGCGAGCGCCAGCACGACGCGCTGGCGCATGCCGCCTGAAAACTGGTGCGGATAGTTGTCGATACGCGTGTCCGGCGCCGGGATGCCGACTTCCTCGAGCAGCGAAAGCGCTTTCTTGCGCGCCTGCGAGTTCGAAAGGTTGGTGTGGGTCGTGATGGTTTCGATCAGCTGTTCGCCGATGCGATAGAGCGGGTTGAGACTGGTGAGCGGGTCCTGGAACACCATGCCGATGCGCTTGCCGCGGATCTTGCGCATCTGCTCGCCCGACAGGTTGTCGATGCGCTGGCCGCGCAACAGTACTTGCCCGCCCGCGATGCGCCCGGGCGGCTCGATCAGCCCGATCACCGCCGTGCCGGTGATCGACTTGCCCGCGCCGGATTCCCCGACCACACCCAGCACTTCGCCCGGCGCGATGTCGAACGAGATGTCGTCGATGGCGGTGAGAATCCCGCGCCGGGTCGGAAACTCGACCTTCAGGTTCTGCACGCTGAGGACGGGGGTCATCGCAGTTTCGGGTTCAACGCGTCGCGCAGCCAGTCGCCGAGCAGGTTGATCGACAGTGCCAGTAACACGAGATCGAGCGCGGGAAAGAGCAAAATCCACCACTCGCCCGAGAACAGGAATTGCTGGCCGACGCGGATCAGGGTTCCGAGCGAAGGCTGCGTCGGCGGTACGCCAACGCCGAGAAACGACAGCGTGGATTCTGCGATGATCGCGAGTGCGAGATTGATCGTCGCGATGACCAGCACCGGGCCGATGACGTTGGGAAGCACATGGCGGCCCATAATGGCAAAGGCCGAGCGGCCCATCACCAGCGCCGCCAGCACGTACTCCTTGTTCTTCTCGACCAGCGTCGACCCGCGCACCGTACGCGCGTAGGAAGCCCAGTTCGACAGCCCGATGGCGATGATGAGCACGATGATCGCCGCCTGTTCGTGATACTGCGGCGCGATCAGGCCGCGCGCGACGCCGAACACCAGAAGCGCGATGAGGATCGCCGGAAACGAGAGCTGGATATCGGCGATGCGCATGATGAGGGCATCGGTGCGGCCCCCGATATACCCGGCCATCAGCCCGAGCGTGACGCCGATCGCGATTGAGAACACCACGGACGCGAAGCCGACCAGCAGCGACACGCGCGAGCCGAAGAGGATCGCCGAGAACATGTCACGGCCCTGGTCGTCGGTGCCGAGCAGGAAGACGCGGCCGGTCACCGCGCTCGGCTCGCCCGGCTTGGTGAAACCGTCCATCAGGTTGAGCGAGGCGGCGTCGAAGGCATTCTGCGGCGCGATCCACGGCGCGAGGGCGGCAGCGAGCAACAGCACCAAAACGATCGCGCTCGCCACGATCGCGACCGGCGAATGGCGGAAGCTCCAGGCCACGTCGCTGTCCCACGCGTGCCAGAGGCGTGTCTTGAAGCTTGGGCGAGGGGCGGTCGGGGCGCGCATCTACTTTGCCGCCGCGGTCGAGCCGCGCAGGCGCGGATCGACGGCGAAATAGAGGAGATCGACCGCGAGATTGACCACGACAAAAACCAGCGCGACGAACATCAGGTAGGCGGCCATCACCGGAATATCGACGAACTGCACCGCCTGCACGAACAGGGCGCCGAGACCCGGCCACTGGAAGACTGTCTCGGTCACGATGGCGAACGCGATGACCGAGCCGAATTGCAGTCCCGCGATGGTGATCACGGGGATCATGGTGTTGCGCAGCGCGTGGCGGAACGAGATAGAGCGCTCCGGGATGCCGCGGGCGCGCGCGAACTTCACGTAGTCGGTGCGCATCGCTTCGAGCATCTCGGCGCGCACCAGGCGCATGATCAGCGTCATCTGGAATAGACCGAGGGTGAGCGTCGGCATGATCAGCGATTTGCGGCCTGTCTCGGTGAGCAGGCCGGTCGACCACCAGCCGAGCCGGACGACGTCACCGCGCCCGAACGAGGGAAGCCAGCGCAGTTCCACGGCGAACAGATAGATCAGCCCGATGCCGATCAGGAACGTCGGCAGGCTGACCCCGACGAGCGAGAGCGACATCACGGCGTTCGCGATGAGGCCGCGCCGCTTGATCGCCGTGTAGACGCCGAGCGCGATCCCGAAGGCCAGCGCGAACAATGAGGAGAGGAGGGCGAGCTCGACGGTCGCGGGCACGCGCTCGCGCAGCAGATCCTTCACCGGCCGACCTTGGCGGTAGGACATCCCGAACTCGCCGCGCGCCATGTCGCGCACGAAATTGACGAACTGGATCGGGATCGGATCGTTCAGCCCGAGCCGTTCGGCGAGCTCGGCGCGCTCCTTCAGGGAGGCTTCCTGTCCGACCATATTGGCGACTGGATCGCCGACAAAGCGGAACATCGAGAAGGCAAGCAGCGCCACGGCCAGCATCACCAGGACGGCCTGGGCGAGGCTGCGCAGGATGTAGGCGATCATGAAGTATTGCCCGCCACGCGAGTCGCCCGGTTCGTCATGCCCCGCGAAAGCGGGGCATCCAGTACACGCCGACCTGCCGGTTCAAGCGACGAAATGGCGGTGTTTACTGGATCGTCCGCCTTCGCGGACGATGACAACCGAGCGGTGGTCACCTCGTCCCGTCAGGACTTTTTGAACGCGACATCCTTGAAGAAGATGATGTTGTCCGGCCGGACCGGCACATTGATGTCGTTCTTCATGGCGTGCGCGAGCATCTGGTGATGGATCGCGACATAGACCTGGTCAGCAAGCACCTTGTCCCAGATCTGCGTGATGGTCGCGTTGCGCTTCGCGATATCTGTTTCGGCCGACAGACTCTGGATCAGCTTGTCGGCTTCCGGATTCGAGTAGCGCGTCCCGTTCCAGCCGCCGCGGGTGCCTTCGCGCGTGTGATAGAGGTAGCTGAAGATGTAATCGCTGTCGTAGGTCGGTACGCCCCAGCCGAGCAGATAGAAGTCCGACTTGAGGTTCTGCAGCGTCGGGAAGTGGAGCGACTTCGACTGCGAGATCAGATTCACCTTGATGCCGATCTGGCCGAGCATGCCGACCGAGGCCTGGCAGATCGCCTCGTCGTTGAGATAGCGGTCGTTCGGGCAGTGCAGCGAGACCGAAAAGCCGTTCGGGTAGCCGGCGGCCGCGAGCAGGCCCTTCGCCTTGTTCACGTCGACCGGGCCGACATTGTCGTACTCTTTCTTGTAGCCGTTGACGAAGGGTCCAACGATGGACCCGGCCGGCACCGACTGTCCACGCATCACGACGCGCTGGATCGCCTGGCGATTGATGGCGGTGTTCACGGCCTGGCGCACGCGGACATCGGCGAAGGGATTCTTGCCCTTCACGTCGGATGAGGCGAGCTCCTTCGAGGCCACGTCGAAGCCGAAGAAGATCGAGCGGTTCTCCGGACCTTCGGAAACCCGCAGGCTCGGCGAAGCCTTCAATCGTTCGATATCCTGCACCGGCACGTCCTGCACCACGTCGACCTCGCCGGAGAGCAACGCGGCGACGCGGGTCGCATCCTGCTTGATGGTCGTGAGCGTCAGTTCGGTGATCTCGAGCGGCACCTCGCCACGACCCCAGTACGCATCGTTGCGCTTCACGACCGTCTTCACGTCGGGCTCGCGCGACACCAGCACGAACGGGCCGGTGCCGTTGGCGTTACGCACCGCGAAGTTCTCTTCCTTGTTCTTGAAGTCCTGCGGCTTGGTCGCGTTATTCGCTTCCGCCCACTTCTTGCTCATGACGTAGACGGTGGTGAGATTGTCCGGCACCAGCGGATTCGGACCGTTGGTCTTCAGCTGCACGGTGAGGTCATCGACCTTCACGATTTCCTTGGTGTTGGCGAGATAACCCTTGTAGTCCGAGGTCGGCTGCAGCGCGCGCTGGAACGAGAACACGACGTCGTCCGCGGTGAATGCGTCGCCATTGTGGAATTTGACGTTCGGGCGCAGCTTGAATTCCCAGGTGGTCGGGTCGACCAGCTTCCACGACGTCGCGAGCGCGGGGACGAGCTTGTTGGAATTGTCGCGCGTGATCAGCGCCTCGTAGACCTGACCGTTGAACGCGATCGTCGGCCCCTCGTTTTGCCCGTGCGGATCGAGGGTCAGGGCATCCGCGGCGCGCGCCCATTTCACGGCGCGCGCGTCAGCCGCAGTCGCCATCGCGGCGAGAGCGGCGCCAAGCATCAAGGCACTGATTTTCAAGCGCATTAGTTCCTCCAATAAATGCGGCACGAAAGCCGGTTGGGGCGGACTTTATGGCCGTGCCTGCGGGTTGTCACGCAGGATAAGGGGTCCTGCGGCATCGCAGCCTTCTCGAGCATGATCTTGTCCGAAAACCAGTTTCCACTTTCGGGGTCATGTTCTACCGCAGCTTCGGGTTCAGCGCGTCGCGTAGCCAGTCGCCGAGCAGGTTCACGGCGAGGACCAGCGCGGCCAGCGTGATGCCGGGGAAGATCGCGATCCACCATTCGCCGGCGAACAGATATTTCTGGCCGATCTGGATCAGCGTGCCGAGCGAGGGCTGCGTGGGCGGCAAGCCGAGGCCGAGAAATGACAAGGTCGCCTCGGTGATGATCGCGAGCGCCAGGTTGATGGTCGCGATCACCAGCACCGGCCCGACCACGTTCGGCAGCACATGGCGGAACAGGATTTTTGACGGGCGGATGCCGATCAGCCGGGCGGCGAGCACGTAGTCCTTGTTCTTCTCGACCAGGGTCGAGCCGCGCACCGTACGCGCATACTGCACCCAGAACGACAGGCCGATCGACAGCACCATGACCCAGAACACGATCTGCTCATTGCGCTGCTCACCGAACAGCGCGCGCGAGGTACCGTCGATCAGCATGGCGATCAGGATCGCCGGGAAGGTGCTCTGGATATCGGCGGCGCGCATGATGACCGCGTCGATCGAGCCGCCCGCATAGCCGGCGATGAGGCCAAGCGAAATCCCGAGCAGGCCGGCAAACAGCGTCGCCATGAGGCCGATCGCGATCGACTGGCGCGAGCCGTAGAGGATGGTGGAGAACACGTCGCGGCCCTGGTCGTCGGTGCCGAGCAGGAAGCGCCAATCTCCACCCTGCAGCCAGGCCGGCGGGTTGTGCGAGTCGAGAAGGCTCAGCTGGCGCAAATCGTAAGGGTCGTTCGGCGCGATCCAGGGCGCGAGGAGGGCGGCGAGCACGATCACGAGCGTCACCACGGCCGCCGCGATCGTGACGCGCGAGCGCAGAAAGGAATAGACGAGGTCGCTGTCGACGATCGCCTTGAGCCGTGACGGGCGGCGCATCAGGACCTCGGGCGGAGTGTCGGCTGCAGCGCTCATACGGCGGCCCGTGCGTCGATGCGAATGCGCGGATCGACCACCGCATAGAGGATGTCAACGATGAGGTTGATGGTCACGAAGATGAAGGCGACGAGCAGCAGGTAGGCCGACATGATCGGGATGTCGACGTTCTGCACCGCCTTCAGGAACAAAAGACCCATGCCGGGCCACTGGAACACGCTCTCGGTGATCAGCGCGAAAGCGATGATGGAGCCGAGCTGCAGGCCGGCGATGGTCATCACCGGGACGAGCGTGTTCTTCAGCGCATGGCCGAAGTTCACGGCGCGATCGGTGAGTCCGCGGGCGCGCGCAAACTTGATGTAGTCTGTGCGCAGCACTTCGAGCATCTCGCCGCGCACGAGGCGCATGATCAGCGTCATCTGGAACAGGCCGAGTGTGATCGCCGGCAGGATCAACGCCTTCAAGCCGGAAGCGGTAAGCAGCCCGGTCGTCCAGAAGCCGATGCGCACGACCTCGCCGCGCCCGAACGAGGGCAGGACGCCGAGCGTGACCGGGAACAGGAAGATCAGAAGAATGCCGATCAGGAAGGTGGGCAGCGAAATGCCCACCAGCGATGCCGCGAGAAAGATGTTGGAGAGCCACGAGCGCCGGTGCAGCGCCGTGTAGACACCCATCGGAATGCCGATCAGGAGCGAGAAGAGCGCGGACGCGAGCGCAAGCTCCATGGTGGCGGGGAAGCGGTCGGCGATCAGGTCGATGACCGGCGTCTTGAACTGGTACGAGTTGCCGAAATTGAGCCGCGCCGCGTTGCCGACAAAGCGAATGAACTGAACGGGTATCGGATCGTTGAGGCCGAGGTCCTGACGCAGCTTCGCGCGATCCTCAGCGGTCGTCTCGATGCCCACCATCATGTTCACGGGATCGCCGACGAAGCGAAACAGCGTGAACGCGATCAGCGCCACCGTGAGCATCACCACGATGGCCTGCAGCAGGCGGCGAATGACGAAGGCGAGCATCTAGCTCTCGGAACTCATGTCGCGTGCAACGTACAGAGATCGGCGGTGCTTCGGCAATCGCCGCAAACGAAAAGGGCCGGGTTTTGCCCGGCCCTTCGGCTTTTCGTGAACCGCCGTGTCAGTCCTTCCGGAACCAGTAAAAGAGGATCTGGTTGTCGGCGCGCTGCACCACCTTCACCTTCTTCGACACGCCCCAGGCGAGCGCCTGCTGGTGCAGCGGGATGTAGCCCCAGTCCTGATCCTGGCCGAGCTGGTAGGCGGTCTTGATGAGCTGATCACGCTTGCCCGTGTCGGCCTCAACCAGGATCTGCTTGATCATCTCCTCCATTTTCGGATTGCAGTAGTTGCCGACATTGTTGTTGCCGCCGACGCCCTTTTCGTCGCGGCAGCGGTACATGTTGGCGAGCACGTTCCAGCTATCGAACGAGCCCGGCGTCCAGCCGAGCAGGAAGAACGAGGTGTCGTAACCGCCCGACACCAGGATCTTGGCGAAGTACTTCGCCTTCGGCTGCGCCAGCAGATTGATCTTCACACCGACGCGCGAGAGCATCGCGGTGATCGCCTGGCAGATCGCCTCGTCGTTGACGTAGCGATCGTTGGGGCAATCCATCGTCACCTCGAAGCCGTTCGGATACCCGGCCTCGGCCAGCAGCTTCTTGGCCTCGTTCGGATCATACGCCGGCCGCTTGAAGTCCTTCGCCAGCGGGAACAGCAGCGGCGAGATCATCAGCGCGGACGGGACCGCCGCCTTGCGCATCACCTTGTCGGCGATCGCATTCTCGTCGATCGCGAGATAGAACGCCTTGCGCACCCGCACGTCCTTGAAGGGGTTCTTGCCCTTGATGTTCGAGTACTTCAGCTCGTCGCGATACTGGTCGAAGCTCAGGAAGATCGTGCGCAGCTCGGGGCCTTGCAGCACCTGCGCGTTCGCACTTGCATTGATACGCTCCACGTCCTGCAGCGGGATCGGGTCGGCCCAGTCGACATCGCCGGAGAGCAGTGCGGCAACGCGCGTCGCGTCGTTTGAAATCGTGGTGAAGATCACCTCGTCGAAATTGTGCTCCGGCTTGCCCCACCAGTTCGGGTTCGGCTTGAACGTGGTTTTCACGCCGGCCTGATGGCTGGTGATGATGAAGGGCCCGGTGCCGTTGGCGTTGAGTGCCGCATGGCTCATCTGCTGGCCGGCCTGCGGCTGCGGCTGGGCTGAGCCGTTCGCCTCGGCCCATTTCTTCGAGAGGATGTACCAAGTGTCCCATTCGGCGTGCAGGATCGGATTGGGACCCGCGGTGATGAAGTCGACGGTGTGGTCGTCGACCTTCACGACCTTGGTGTCGGCCGGAAAGCGCGTCTTGATGTCGGAAGCCGGTGCGTGGGCGCGCGTTGCGGAGAACACCACGTCGTCCGCGGTGAAATCCTCGCCATTGTGGAACTTGACACCCTTGCGCAGATGGAAGCGCCAGCGGTTCGGCTCGGGGGTTTCCCAGCGCTCCGCGAGGCCGGGGACAATCTTGAGCTCCTTGTCGCGCTTGGTGAGCCCTTCATAGACGTTGCCGAGCACGCCGTGCGTGAAAGTCTCATTGAGCGAATAGGGATCGAGCGACTTCAGATCGCCTTGAAAGGCGAAGCGGAAGGTCGCGGCCGACGTAGTGGTCAGCGACGCTGCCGCGAATGCGGCAACGAGCAGCAGTGTCTTCAACTTCATCGAGTCTCTCCCTCACCGCGATGCGATGCGCATCGCGCCGTACAACACTCCCTGGTGGAGTAGTCCTTGTGGACCAGTTCGGCCGACTTTAGCCGCGCCCGCCACGGCGGGTCCAGAGCATCGACTTTGGGACGCAATCCTGACATATCGGCGTGAACCGGCGACCTGCCGACCGTTTTTGTTCCTGAATTGCCGCAGCGTCTGCTGCGACCCGGAGCCCCGAATGCCGATTGCCAGTCGTATCGCCGAGATGCAGGCGCAGGTCGCCGCGTGGCGGCGCGACATCCATGAGTATCCCGAAATCCTCTTCGACGTGCACCGCACCGCGGGGAGCGTCGCCGAGAAGCTGAAAGCTTTCGGCTGCGACGAGGTGGTGACCGGCATCGGAAAGACCGGCGTGGTGGGCGTGATCCACGGGAAAGGGACAGGACCGCGCAAGGTGATCGGGCTGCGCGCCGACATGGACGCACTGCCGATGGATGAGCAGACGAACCTTCCGTACCGCTCGAAGAATCCCGGAAAGATGCACGCCTGTGGTCACGACGGACACACCGCCATGCTGCTCGGCGGCGCCAAGTACCTCGCCGAGACGCGCGATTTCTCAGGCACCGCCGTGGTGATCTTCCAGCCCGCCGAGGAGGGCGGCGGCGGGGGCCGCGAGATGGTCAACGACGGCATGATGGAGCGGTTCGGGATCCAGGAGGTCTATGGCATGCACAACATGCCGGGCATTCCGCTTGGGCATTTCGCAATCCGGCCCGGTCCGCTGCTTGCGGCCGCGGATCGCATCCTCATCGAAATCGAGGGGTTCGGCACGCACGCCGCAAAGCCCCACCTTGGGGTCGATCCGGTGGTGGTCGGTGCGCAAATCGTCAATCAGGCACAGGCGGTTGTTTCGCGCAGCGTCGACCCGATCAAGTCTGGCCTGATCTCGATCTGCCAGTTCCATGCGGGCTCGGCCGACAACGTTATCCCGCAGACGGCGACCTTGCGCGGCACGGCGCGCAGCCTGCTTCCCGAGGTGCGCGACACGCTGGAGAAGCGCCTGCGCGAGGTCGTGGAGGGCACCGCCAAGGCCTATGGCGCGCGAGCAACGCTCACGTATACCCGCGGATATCCGGTGACCAGCAACCACGAACGCCAAACCGAATTCGCGGCAGCGATCGCGTCTGGCGTCGTCGGCCCGGACGCGGTGGACGCCAAGACGCCGCCACTGATGGGCGGGGAGGATTTCTCGTTCATGCTGGAGGCGCGCCCCGGCGCTTTCATCTTCATCGGCAACGGCGACAGCGCCGGGCTGCATCACCCGGCCTACGACTTCAACGATGAAGTGATCCCGACAGGAGTCGCGTTCTGGGCGCGGCTCGTCGAAACCGCGATGCCGAAATAAGGCGCATCACCCCGAAAAGCATGTCCCGGACGCGATCCGGGATGGGGACCGGTTTTCGGATGCGCAAACAGACTATTGCAGCGCCAGCCGTTGCCCGTCGAACACGGCGGGCTGGCAGGGCTGGTTCGCGGCGGCAAGCGCCGCACAGAGCCGCGCCGCAATGCTGGCGTTCGGCAGTGGACCGGCGATCAGGCGCAGCTCGACTGAACCCGCCTTTTGTCCTTCTCGGATCGCGATGATCGGGCGCAACCCATCGAACAGCGCGGGTTGGCTCGATTTCAGCGTGCTCCAGAGCGAACGCAGGCCCTCGATCGAGGCGTTGCCGCCGATATCGACGCCGAATTCCGTTCTCGTGGCGACGGAATCGGCGGCGCTTGTACCTGTCGCCAGATGTCCGGCCGCGACCCGCGACTGATTGGTCGGCGCGGGCTGAGTTGCCTGGGTCGGCGGGGCTGCGGGGGGTGCCAGTGGCGATGTCGCGACGCTTGGGACCGGCACCTGGGGCAGTTTCGAGGTTCCGGCCGCGGGCGGGATCGACCCCGTCACCTCATCGAGGCTGCGCTCCAGCACCGTGAGCCGGGCCGCCAGGCGGTCGCGGTCAGCGGTCAATGCCCGCACAGCCTCGGCAAGGCGGCGTTGCTCGGCCTCCTGATCGGACGGGCGATTGGCAAGTTGCGGCGCCTTTGAGGTCCGGGCGGTTTCCGCAGGGGTGAGCAGGGTCGCGATGCGGCGGATCCCGGTTTCGGTCCGCGCGACCAAAAACACGACGATCACAGCGAAAGTCGCAAGGCTGATCCAAGCGCCGAGCCGGGCAAGTTGCGTGCGGCGCACGGCCGTCATGGAGAACTCCGCGCGAATCAAAGGCGCGACCAAACGGTAGCAGAATCCCGCGATTCCCGCCGTAGATCGGAGCGTTCATCCCCGCTATGCACCTTTCCTTGTGAGTCGCGCCTGAGTATGACGGCGCGAGTTTCCCTAAGGTCGCCAATGAGCAAACGAACCTGTCTCGCAATTGTGCTCGCCGCCGGCGAGGGGACGCGCATGCGTTCGGCGCGGCCAAAGGTATTGCACGAGGTGGCTGGGCGTTCGCTGCTCGCTCATGTGCTCGGCGCGGTGCGCGCGGCGGGTACGGAGCAAGCGGCCGTTGTGGTCGGGCCGGACTCGGACGGAGTCGCCGAGGAGGCACGGCGCACGTTGCCCAAGGCGCAGATCTTTGTTCAGTCGGAGCGGCGCGGCACGGCGCACGCCGTGCTCTGTTCGCGCAAGGCGATCGCCAAGGGCGCCGACGACGTTCTGGTCATCTTTGGCGACACGCCGCTGATCAGCGCGGAGACGCTCAAGCGCCTGCGCGGCGCGATCGACCATCATGCGAGCGTTGCGGTGCTTGGCTTCCGCCCGGCCGATCCGACCGGCTACGGCCGGCTCATCATGAACGGCCATCGGCTCGTTGACATTCGCGAAGAGAAAGATGCGAGCGAGGCGGAGCGCGCCATTGATCTCTGCAATGGCGGGCTGATGGCGTTGCGCGGCGAGGTCGCGCTTGAAATCCTCAACCGCATCGACGACGCCAATGCCAAGCGCGAATTCTATCTGACCGACGCCGTGACGATCGCCGACAAGATGGCGCTCGAAGCGGTCGCGCTGGAGACCACAGAGGACGAGGTGCACGGGATCAACACGCGCGCGCAGCTCGCCCAGGCCGAGGCGGTGATGCAAGAGCGCCTGCGCGCCGCCGCGCTCGAGGCGGGCGTCACGATGATCGCGCCCGAGACCGTGTTTCTATCCGCCGATACCAAGTTTGGACGCGACGTCGTGATCGAGCCAAATGTGGTGTTCGGTCCCGGTTGCGTTGTCGGGGACAACGCAGTGATCCACGCGTTCTGCCATCTCGAAGGCGCGCATGTCGGCAGGAGCGCGTCCGTTGGCCCGTTCGCGCGGCTGCGGCCCGGCGCGAAACTCGGCACGAAATCCCGCGTCGGCAATTTCGTTGAGGTAAAGGCCGCCGAACTCGGGGAAGGCGCCAAGGCGAACCACCTCGCCTACATCGGCGACGGCAGCGTCGGCGACGGTGCCAACATCGGCGCGGGCACGATCTTCTGCAACTACGATGGCGAGAACAAGCACCGCACCGAGGTCGGCAAGGGTGCGTTCATCGGCTCGAATTCGGCGCTGGTCGCGCCCGTAAAGGTCGGCGCCAACGCCTATGTGGGCTCTGGCTCGGTGATCACCGAAAATGTGCCGGTCGGCGCGCTGGCGCTTGGCCGCGGGCGACAAGTCAACAAGGCGGGCTGGAAGCCGAAAACAGCGGCTGCGGCAAAAAAGCCGGCGAAAGCGGCCGGCGCGCGCAAGAAAAAGCCCGCCAAAAAGCGTTAACGGTTTACCGAAGCGGGCGGCGGTTTGTCACAGAGCGAGAAGCTTTGTGATTTCTGACTGCTATTAGCAGCGTTTAAACCGGATTCGGGCATCGTTCGGGTTAATCAGGGGGACATCCACGCATGTGCGGGATCGTCGGAATACTGGGGCGCGAGCCCGTGGCCGAAGAAATCGTCGAGGCGCTCAAGCGGCTCGAGTACCGCGGCTATGACTCGGCGGGTGTTGCAACGCTGGAAGATGGTCACCTCACTCGCCGCCGTGCCGAAGGCAAGCTGAAGAATCTCGAAAAGCGGCTGATGAGCGAGCCGCTCGGCGGTCACACCGGCATCGGCCACACCCGCTGGGCGACCCACGGCAAGCCGAACGAGGTGAACGCGCATCCGCACGCGACCGACAAGGTCGCGGTCGTGCACAACGGCATCATCGAGAACTTCCGCGAGCTGCGCGAAGCGCTGCAGAAGAAGGGCCACAAGTTCGCGACCGAGACCGACAGCGAGGTCGTTGCGCACCTCGTAACCGACGAGATGAAGCAGGGCCGCACTCCGGCGCAGGCGGTGGAGGCCGCCTTGCCGAAGCTGCGCGGCGCATTCGCGCTCGCGTTCCTGTTCGAAGGCGAGGACGATCTCCTGGTCGGCGCGCGCAAGGGCTCGCCGCTCGCGGTCGGCTACGGCGACGGCGAGATGTATCTCGGCTCGGACGCGATTGCGCTTGCTCCCTTCACCGACACGATCAGCTATCTGGAAGAGGGCGACTGGGCGGTGCTCAATCGCAAGGGTGTCGAGGTCCGCGACGCGACCGGCCGCAAAGTCGAGCGGCTGGTGCAGAAGTCGAATGCCTCGGCGCTGCTGATCGACAAGGGCAACCATCGCCATTTCATGGCGAAGGAAATCTTCGAGCAGCCCGAGGTCGTGGGCCACACGCTCGCGCACTATCTCGACATGGCGAGCGAGCGCGTGCGCATGCCGGCGCTGCCGTTCGATTTTGCGAAGATCAACCGGATTTCGATCTCGGCCTGCGGCACCGCCTATTACGCGGGCCTCATCGCCAAATACTGGTTCGAGCGCTTCGCGCGACTCCCGGTCGAAATCGATGTGGCGTCCGAATTCCGCTATCGCGAGGCGCCGTTCGCGCCGGACGGGCTTGCGATCTTCGTGTCCCAGTCGGGCGAGACCGCCGACACGCTCGCGACGCTCCGTTACGCCAAGGAGCAGAAGCAGCACGTTCTCTCGGTTGTGAACGTGCCGACCTCGACCATTGCCCGCGAAAGCGACTGCGTGATGCCGACACTCGCTGGGCCGGAGATCGGTGTTGCCTCGACCAAGGCCTTCACCTGCCAGCTCGCGGCGCTCTGCTGCCTCGCGATCCATGCCGGGCGGGTGCGCGGTCTCCTGTCCGAGGACGACGAGCGTAAGCTGGTCCATGCCCTCATCGAGGTTCCGCGCCTGATGACGGAAGCGCTCGCGCTCGAGCCGCGCATCGAGCAGCTCGCCCATACGCTCGCGCACAGCCGCGACGTGCTCTATCTCGGCCGCGGCACGTCGTACCCGATTGCGCTCGAAGGCGCGCTAAAGCTGAAGGAAATCTCCTACATCCACGCCGAAGGTTATGCGGCCGGCGAGCTCAAGCACGGCCCGATCGCGCTGATCGACGAGACCATGCCCGTGGTGGTGATCGCGCCCTATGATCGCGTGTTCGAGAAAACCGTCTCGAACATGCAGGAGGTTGCCGCGCGCGGCGGCAAGATCATTCTTGTGACTGATCCAAAAGGGGCCGCCGAAGCGGGGGTCGCCTCTATGGAGACCCTGGTTTTGCCGGACATGCCTCAGACCGTGACGCCGCTGGTCTATGCGATCCCGGTGCAACTGATTGCGTACCACACGGCCGTGATGATGGGCACGGACGTGGACCAGCCGCGCAATCTCGCGAAATCCGTGACCGTCGAATAGCTTGCCGCGGCATTTGGCCTGTTTCGGGCGGTAGCCGCCTGCCATTACTTTTTCATATAATGACCGCCATATGCCGCCGGGCAGACGAGGCCGCACGAATCCATGAGCAACCTTGAGAGTTCCGCGCCGCCGGAACCGACACACCACAGCATCGCCAGCCGTATCCGCACCTATTTCCTGACCGGGCTGATCGTCGCCGGGCCGGTCGCAATCACGATCTGGCTGGTTTGGTCGTTCGTCACCTGGGTGGATGATCTGGTGCGGCCGTTCATCCCGTTCGCCTACCGGCCGGAGACCTATCTGCCGGTCAAGGTGCCGGGCTTCGGCCTGATTATCGCGTTCCTGGCGCTCACCATGCTCGGCTTTTTCACCGCCAACCTGGTGGGCAAGACCTTCGTCGAGATCGGCGAAAGGATACTGGGGCGCGTGCCGATCGTGCGCCCGCTCTACCGTGGCCTGAAGCAGGTGTTCGAGACGCTGTTCTCGAAGTCGGCGTCATCATTCCGCACCGTCGGGCTGGTCGAATTTCCGGCGCCCGGCATGTGGTCGCTGGTGTTTCTCTCAACACCGCCCGGCGCGGATCTGACCGCGCAGCTCCCAAGCGATGACGAGTACGTCTCGGCCTTCATGCCCTGCACGCCAAACCCGACCACGGGCTTTTTCTTCTACGTGCTCCGCCGCGACGTGATCGAGCTGGGCATTTCCGTGGAGGACGCCGCCAAGCTGTTGATGAGCGCCGGCATGATCCAGCCGGGCGGCAATGGCGAGCAGCAGAAGAAGCTCGCCGCGCTCGCCGAGACCGCCCGCGCGGCGCGCCCCGTCCGCACGCCGACCGCGGCGGAGTAGTCAACCCGCCCGCAGCAACCTGATCGCCTCGTCGCGCTCGAACAAATAGAGCAAATGGCGTGTTGCCTCGCCGCGCGGCGAGGTGAGATCGGGATCGCGCGAGAGGATGAGCTGCGCGTCCTTGCGGGCCGGCTCGAGCAGAGGCCCATGCACCTCGATGCGCGCGACGCGGAAGCCCGGCATGCCGGACTGGCGCGTGCCGAGCACATCGCCCTCGCCGCGAAGGCGCAAATCCTCCTCGGCGATGCGAAAGCCGTCTTCCGTCTGGCGCAGGATCTCGATGCGCGCCTTCGCGGTCTCGCCGAGTGGGGCGCGGTAGAGCAAGAGGCAGGTCGAGCGTTCGCGCCCGCGGCCGACGCGGCCGCGTAGCTGATGGATCTGCGCCAAGCCATAGCGTTCTGCGTGCTCGATCACGATCACGGTCGCTTCCGGGACATCGACACCAACCTCGATCACGGTGGTGGCGACGAGCAGTCGCGTTTCTCCCGAGGCGAAGCGCGCCATCGCGGCGTCCTTGTCCGTACCCTTCATCTTGCCGTGCACGAGGTCGACAGCTTCGCCGAAATGCTGCTGCAGCTCCGCGAAGCGCTGCTCGGCGGCGGCAAGATCGCTCACCTCGGATTCGGCGACCAGCGGGCACACCCAGTAGACCCGCTCGCCGCGCTCGAGCGCGCGGCCGACCGCTTCGGCCACCTCGTTGATGCGAGAGAGCGGCACGGCGCGGGTGTCGATGGGTTGGCGGCCGGCCGGTTTCTCGCGCAACTGCGAGACGTCCATGTCGCCGAAATAGGTCAGCACCAGCGTGCGCGGGATCGGCGTAGCGGTCAGCACCAGCACGTCGACCGCTTCGCCCTTGCGCGCCAGCGCGAGGCGCTGATGCACGCCGAAGCGATGCTGCTCGTCCACGATCGCAAGCGCCAGATCGCGGAACGCGACCTCGTCCTGGAACAGCGCATGCGTGCCGACCAGCAAGTCCAGCTCGCCGGCTTCGAGCCGCGCCAGAATATCGGCGCGCTCTTTCCCGCGCTCGCGGCCGGTGAGGATCGCGACGCGCAGGCCGGCCGCTTCGGCGAGCGGCGCGATCGTCTTATGGTGCTGACGTGCGAGAATTTCCGTCGGGGCCATCAGGGCGGCTTGTCGCCCCGCCTCGATGACGGTCGCGGCCGCGAGCAGCGCGACCACGGTCTTGCCCGAGCCGACGTCGCCCTGCAGGAGGCGCAGCATGCGCTCGGGCTTGCCGAGGTCGGCATTGATCTCCTCGATGGCACCCGCCTGCGACGGCGTGAGCGAATAGGGAAGCGCGGCCACGATTTTCTTGGCCAACCCGCCATCGCCCTGGCTCGGACGTCCTGCCAACCGCTTCTGGTTCGCACGCACCAGCATCAGCGCGAGCTGCCCTGCCAGCAGTTCGTCGTAGGCAAGGCGCAACCAGGCGGGTGTCTCGGGAACGACCGCGCCGGGATCGTCGGGATGATGCAGGGCCGTCAGCGCCTGACGAAACGCCGGCCATTTTTGCTGGCGCAACCATGCCCCGTCCTGCCATTCCGGCAACACAGGCACGCGCCCGAGCGAACCCTCGACCGCTTTGCGCATGCCATTGGGGCCGAGCCCTTCGGTCAGTGGATAGACCGGCTCGATCAGCGGCATGCTGCCGGCATCGGCTTCCGCCACCACACGATCCGGATGCACCATCTGCAGCATGCCGTCGTAGGCCGCAGTCATACCGGACACGATGCGCCGCTCGCCGACCGGCAAGAGCTTCTCGAGATAATCCTTGCGCGCGCTGAAATAGGTGAGGGTGATCGTGCCGCCAGAGTCGTCACTCGCATAGATCTGGTACGGCGCGCGCGGGCGGTTCGGCGGCGGCGGTTTATGCCGGTCGATGCCCACCACCACGGTGACGATCGTGTCGGGGACGACATCGCGCAGCTTCGGCCGCGCACGGCGGTCGATCGTGCCGCTCGGCAGGTGGAACAGAACATCGAGCACGCGCGGCGGATCGCGGTCGGTCAGTCGGGCGAACAGCTTGGCGAGCTTGGGCCCGATTCCCGGCAGGCTAGTCAGCGAGGCGAACAGCGGATCGAGGAGAGCAGGGCGCATGCATCCAATTCCGACTGGAGCGGATGCTGGCGCTTACAGTCGACGCACGCAACTGACCTCACTCAGGCCGGCGGGATCGATTGGGCGAAGCGGAGCATGTTGGTTGGGTCGACGCGACGCTTGATGTCCTTCAGCCGGGCCAGGTTGCTGCCGTAATAGGCCTGCTGCCAGTCCTTGAGCGAGGGGTCCATGAAGTTCTGGTAGGCCTGCTTGTTCGTGTGGGGTCGCATCGCTTCATAGAACGCATCCTGCCAGGCGAAATTGGCATCGAGCACGGCGGCCGGCGTTCCAACCGGCCAGTTGAGGCCGATATCCTGGATCCAGCGCGTGTCGCGGTGCACGAAGGCGGTCGCGTTCGCCGGGACCTTGTTGATCCTGCCGCCGGTCTGGAAGAAACGGAAGTCGGCCGCCGCATCCGGGCCGGTGCCGGTCCCCGGCCAGCGGCGCAGGAAATCAAACGCGATTCTGCGACCCTGCACGTCGAGCGGCTTGGTGAGGAAGGTCGATCGTTCCTGGAACGGCGCCGGCGTGCCCGGCTCCTCCAGGAAATCCTGTCCGGCCCAGTAGGGCAGTTCTTCGATCTTCTCTGTGGCCGGTTTCTTGACCGCATAGACCGGCTTGAGGAGGTTGAGGACTTGCCGACGCGTGCCGCGATGAATCTGTCCAATCAGGTCGAGCTTCATCGGCTCGCGGCGGCGCAGCTGTTCGGGCGTGATCGCGCCGACGGAGAAACGCGTGCCAAGCGTGTCCGGTCCCGCGTCGAGCGCTGTCATCAGCGCGCCGAAGACCCGCTCCATCTGATCCGGCTCGGCGCTCCAGTCGAATCTGAATACGCACACCGGCGGCGCCCGAAAGGTCTTCAGCGCGAATGCCGTGTTGATGCCGAAATTTCCGCCGCCGCCGCCACGGCAGGCCCAGTAGAGGTCCGCGACGGTGTGATTGTTGCTGCGCGCATCGAGTGTCAGAACCTGGCCGTCCGCCAGCACGATCTCGCTTTCGACCACCTGGTCGCAGGCGAGACCGTTCGCCCGCATGTTGAAACCGATGCCGCCGCCGAGCACGAAGCCCGCAACGCCGACGGTCGGGCAGCGGCCGTGGGTAATCGCGATATTGGCTTTGCGCAGGGCGGCATAGAGGATCTGGTTGCGCGCACCCGCGCCGATCCGCACGATGCCGGTTCGCGGATCGAAATAGGGCGCGTTCATCATCGACACGTCGATGGTCAGCCCGCTCGTCATCGAGAAGCCCGCATAAGAGTGGCCGCCCGAGCGCGCGACGAACGGCACGTCGTACTGACGGCACCACTGGATCGCCTGCGCGACGTCACCGGTGCTGGCGCACAGCGCGATGCCGGCCGGCCGGATGTCGGCATAGCGCAGATTGTTCGGGAGATTGAATTTCGTGAAGTCGAAGTCGGCCGGCCGCAGCACCGGGCCGAGGATGCGCTTGGACAGATCGCGCCAAGCTGCGTCGCTGACGCTCGGCGCGTCCTGGGCGAAGCCGACATCGGGCCGCAATCCGAACTGGCCTGCGGCGACGAAGGCCGACGTGCCGATGAGAAAGCCACGACGGCTGAGCGCCGAACCTGTGAATGCCATGGCGTGCTCCACCACAGAGGGATTACGGCTCACTCAATAGTGATTCTCGATTCAGTAGTAAAACACCATGAAACAATTATAGGTGATGGAGGTCGGTGCGCGCAAAGAAGGCGCATCGCTCAAGTCTGTTGATCGGACAGCGGCCCGGCGCGTGTGAAGACCGCGCTCGCACGCACGATCCGCTCGCCATCGACCACCAGAAAAGCATTGGCGAACGCGAGCCGGCTGCCGAGCTTCTGCACATCCACGTGCGCCTCGACCCAATCGCCGATCCTGGCTGCGCCGGCGAAATCCGCGCTCAGGTTCGCGGTGATCAGGCCGGCGGGCGGGTCCTGGCCGAACGCGGTCTGATAGCCGAGCGCGATATCGGCGAGCGTGACCAATAGCCCGCCGTGCGCGAAGCCACGCGCATTGGCGTGTTTCTGCGCGATGCGCAGGCCGATGACGATGCCGCGATCCGGGTCGCGCCGATAGAACAGCGGGCCGACTGTTTCCAAAAAAGGGCTGGTGCGGAACAGCGGTTCGAAGCCGGGCGGGGGATTCGGGTCACTCATGGCGGTGATTCCGGATTGCGGCGGCATTATCGCATCAAACCGCGCGTTCGCCCGCTGACATTCGCGCCATCCATCGCTATATGAGCCCTGCCCGGCACGTCCGGGCTTTTCGTGTTGCGAGCCATTGCGGACATGAGCGGAACGACGATTTCAAGCGAGGGCCTCGACAAACGGCGCCGCCGCCTGCTGTTCCGCGCCTGGCACCGCGGCATGCGCGAGGTGGACCTGATCACAGGCCGCTTCGCGGACGCGCATATCGCCTCCATGACCGAGGCGGAGGTGCGTGAGTTCGAACGGCTGATGGATGTGCCGGAGCCGGATCTCCTCGCCTGGGTGATGGGTGCGCGGGAAGCGCCCGCGTCGTTCGATACGCCGCTGTTCCGCAAGATGCGCGACTTCCGCGGGGCCGCCTAATGGCGAGGTCGCCTGCCGAGCTGCTCGTTCCCGGCCGCGCCTTGACCGTCTCGGGCGTGGCGGACGGTGCCGAAGGCCTGATCGTCGCCGATCTCGCGCGCGCCGTTGCGGCCAAATCGAATGCGCCTGCGACCAGCCTCGTGGTGATTTGCCGCGACGGGCCGCGCATGGCGCAGCTCGCGCGTGCGCTGTCGTTCTTCACCCCGGAGATCGAGATCAACGAGTTTCCTGCGTGGGATTGCCTGCCCTACGACCGCGTGTCGCCACACCCCGGCGTCGTGGCGCAACGCATGACCACATTGTCGCGGCTTGCGCGCCTGAAAGGCCGCGAGAAGCCGGGCGTGATGTTGACCACCGTGAACGCCGCGCTCCAGCGTGTGCCGCCGCGTTCGCTGATCGCGACACAAGCGCTTTCCGCGGCGCCCGGCAACATGCTGGCGATGGATGGCGTGATCCAGTGGCTGGAGCTCAATGGCTATAACCGCACCTCGACCGTGCGCGAACCGGGCGACTACGCGGTGCGCGGCGGCATCGTCGATCTCTATCCACCTGGCGCGGGCGATCCGGTGCGGCTCGACTTCTTCGGCGACACGCTGGAGTCGATACGGTCGTTCGACGCCGAGACGCAGCGCTCGCAGAACGATCTGCGTGCGCTCGACCTCGTTCCGGTTGCGGAATTCCAGCTGACCAGCGAGACGATCCGCCGCTTCCGCCAAGGGTACGTCGAGTCCTTCGGCACCTCCGCAAGCGACCCGCTCTACGAGGCGGTGTCCGAAGGCCGCCGCCACCCCGGCATGGAGCACTGGCTGCCGCTGTTTCACAAAAGCCTCGACACGCTGTTCGATTACCTGCCCGGCGCGGCGGTCGTGCTCGAACCGCTTGCCGAGGACGCGGCGCATGAGCGCCTCGCGCAGATCGCGGACTACTACGAGGCGCGGCGGCAGGCGCTGGACGCCGATCGCGCCAATACCGTCTACAAGCCGCTGCCGCGGGACCGGCTGTATCTGCGCGAAGACGGCTGGAAATCGCTTCTGGGCGAGCGCGCGCTGGCGCGGCTGACGCCATTTGCCGATCCGGACGCCACCATTGTCGATGCCGGGACGCGCTCGGGACGGAACTTCGCGCCGGAACGCGCCGAGGCCGAGCGAAATGTCTTCGACGCCGTCACGAAGCACGTCCACGCGCTGCAAAAGGACGGCAAGCGCGTCGTGATTGCGATGTGGAGCGAAGGCTCGCGCGAGCGCATGAGCCATGTGCTGGCCGACCATGGGCTCGTCAACCTGACCAATGTCGCGAACTACCCGGACGTGCTGCGCCGGCCGGCGCTTGAGATTTCGCTCGCCGTGCTCGGGCTCGAATCCGGCTTCGAGACCGCCGACCTCGCCGTCATCGTCGAGCAGGACATTCTGGGCGACCGTCTGGTGCGCCGCCGCCGCGCCTCGAAGCGGCCGGAGGACTTCATCGCGGAGGTCACCAGCCTCGATGCCGGCGATCTCGTGGTGCACGTCGATCACGGCATCGGGCGCTTCGCGGGTCTGCAGACCATCGAGGCCGCCGGCGCGCCGCACGACTGTCTCGAGCTGCACTACGCGGAAGGCGCGAAGCTCTACCTGCCGGTCGAGAACATCGAGCTTCTGTCGCGTTACGGCTCCGAAGACACCAACGTGCAGCTCGACAAGCTGGGCGGCGTCGGCTGGCAGACGCGCAAGGCGCGGCTGAAGAACCGCATCCGCGAGATGGCGGGCGAACTCATCAAGATCGCGGCCGCACGGCAGCTGCGTGAGGGCGCCAAGCTCACCGTGGCGCATGGCATGTACGAGGAGTTCTGCGCCGGCTTCCCCTATGACGAGACCGAGGACCAGGAAGCGGTGATCGACCGCGTGCTCGACGATCTCGGCTCCGGCAAGCCGATGGATCGTCTCGTGTGCGGCGATGTCGGCTTCGGCAAGACCGAGGTCGCGTTGCGCGCCGCGTTCATCACGGCGATGAACGGCAAGCAGGTCGCGGTGGTGGTGCCGACCACGCTGCTCGCACGCCAGCACCACAAGACCTTCAGCGAACGCTTTCGCGGCTTCCCCTTGAAGGTCGCGCAGGCCTCACGGCTGATATCGAGCGCCGATCTCAAGGCCACAAAGCAGGGTCTCGCCGACGGCACGGTCGATATCGTGATCGGCACGCACGCGCTGCTCGGCAAGACCATCAAGTTCAAGGACCTCGGCCTGCTGGTCGTGGACGAGGAGCAGCACTTCGGCGTCGGCCACAAGGAAAAGATCAAGCAGATGCGCGCCGAGGTGCATGTGCTCACCCTGACCGCGACGCCGATCCCGCGCACGCTCCAATTGGCGCTGACCGGCGTGCGCGATCTCTCGATCATCGCGTCCGCGCCGGTGGATCGGCTTGCGGTGCGCACCTTCATCGCGCCGTTCGATCCGATCGTGGTGCGCGAGGCGCTGTTGCGCGAGCGCTATCGCGGCGGGCAGGCGTTTTACGTGTCGCCGCGCATCGAGGATCTCGCCGAGGTGAAGGCTTATCTCGACCAGACCGTGCCGGAGACGCGCGTCGCGGTCGCGCACGGACAGATGCCGGCCGGCGTGCTCGAGGACATCATGTCCGCCTTCTACGACGGCAAATACGACGTGCTGCTCTCGACCACGATCATCGAGTCCGGCCTCGACATTCCGACCGCCAACACGCTGATCGTGCATCGTGCCGACATGTTCGGCCTGTCACAGCTCTACCAGCTGCGCGGGCGCGTCGGTCGCGCCAAGACGCGCGCCTACGCGCTGTTCACGCTGCCGGTGAACAAGCGCCTCACCAGCCAAGCGGAGCGAAGGCTCAAGGTGCTCCAATCGCTCGACACGCTCGGCGCGGGCTTCCAACTCGCCTCGCACGATCTCGACATCCGCGGCGCCGGCAATCTGCTCGGCGAGGAGCAGTCCGGCCACATCAAGGAGGTCGGGTTCGAGCTTTACCAGCAGATGCTGGAAGAGGCCGTGATGAGCATGAAGGCAGGCCTCGTTGAGCCCGCGCCGGACCGCTGGTCGCCGCAGATCACCATCGGCATGCCGGTGCTGATCCCGGAAGGATATGTGGCGGATCTTTCGGTGCGGCTCGGCCTCTACCGGCGGCTCGCCGACATCGACGACGAGCGCGAGATTGACGCGTTTGGCGCGGAGCTTGCGGACCGCTTCGGTCCGCTGCCGGAGGAAGTGCAGCACCTGCTGCGCATCGTCGCCATCAAGGCGCTGTGCCGCCGCGCGAACGTCGAGAAGGTCGAGACCGGGCCGAAGGGCGCCGTGCTCTCGTTCCGCAATGGCGAGTTCGCCAACCCGGATGGGCTGGTGGCTTACATCCGCGACCAGAGCCCGGCGGCACGCGTGCGGCCCGACATGAAGGTCGTGTTCTTCGACGACTGGCCGCGCCCCGAGCAGCGGCTCAAGGGCGCCAACGTGATCCTGCGGCGGCTGGTCGGAATCGCCGAGCAGAAGAAGGCGGCGTAGGGCCGGAACGAGGCCGCGCAGCGCGATCGTAAAGACAGTCCGGCTAACCCTTTGGCGCGCAACGTTCATTTAGAGCATGAATAGGGTATCGCTTCAATTCAAAGTATAATACAACTATTGCGGAAATAACGTCACAAATACTCAATCAAATTGATGCTCGGGAGATTCAAATGAAACGTCTACTGGCTGATCTGATCCGATATCCACGGACGCTGGCTGTCGCCTGCGGGCTTCTCGTGGCGCCGACGGCGCTGCCTGCACAGGCTCAGGGTTGCGCGCCGCCTCCCGCAGGGCTGGTCTCCTGGTGGCCGCTCGATGAGAAGAGCGGCACTGCGGTCGCCGATCTTATGGGCAAAAATCCTGGCACCATGACTGACAATACCGGCACCGTGGGCATGCCGATTGGAGTCAGCAACACAAGCGATCCCATGTCCTCCGAAGCGATGGTCGGGAACGGATTGACCTTCTTCGGTAACAGCAGGGCAACGATCAAGCCGAACCCTAGCCTGAACCTTGACAACACCAGCTTCACCATAAGCGCCTGGGTCAAAAAAACCGGAAATGCAGAATGGATAAATCTCATCACGTCTACCCCCGACCGCTTCGAGCTCGTCATTTATCAGGGACGGCCTGCGCTCGTAATGGGTAGTGGACATTGGCCGGGATCGCCGATTAAGCCCAATACATGGACCTTTGTCGCGGCTGTATTTGAGCTCAGCAAACCGGAAGTGACTGTGTATAGTTCTGAGGGTGGCCCCCTCGTCCGCTCTGGTCCATTTTTGCTTGCACCGGCCGGCGGCGGCACACCTCGTGAGGATATCCCTGTCGTTATCGGCGGATGTAACGGGGACCGCGGTTGGTGTGACGCCGCCCTCGATGAAGTGGACATCTACAACGTTGCGCTGGATCAAAAAGAACTCCAGAGGATCGTCAACGCCGGAAAATCCGGAAAGTGCAAACCCGTGCCCCCTGCCAAGGGCATGACCTGGGTCGCAGGAGCGGTCAACGCGACGACAGGCACTATCACCGTCGGTTGCGGAAACCCGCCGAACCGCTGCGATCCGTATGTGGGGGATCGACCCTGCACCGATACCTTGCCGCTCCTGTGTTTCAAGCCGTCGAAATTCCCGCCCCCCAAGTTCGTGGACGACAAAGACACAAATAACAGGTGGTCCGGAGGTATCGTCGGGGCAACCCTTCCAGTCGCGCCTGCTGCGGCGCCTATTAATGGTTCGCTCAAGAAGGCCAACGAGAGGTGCGAAGAGGAGTTTGGAAAAGGAATAGGATGGCGCCTCGCGGAATTTCACGATGGAGCGCAAGGAAAGGGGGGGTGGAATTTCCAGGCCTTTGGCAACGTGGGGAAGCCGCCGACCCGGCACTGGACCCATATCAGTGATCAGAAGAAAGGCACGTGCTTCCCGAACCCGTAGGGCGCGCGAAGATCGGCCGGCTGCTCGAAAGCCGCTTGATCGGCAGCCTTGAAGCGGCGTAGCCCTCTGTCATTCCGGGGCCGGCAAGGCCGGAGCCCGGAATCCGTGACCCCCGCACTCGCGAATTTGGGCCCTCAGTGCCACACTGCACCGGCTGTGATTATGGATTCCGGGCGCGCGACTGCGTCGCGCCCCGGAATGACGGTGAGAGTCTTGCGCATCGCTCCGATAGCAGCCGCGTTCGTGTTCATCACATCCCCAGCCTTCGCCCACACCGGCGAAACCGCGGGCGGATTTCTCGCTGGCATCACGCATCCGGTCTTCGGACCCGACCACATCATCGCGATGGTCGCGGTCGGGATGTGGGGCGTTTTCCTCGGGGCGCCCGCGATCTGGCTGTTGCCGATCGTGTTTCCGCTGGTGATGGCACTTGGCGGCGTGCTCGGCATCATCGGCGTGCCACTCCCCGCGGTTGAGGCCGGCATTGCATCCTCGGCGATCGTGCTCGGCCTGATGGTCGCGCTCGCGGCGCGCCCGCCGTTGTGGGTCGCCGCCGTGCTGGTCGGGGCGTTTGCGATCTTCCACGGCTATGCGCACGGCCAGGAACTGCCGGACGGCGCGAACGCGGTCGCGTTCTCAGCCGGCTTCGTCATCGCGACGGGATTGCTGCATCTGACCGGCATCGCGTTCGGCCTGCTCGCACGCTGGCCCGCCGGACGGCTCGCGGTGCGCGGGGCCGGAGGCGCGATCGCGCTGATCGGTTTGGCGTATCTCGGCGGCCTGATGTGATGGCTGCCGTCATCGCGGCATTCATTCAGTTTGCCCAGCCGACCCACCTGCTTGCCGTCGTGGCGCTAGGGCTGCTCGTCCGAAGTGCGTCTCCGATCATTGCATTTGTGCTCGGCCTCCTCACGGGATCAATCGCGATCGCATTTGCGATGCGCGAGACGCCATCAACGCTGGTGCTGCTCGGCATCGCGGCGGTCGCGGGGATGATTGCGGCGCTCGCCCGCCCATTGCCCATTCTGGTGGCGAGCGTGCTTGCTTTCGTGACGGGCGTCGCGCTCGCGCTCAATTCGCCGCCGCAGGCGATCACCACCCCGGAGGCGATCAAGGAGCAAATCACCACCGGCAACGCCGCCGTGCTGCTGCTCGCCGGCTCGGCATGGCTCGCGGCGAAGGCCACGCGTCCCTGGCGGCGCATCGGTGTGCGGATCGCTGGATCATGGATCGCCGCCAGCGCGATTCTGGTGTTGGCGCTCCGATTGGCACGATAGAATGTGACGGCCCCGGGGGGAGGGACAAACGTGCGGCTGATATTGGCGGTCCTTGTCGTGGCGACGGCGCTAGGCGTCATCAGCCTCGCGCCCGCACAGCCCGCGGTGCCGCCAATCGTGGCCGAGTGTCACCGCCTCGCCGCTGCGCGGGCCGACCCCTACGACTCGGAGGGGATGGCCAAGCACAAGCAGGATTTGCTGAGCGCCTGCGAACAGGCGATTGCGCTCGATCCTGACGGAGCGGACACCCAGGCCGCGCTGGGACGCGCGTACAGCTCGACCGGACGGCAAGAGGACGCGGTCAAACTCTACCGCGCGGCGGCCGCGCAGGATCATCCAAAGGCCTGGCTCGAGCTCTACGAGCGACACCGGTCGTGGGAGCGCGGCAAACTGGGCAGGCCGCAACTGGTTAACCGCGCCGAGGCTGAGCGAGCGCTGCGCAGGGCCGCCGAGCTGGGCGAGCCCGACGCCATCATGAGGCTGGTGGGCGAGCTGTCGCGCGGTCAGATCGTGAAGCGCGACCCGGCGCAAGCGATCACCTGGGCGCGGCAGGCGATGACCCGGCCGCCGAAGAACAGCGATCCCGCCTCGATGGTCATCACCCTCGGCGCCGCTCTGGTCAAATCGACGAAGCCCGAAGAGCGGCAGGAAGGCATCCGGCTGCTCGAGAGCGTGGCGCACGGCCGCGGCAATGCCATTGGTATCCTCGCCGAAGCCGTCCGCGCCGAAGATCCGGTGCGCGCCCGCAAGCTGCTCGAGGAGGCGATCCGCCTGTGGCCGGGATATTCGCCTGTGCTCGTCGACATGCTGCTGAAAGGCGAGGGCGGCCCGAAAGACGAGAGGCGCGCGATGTCGCTGGTCTCCCGTTTGCGCACATCGGACGCACCGCTGGTGCGCGCCACATACGGGCGCCTGCTGGTCGAGGGCCGGCTGGTCACACGCGACGTGAAGAAAGGGATTGAGCTGCTCTTCCAAAGCTCCTTCGACTACGACACGCGGCAGGAGCTGATCCGCGCGCTGGTGGCCCACCCGCAGGTGCCGCTCGATTATCCCGACGGCTTTCTCTACGACGCCACCGTGGCCGCGGAGCTCGGCGAGCCCGGCGCGATCGCGGCGCTCATCGACCTGAAGCTGTCGCGCCATGTCCAGTTCGCCGACAAGACGGGCGGCTGCGCGCTGCTTGCGCAGGCCGCGAAGGATGGCGATGCCGTCGCTCCGAGCGCCGCCGCGGAGCGCGCGAAATAGCGCCGTTGCGGCACTCCGCCTCGTGGCACCCGTCGCCACAAGAGCGCAGCATGGCTCTCAGTGAACGACGTGCACGGTAGCGCGGTATGGAACCTGAAGCGGGCCCAAGCCCTTGTTGCGAGCATGAAAACCGCTATGTTGCGGCCAGACTCTTCACTTTCCCCGAAACTCCTGCGAGTTGAAATCGGACGACCCGACTTAAGGACCGTTTGAATGGACGACGTGACCCGGATCGACGCGGCCAAAGCTGCCTGGAACACCAGCTCTGGAACCGCCAGTCGGGGAGGGCATCAAGGCTTGTTCCGCCGTGCCTTCCGCTCGGTTGTCCACTTTCTCTCGTACAAATTCATCCTGTCGCGCAAGGATATCCGCGAGACCTATGTGGCGGGCTTTCACCTCTCCGTGCGGCCGACGGTGTTTCATCCGAAGTTCTTCATCAGCAGCGAGAAGTTCGCCGAGTTCATCGGGACCCTCGATTTCACCGGCAAGCGCGTGTGCGAGATCGGCACCGGCACCGGCATCCTGGCACTCGCGGCCGCGCGGGCAGGCGCATCGAATGTCGTCGCGACCGACATCAATCCCAATGCCTCGCTGTCGGCGAACGAAAACGCGAACGCCAACGGCCTTGGCGATCGCGTCACCGGCGTATGCATGAACCTGATGGCCTCGCTCGCGCCGCGCCCGCTGTTCGACGTGATCCTCTCGAGCCCACCCAAGCATGCCGGCGAGCCGAAGGACTTGACCGATCGCGGCTGGCACGCAGGGCCCGAGTACCGCGATATCAAGGAATTGTTCGATCAGGCGCGCGGCCGGCTCAAGCCGGACGGCCGCATCTATCTGATGCTGTCGTCCGACACCAATCAGGAACTCTTTGCCTCGCTGATTGCGAAGGCGGGATTCAGCCAGCGCAAGATCAAAGAATACTCGCTCGTGGTCGAGTCGCTGATCATTTTCGAATTGCTGCCACGCTAGACCTGCTTCGCCAGCAGGCCTTCCTCGATCGCCTTGATCTGCAGGCCGAGATACTTCGAGTAGATGCGGCACTGTGCAAGGCTGCCGCCGATGAACCACAGGCCCGGCTGCGGCGTGCGCGCGAACATGTTGCGCAGTTCCTGACCGCCGCCGAATCCCCAGATCGCCCCGACGCGCGACGCGACCGCATCGCCGAACAGTTTGCGCACGAGGTGCTCCTGGCCCTTGTAGCCGGTCGCAAGGACGACGAGATCGGCGGCGATCAGCGATCCATCGCGCAGCCGTGCGCCGTCCGCGACGAAGCGCTCGATATCGGCGAACTGCGCGAGCGCGATCTTGCCCTCGGCAACAAGGTCCGAGCAGCCGACATTGAAGTAATAGCCGCCGCCGCGGGTGAGATACAAAAACTGCCAGCCGGTGCCGCCCTCGCCCCAGTCGAGCTTGAAGCCGCGCTGCTCAAGCCGGTCGAGCAGCGGCTTGTCGAGCGTCTTGGCTTGCTCGGTCAGCGCCTGATGGCTCTTGCGCACCAGTGCGGTCGGCATCGAGGCGGCGAGCAGGTCGCAGTCGTCGAGCGGCGGGCCTTCGTCATAGAGCGTGTAGGCGAGCTGCGCGCTCGGCTCTATATTCACGATCAGCGTCGGCGAGCGCTGCACGAGAGTGACCTGCGCGCCGCTCGAGTAGAGGTCCTGCGCGATGTCGTGACCGCTGTTGCCGGTGCCGATGACGATGGCGCGCCTGGCGCTCCAGTCCTCGCCGTCGCGATATTGGCTCGAATGCAGCACTTGGCCGGCGAAATCCCTCAGCGAGGGAATGTCCGGGATATTCGAGATACCGCTGACGCCCGTCGCCATCACGATGTGACGCGGGCGCATCGCTTGCGTTGCGCCGTCGCGGCGCAGCGTGACGGTCCAGCGCTGCTCTTTGTCATCGTACGCGCCGTCCAGCAACTCCGTGCCGGTCCAGTAGTTGAGTTCGAGGCTCTCCACATAGGCCTCGAACCAGCCGGCGAGCTTGTCCTTCGGAATGTAGGTCGGCCAGCTCGGCGGAAACGGCATGTAGGGGAGGTGATTGACCTGCACCTGATTGTGCAGGGTGAGCGCGTGATAGCGGTTGCGCCAGTTGTCGCCGATGCGGCTCTCGCGATCGACGATCAGCGCGTCGATGCCGAGCTGGGTGAGGCGCGCCGCAATCGAGAGACCCGCATGGCCGCCGCCGACCACCAGCACCACGGGGTCGTGGTCCTGATAGGTCGCCGCGGATTTGCGCTGGTCGAGCCAGTTGGGGCCACGGAAATCGCGCGAATGCGACTGCCCGGTCGGGCGGCGCCTGCCGGTGCGCTCCTCGTGCCCCTTGATCTCGTTTAGCGCCGTCATCACCGTCCACGCCTTTGCGCCGACCAGCCGCACCACGCCGTTGCAGCGGCCAATCGCGGTCTCGAACTTGAAAAAGGCTTCCGTGGACTGCGTACCCGCCGCGCGCGTGGTCACGCGCGGGGCCGTGCGGGCGCGGTCGAGCGCAAATCCGGATGGCTTCATCGTGCGCGCAGACGCGAGCGCCTCGGCGACCGCGCCGGAGCCGCCGACCGTCTGGATGGTCCAGGTCAGCGCAAGGATGTCGCGCCAGTAGCTCTCGGCATGAAACAGATCATGGAGCGCCGCATCGTCGCCCTTTGACAAAGCGCAACCGAATTGTGCGAGCCAGGACTCGACGCTCGCGCCCAGCGGCTCAGCTTCTGGCACGCGCTCCAGCACGTTCATCGGCGCGCCTACTCGGCCGCCGTTGCGGCGCTCCCGCGTTTCTCCACTTCTTCCGCCGCGCGCGCCATCGCGTCGGCCAGATAAGTCGGATCCTGCGCACCGGAGACCGCGAGCACGCCGCCGAAGACGAAGCATGGCACGCCGTCGATACCGGCGCTCTTCGCCTGCTCGGCCTCCTGCGTGACGCGGTCGATGTCGCGGTCGCTCGCGAGCAGCTCTCGGGTCAGATCCGCATCGAGGCCGCACTCGGCCGCGGCCTTCACCAGCACCTCGCGGTCAGTGAGATCGGCGCCTTCGCTGAAATAGAGCTCCATCAGGCGCTGCTTCATCTTGCCGGCATTGCCGGTGTTGCGCGCCCACAGGATCAGCCGGTGACAGTCGAGCGTGTTCGGCTGACGCGCGATCTTGTCCATCTGGTAGTCGAGGCCCTCCGCCTTCGCGGCCTGCGCCACGCGTCCCGCGATCGACTTGTATCGCTCTGGCGATCCGAACTTCGTGGTCAGGTACTGCTCGCGGCTGATGCCCTCACGCGGCACCCAGTCATTGAGGAAATAGGGCCGCCAGCGGATCTCCACCGGAATGTCGGGGCGGAGCTCCAGCGCATCCTCCAACCGTTTCTTGCCGATGAAGCACCACGGGCAGACGACATCGGAGACAACGTCGATGACAAGCGGTTCGGTCATGGGTTTCGTCCTCTTTGCCCTGAATCGTATGCGCTGGCCCGCTCCGCCGCAACCGCGTGCGACGTGAGTGTTTCCCGTGGCCGCGAGAGAACGCACCGGAGCGTTCAGTCCAATACACCGAGGTCCAATCGACGTGCGTGGCGCCTCTTTGCACAACCAAGGCGTAATAGCGAACCACGGCCTTGCGTGGGCGATATCGCGCGGGCCGGAACAGGACGGCAGCAACCAGCGAGGCAACCCCGTGAACGCAGGCGCAACCACACAGTTTCATTCCGCGACTTCCCGCGCCGACTCCGACGCTGCTGGCCAGGACGGCCTCGCAGAATTGCGGCGCGAGTTTGCAAGTCTCAAGGATCACGTGGCCCGTTTTGCATCCCAGGCAACCGGCGAGGTCGCGAAATCGATCGGGAGCGCCGCAAGTTCTGCCACCGACGCGGGCTCGGATCTCATGTCCAACGCGACCGAGCAGGCGAAAACACTCGCGTCCGAGCTGGAAGGAATGGCGCGGCGCAATCCGCTCGGAACGATTGCCGGCGCGGTCCTGGTCGGCGTCGTGATCGGGATGATGTCGCGAGGACGCGGCTGATGTTCGCGTCGTTGTTCGGCGCGGTTCAGGCCGACATTGACCGGCAGGTGGAGTGGGCGAAGAGGCTGCCGTGGGCCGGCCACCGAGATTCACCGCGCGGCCGCCGCTGCAATTCGCAAAACCCGCGGCCGCCCTCGGCGTGCTCGCAACGGCGACGCGCGCGGGTGGGGCGTCACGCAG